>NC_009253.1:0-300675 GCF_000016165.1 Desulforamulus reducens MI-1 | reverse complement strand
TCTGTCCCTGCCTTTTCCTCCAGCACCCGGACTTTGTAGTCCGAAAGCCGCATACCTGCCACTTCGGGATAAAAGGTCTCCAGGGCCTTTCTTAATGCGTTATCCAGGGCGTGTACCGGGCCGTTTCCTTCGGCTGCGGTGTGCACCACTTGGTCTCCTACCTTTAACTTAATGACGGCTTCGGAGTGGATGGGGTTCTCTTCCCTCATCTCTAAGATCAAGCGCATACTTTCTAATTGAAAGGGTTCCCGGTAGCCGTTCATGGCCTTTCGCAACATCAATTCCAGGGAGCCTTCGGCTGCCTCAAACTGGTAGCCTCCATGCTCCATGTTTTTAAGTTTCTCCAGCACCTGCCGTCCTTCGGGGCTGCTTTTATCTAAATGAAGTTCTTTATATTTATAAAGAAGGTTGGAAATACCCGCCAATTCTGACATGAGCACCCGTCGTACATTACCCACAGCTTCGGGGTTCATGTGTTCATAGGTGCCCGGTTCTTTCATGAGGGCGCTGACATGGATGCCCCCCTTATGGGCAAAGGCACTTTCTCCAACAAAGGGTTGATTGGCAATGGGATTTAGGTTTGCCAGTTCATAGACATAGCGTGAAAGCTCAGTTAGATAAACAAGGTTCTCCGCCGGAATGGTAGAATATCCCATCTTTAAAGCAAGATTTGGGATGATGGAGCAAAGATTGGCATTGCCACACCGCTCTCCTAATCCATTGACGGTTCCCTGCACCTGTGAAACTCCGGCCTGTACAGCCATGATACTGTTGGCCACTGCCATTTCCCCATCGTTGTGGGCGTGAATGCCCAATTCTACACCGGGCAGTTCTTCTACCACATGGGTTACAGCCCGCTGGATTTCCTGGGGCATGCTGCCACCGTTGGTATCACAGAGGATCACTGTGGCGGCTCCCCCCTGGACAGCGGCCTTTAATACAGACAGGGCATAGTCTGCATTGGCTTTATAACCGTCAAAGAAGTGCTCACCATCAAAAAAGACCATCAATCCCTTACTTTTTAAATAAGCCACCGATTCCCGGACCATGCGTAGATTCTCTTCCAGGGTTGTGTTTAAAGCTTTGGTCACATGAAAGTCCCAGCATTTTCCGAAAATTGTGGCTATTTTTGCCCCTGCTTCCAGCAAACAATTGATGTTTGCATCCTCATGTGGTTCCACACCTGGCCGACAGGTGCTGCCAAAGGCTGTAACCTGTGCATTTCTTAAGGAATACTGTTGAATTTTTTGAAAAAACTCCATATCCTTTGGGTTGGAACCGGGCCAACCCCCTTCTATATACTGGAAGCCCATTTCATCCAACCGCAGGGCAATTTTCACCTTGTCTTCTGCTGAAAGACTCACCCCTTCTCCCTGGGTGCCGTCCCGCAGTGTGGTGTCATACATTTTAATGAGCCTTAAATCCCCAATCAAACCACCTCATCTAAGCTTATATTGTATTTCTTTAGGGTCCGGCCATTAGCCTTTAGCCGTGAGCCATGAGCTTTTGGTAAACTAAATAGCTCATGGCTCACAGCCCATGGCTAGACCCCATATTATTACCCCAGAGCCTTTATTATCGCATCGGTCACTTCCACTGTTCCTACCTTTGTCTTACCGGGCTGCATGATATCCCCGGTGCGGTAACCTTGATCCAGGACCTTGGCCACAGCTTGCTCAATGGCTGCAGCTTCCGTCTCTAAACCAAAGGATATTCTAAGCATCATGGCTGCGGAAAGGATGGTAGCAATGGGATTGGCTAGGTTCTTACCGGCAATATCCGGGGCTGAACCATGAATGGGCTCATACAGGGCCACTTCTCCACCTAAGCTAGCCGAAGGCAGCATACCGATGGACCCCGTAAGCTGGGAGGCCAAATCCGTTAGGATATCTCCAAACATGTTCTCTGTAACCATAACGTCAAACTGCTTGGGATAGCGCACCAGTTGCATGGCACAGTTATCCACATACATATGGCTTAGTTCAACATCCGGATAATCCTTTGCCACTTCTTCCACAACTTCCCGCCACAACCGGGAACTTTCTAAAACATTGGCCTTATCCACGGACATCAGTTTTTTATTTCTCTTGCTGGCCATTTCAAAGCCTAAACGGGCTACCCGCTCAACTTCTTCAGTGGTATATTCCAAGGTTTCCACTGCCTTTTGTCCACCACCGGGTATATCTTCCCGGTGTTTTTGGCCAAAGTAGAGTCCCCCGGTTAATTCCCGGATAATTAAGATATCTAAGCCAGAAACAAGTTCTTCCTTTAAGGGGGAGGCTTCTGCCAGGGCTGAATTCACCGACGCAGGGCGAACATTGGCATAGAGGCCCAATTTTTTTCTCAGTGGCAACAGTGCTCCCCGCTCCGGCCGCAGTTGGGGCTCCAGGTTATCCCACTTAGGCCCGCCCACTGCCCCCAATAAAATAGCATCACTGTTGCGGCAAACTGCCAGGGTTTCTTCCGGTAGGGGATGACCGGTGGCATCATAGGCAGCACCGCCGATGAGAGCTGTTTGGAAGGAAAATTCTCGCTTATATTTCTCCCCGATGGCTTGTAAAACCCGTACAGCCTGGGGAACAATTTCCGGCCCGATACCATCACCGGGCAGCAAAGCTACTTTATACATCTTGTTTCACCCGTCCTTTAACATAGCTGATCAGTCCGCCGGCGTCGATGATTTGCCTCATAAAATCGGGAATGGGTACTGCCTGATAGTGCTTGCCGCTGGTTTGGTTAACAATGGCCCCGCTGGCGGCATCTACGGTGATCACATCTCCCTCATTGATTTCGTCCACAGCCTCTGGACATTCAAAGATAGGCAAACCAATGTTAAAGGCATTACGATAGAAAATCCGCGCATAGGATTTAGCCACCACACAGGATACTCCCGCCGCTTTAATGGCAATGGGGGCATGTTCCCGGGAACTGCCACAGCCAAAGTTTTTACCCGCCAACATAACATCCCCGGCGCTTACCTTGGAAGCAAAGGTAGGGTCACCATCTTCCATGCAGTGCTTAGCCAACTCCACGGGGTCGGAACTATTTAAATAGCGTGCTGCAATAATGATATCCGTGTCAATGTCGTTGCCAAACTTCCATACTTTACCCTGCTGATTCATTTACAGCACCTCCTGGGGATGAGAAATACGTCCGGTAATGGCACTGGCAGCCGCCACTGCCGGGTTGGCCAGATAAACTTCGCTTTCAGCATGACCCATGCGGCCTACAAAGTTACGGTTGGTGGTGGCAATACAGCGTTCTCCCTTGGCCAGGATTCCCATGTGTCCGCCCAGACAGGGACCACAGGTGGGAGTGCTGACAACGGCCCCGGCATCCAGGAAGATTTCAAAGAGGCCTTCCCGCATGGCCTGGCGGTAGATTTCCTGGGTACCCGGGATTACAATTAAACGAACCTGCTGATGAACCTTTTTCCCTTTGAGGATTTCAGCAGCTAGGCGCAAATCCTCCATACGACCGTTGGTGCAAGAACCAATAACCGCCTGATCAATGTCCACATGGCCGGCCTGACTTACCGGGCGGGCATTTTCCGGCAGATGGGGGAAGGCCACCTGGGGTTCTATTTTGTTAACATCAAACTCATATACCTTTGAGTATTGGGCATCGGGGTCACTGGTATAGAAGGTGTAGGGTCGCTTGGTCCGTCCTTCCACATACTGTCTGGTAATTTCGTCCGGCTGAATAATGCCATTTTTCCCGCCGGCTTCAATGGCCATGTTGCACATGGTAAAACGTCCATCCATGGACAACTGACTGATGGCTTCTCCGCAAAACTCCATGGCTTTGTACAGAGCACCATCTACCCCGATTTGACCAATGGTATGCAGAATTAAATCCTTGCCGCCTACATATTTGTTCAATTGACCGTTAAAGACAAATTTTATGGATTCCGGTACCTTAAACCAGGTCTCACCCAGGGCCATGGCAGCAGCCAAATCGGTGCTGCCCACGCCGGTGGCAAAGGCCCCCAGGGCACCATAGGTACATGTGTGGGAATCCGCCCCGATAATAACGTCGCCGGGGCCCACCAGTCCCTGTTCGGGCAACAGACAGTGTTCAATCCCCATACGGCCAACCTCAAAGTAGTTTGCTAGTTCCTGGGTATGGGCAAAGTCCCGTACCAGTTTTGCCTGCTCTGCAGACTTAATGTCTTTATTCGGTGTAAAATGGTCCGGCACCAGGGCCACCCGATTTTTATCCCAAACTTTATCAAGGCCAATCTTCTGGAATTCTTTTATGGCCACCGGTGCTGTAATGTCATTTGCCAAAACAAGGTCCACCTTGGCGTTAATTAGTTCACCGGGTTTTACACTTTCTTTGCCTGCCGCCGCAGCCAGTACTTTTTCTGTTATGGTCATTGGCACGGTTCTTCACCCCTCTTGTTGTTCTATTGCATGTCATGAATTAATTTATTAATGGCATTAACATATGCCTTGGCAGAGGCCTCTAAAATATCGGTGCTGACACCACGGCCAATATAAACCTTTTCTTTTTCCTCACACCGAATTTTTACCGTTACATCCCCCAGGGCATCCTTGCCGCCAGTGATGGCATTAATGGCATAGTTGACCAGGGTACAGGATATGCCGGTGATTTTATCCACGGTCTTATAGATGGCATCCACGGGACCGTCCCCGCAGGCAGCCTCTTCCTTTAATTCATCACCCATCTGCAGTCCCAGGGTAGCCGTGGGTACCACAGCGGTCCCGGTGGAAATATGCAGGTATTTCAACACATAGGTGTCCGGAATATGCTTAATTTCATCTTCCACCATGGCCTGCAGGTCATGATCGGTAATTTCCTTTTTCTTGTCTGCCAAAACTTTAAACCGACTGAAGGCTAAGTTTAATTCTTCCTCATTCAAATGATAACCCAATTCTTCTAGGCGATCCCGGAAGGCGTGTCGTCCGGAATGTTTACCCAACACCAGGTTGTTGGCGGTAATACCAACTTGCTCTGGATTCATAATCTCATAGGTGGTACGTTCCTTCAGAACACCGTCCTGATGAATGCCGGACTCGTGGGCAAAGGCGTTTTTGCCCACCACAGATTTATTGGGCTGCACTGGCATGCCGGTTAAGGAACTAACCAATCGACTAGTGCGATAAATCTCCGGGGTGTTTATGCCAGTCATTAACCCATAGTAGTCCTTGCGGGTGTACAGGCCCATCACCACTTCCTCCAGGGCAGCATTGCCTGCCCTTTCCCCAATACCGTTAATGGCACCTTCCACCTGCCGGGCACCAGCGCCCACAGCGGCCAGTGAGTTGGCCACTGCCAGCCCCAAATCATCGTGACAGTGAACACTTAAAACGATCTTTTCCATGCCCGGTGTTTTTTCCAGAATGTCTCGAATAAATTGGGCATATTCCCCCGGTGTGGTATAACCCACCGTATCCGGCACATTAATGACAGTGGCCCCGGCCTTAATCACTTCCTGAAAAATCCGGCAAAGGTAATCTATGTCCGAACGGGAAGCATCTTCAGCAGAAAATTCCACATCTGAAGTGTACTTTCTAGCATGCTTGACAGCCGCCACCGCTGCCTCAATCACTTGTTCCCGGTCCTTACGTAATTTATATTTCAAGTGAATATCCGATGTAGCAATAAAGGTATGAATGCGTGCCTGTTCGGCTTCTTTGATGGCATCCCAAGCCACATCAATGTCCTTGAAGTTGGCTCGGGCCAGACCTGCCACCGTAACGCCCCGCACTTCCCTGGCCACAGCCTGAACAGCAGCAAAATCTCCAGGGGAGGTAATGGGAAACCCAGCTTCAATAATATCCACCCCTAGCCGGGCTAGCTGCCTAGCTATCTGCAGTTTCTCATTTAAGTTTAAGCTAACACCCGGGGACTGTTCACCGTCCCTCAGGGTGGTATCGAAGATATGGACCCGGTTGTTCAAACCATTTCCCTCCCGTATTTTTTATTAACAATCCACACAATCATTGATATCTTTACCAGCCAACACCATGGGCAAAACATTTTCTTCAGGATCAATGGTACAATCCACCAGCACCGGCCCCGTCTCCCCAAAGGTTTCCTTTAAGGCCTTCTGAAGTTCTTCTTCGTTCTTAACGGTTATGCCCTTAAAGCCGTACACCCTGGCCAGTGCAGCGAAATCCGGCACAAAAGAAAAATCCACAGCGGTATAGCGTTTATCACAATAGAATTCCTGAAGTTGCCGAACCATACCCAGCCGCTGGTTGTTCAGAACAAATATTTTCAGGGGCAAACCCTGCTCTGCTGCTGTGCTCAGTTCATTCAAAGTCATCTGGAAGCTGCCGTCACCTGTTACCAAAACGACGGTTTCATTGGGCCTGCCTATTTGTGCCCCGATGGCACCGGGAAGACCAAAGCCCATGCAGCCCAATCCGCCAGAAGTAACCAAATCCCTTGGGCCAGTAAAGGTATAGTGTTGAGCCACCCACATCTGATGCTGGCCTACGTCAGTGGTCATGATGGCTTTACCATTGGTATGCCGATGAATTTCTTCTATAATATGCTGGGGCTTCAGATACTCACCTTCAGCTTGATATCTAGGCCCAAACTCTTTCTTCCAGTCGGCTACTTTGGCATTCCAAGAAATGTTCTGCTTCTTATCCAGCCGAACCAGTAAAGCTTCCAACACTTTTTTGGTATCTCCCACAATTGGCATGTGAGAAATAACATTCTTACTTATTTCTGCGGGGTCAATGTCCACATGGATCACCTTGGCATTGGGAGCAAAGCCACTGATTCTACCCGTAACCCTGTCATCAAAGCGAGCACCTAATGTAATCAGCAGATCGCACTCTGTCACCGCCAAATTGGCCGCTTTAATACCATGTAGACCCAGCATCCCTAAAAACAATCTGTGATCTCCGGGAAAGGCACCTAATCCCATTAGGGTAGACACCACCGGAGCATCGATGGTTTCAGCCAACCAAAGCAGTTCCTCCGAGGCGTTGGCATTAACAATACCTCCTCCGGTATAAATAACCGGCCGTTCTGCCTGCATGATCAATTTGGCAGCTTGGTTGATCTGAGCCACATGCCCCTTAACCGTTGGTTTGTACCCCATTAGTTCCACATCTTGGGGGTAATTAAAGTTAATTTCGGCCTGGGCCACATCCTTGGGCAGGTCAATTAAAACCGGGCCCGGCCTACCTGTCTGGGCAATATGAAAGGCTTGCTTCAAAATTTTGGGCAACATTTTAGGATCTTTGACCAGGTAATTATGTTTGGTAACTGGTATTGTAATACCGGTAATATCCACTTCCTGGAAGGCATCAGTCCCTACCTGAGAGGTGGGAACCTGGCCGGTGATAGCAACCAGGGGAATAGAGTCCATGTATGCGTTGGCCAAACCTGTGACTAGGTTTGTAGCACCGGGTCCTGAGGTAGTCATGCATACCCCAACTTTGCCCGTTGTTCGAGCATAGCCACTGGCCGCATGGGCCGCACCCTGTTCGTGCCGGGTTAAAATATGCTTAATCTTGCTGTTTATCAAGGCATCGTAGACAGGGAGGATAGCACCACCAGGATAACCGAAAATCAATTCTACGCCTTCCAACTCCAGGCAACGAACTAACGCTTCGGCACAGGTAATTTTCAAAGCATATCCCTCCCAATTTAGCTGTGAGCTATGGGCTTTTAGCCGTTAGCTATTAGCCATTAGCTTTTAGCTTTAAATTTTATTATTTATATCACTATCAACTTTTAACAGAGTATGCCTTGCCATTAGCCCTAAATCTAAAGAGCTCAGGGCTAATGGCTCATGGCAAGACCCCAAAGGACTACTTTATAGCAACTACTTCTTCAACCAGGGCATCATTTCACGCAATCTTGCGCCCACTTCTTCGATGGGATGTTCTTGTTCCATTTTACGAACTGCATTGAACTGAGGAGACTTTACCTGATTTTCCAGCATCCAGTTGCGGGCAAAGGTACCGTCCTGGATTTCCATTAATACCTGTCTCATTTCTTCACGGGTTTCTTCATTAACAATACGGGGACCAATCATGTAATCCCCATATTCCGCGGTGTTGCTGACGGAGTATCTCATTCTGGAAAGACCACCTTCGTAAATGAGATCCACAATTAATTTCAGTTCGTGCAGGCATTCGAAGTAGGCCATTTCCGGTGCATAGCCCGCCTCTACTAAGGTATCGAAACCCGCCTTAATTAATTCACTGACGCCGCCGCACAGAACGGCTTGCTCACCAAAGAGGTCTGTCTCGGTTTCTTCTCTAAAGGAGGTTTCAAAGACACCGGCTTTGGTGCAGCCAATGCCTTTGGCATAGGCCAGGGCAATGTCTTTGGCTTTGCCGGTATAATCCTGGTGTACCGCCACCAGTCCGGGAACCCCTTTGCCTTCAGCATACATGCGTCTTACCAGATGGCCGGGGCTTTTGGGTGCTACCAGAAATACGTCTACATTTTTGGGAGGCACAATTTGGCCAAAGTGGATGTTAAAACCGTGTGAGAACATTAGCGCCTTGCCTTCACTGAGGTATGGTTCAATTTCTTCCGCATAAACCCGACCTTGAATTTCATCGGGCAGCAATACCTGGATAACCTCTGCCTGAGCACAGGCATCGGGCACGGTGGCCACCTGCAGACCGTCTGCTTCTGCCTTGCTCCAGCGGGCACTGTCTTTGCGCAGACCCACTACCACATCTAAACCACTATCTCTAAGGCTCTGGGCCTGGGCATGACCCTGGCTGCCATAGCCTAGAACAGCAATTTTTTTACCTTTCAGAAACTCCAAGTTTGCATCTGCATCGTAGTAAACCTTTACCATGATTAGTCCTCCTCTTTTGTCTTGGTGATATTGGTATATTTGGCACCCCGTAGCATAGCTACTTTACCGGTACGTACTAATTCTTTCATACCGAAGGGACGCAGGGCTTCTTCAAAGGCATTAATTTTCTCTTGATTGCCAGTACATTCCAGGGTAAGGTTCTTGTGTCCATAATCAACGATGTTGGCCCGGAAAATCTGTGCAATTTGCATAATTTCATTCCGGCTGCCATTGTCAGCACTGACTTTAATAAGAACCAATTCCCTATCCACATGGGGGTTCGCCGTGATATCGTTAATTTTGATGACATCCACCAGTTTGTGCAGTTGTTTGCTGACCTGCTCCAGCACCCTTTCATCTCCCTCCACCACAATGGTCATGCGGGAGATCGCAGGATCGTCGGTGCGGCCCACTGCCAAACTATCGATGTTATAACCACGCCGGCTAAATAAACCAGCTACACGGGCCAATACACCGGGACTATTTTCCACTAATACCGCCAGTGTGTGATACATATAGACACCCCTTTTCTACCCTAACATTTCATTTAACGCTTTGCCCGGTGGGACAAAGGGCAATACGTTTCCTTCTCTTTCAACCACAAAGTCCATTAATACCGGTTTACGGGATTGCACTGCTGCCTGCATTACCTCCGCAACCTCATCCTTGCGGGTTACCTGGTAGCCTTCGGCACCATAGGCCTCGGCCAGTTTTACAAAGTTGGGGCTTTTCATCTCAACGTAGGAATAGCGACGATTATAAAAGAGTTCCTGCCACTGGCGAACCATGCCCAAGTAACCATTGTTCATCACAGCAATGTTTACAGGTAGGTCATAATCCACCGCTGTGGCTAACTCTTGAATATTCATCTGGATACTGCCATCCCCGGCAATATCAAAAACTGTTTCCTCCGGACAGGCCACCTGCACCCCGATGGCAGCAGGAAAACCATATCCCATGGTCCCCAAACCACCGGAGGAGATAAAGGAGCGGGGCTTGGTGTAGGTGTAATAGTGCGCCGCCCACATCTGGTGCTGACCCACTTCGGTGGCAATCCGGGCTTCTCCTCCGGTCTGCCGGTAGATTTCCCGAATAACATATTGGGGTGTTAAACCCTCACCGTTTTCATCAAAGTCAAGGGGATATTCCTTCTTCCACTGGGCAACTTTATGTTGCCAAGCCTCGGGGATCCTTGTCTGAACCCGCTCCAACAGTTGCTGCAACACCAGTTTTACATTGCCGGCGATGGGTACATCCACCCGCACATTTTTCCCCAGCTCTGCGGGATCTATGTCAATATGAATAATTTTGGCGTTGGGAGCAAAGGACTCCACTTTACCGGTGACCCGGTCATCGAAGCGAACCCCCACAGCAATGAGCAAATCGCAATCACAGATAGCAAAGTTAGCATATTTTGTACCATGCATACCCAACATGCCCAGGGCCAAGGCATGGTCACCGGGGAATCCCCCTAACCCCATCAGGGTGGTTGCCACCGGAGCCAGAATGGTTTCGGCCAATTTCTTCAGTTCCTCATGGGCACCAGCACTGATAATTCCGCCACCGGCATAAATCACCGGTCGCTCACTGACGGCGATTAAACGAAAGGCCTGATTAACCAAATCTTCCCGAGCCATGCCCGGCGGTTTGTACCCGGGCAGGTCCACAGGACCATTGGGCTGATAGTCCATCTCCCCGGCAGAAATGTCCTTGGGAATGTCTATCAATACCGGACCGGGCCGCCCGCTGGCGGCAATATGAAAGGCTTCTTTCACAACCTTGCCCAGTTCATTAATATCTTTCACAATGTAGTTATGTTTTGTTATGGGTAGGGTAATACCCGTTATATCGGCCTCCTGAAAGGAATCCCGCCCCAACATGGAAGTGGGTACCTGACCAGTAATGGCCACCAAGGGGATGGAGTCCATGTACGCATTGGCAATCCCCGTTACCAAGTTGGTGGCTCCGGGACCGGAGGTTGCCAGGCAAACCCCCACCTTGCCGGAAGCTCTGGCATAGCCGTCCGCCGCATGCACGGCACCCTGTTCATGGCGGCATAATATATGGCGAATATCAGAATCATAAAGTGCATCGTAAATGGGTATAGCCGAACCTCCGGGGTAGCCAAAAATGGTATCAACACCCATTTCCTTTAAACTATCAAGTAAAATCTTCGCACCAGACATTCTCATCATAAAAACCTCCAGTAACCCTCATTTTCCAATTGTTCTGGTGTCATACGCTCAAAATGCCCATGGTTTAAGAATGTTTACACAGTATCTATCGATTACAAACGGCCCCTTTACCCGCAGAGGATACTTTCTCTGCATAACGGGCCAGATAACCTTCCTTTACTCTGGGCTGCGGTGCCTGCCATGCAGCCATTCGGCGATTTATTTCCTCCGAATCAAGTTTTACTTCGAGGCGGTAATTGGGGATGTCAATTTCCACAATATCCCCGTCCTGAAGGACGGCGATAAGACCCCCTTCCGCTGCTTCCGGAGAAATGTGCCCGATGGAAGCACCCCGGGATGCCCCGGAGAAACGTCCGTCTGTCAGAAGGGCAACTTCTTTGTCCAGCCCCATGCCGGCCAATACCGAGGTGGGTCCCAGCATTTCTCTCATACCAGGTCCCCCTTTGGGCCCTTCATAACGGATTACCACCACATCACCGGCTTTGATTTGGCCACCCATAATGGCCTCAATGGCTGTTTCTTCTCCATCAAAGACTTTGGCAGGGCCTGTATGTTGCAGCATTTCCGGCGCTACGGCCGCCCGCTTGACCACTGCTCCCTCCAGGGCAAGATTTCCCCTCAGGATGGCCAGCCCACCAGTGGGACTGTAGGGTTCCTGAACACTGCGAATAACATTGTAATCTCTAACCTTGGCCTGTTCTATAAGTTGTTCAACTGTCAAGCCGCTGACAGTCTTAATGTTTAGATTAATCAGACCATTGAGGGACAACTCTTTCATGACCGCCTGGATACCGCCGGCGGCATAGAGGTCCTGTATGTGATATTCTCCCGCAGGACTGAGCTTACACAGGTGGGGAGATTTTTCGCTTATTTCGTTAATTAAATTTAAATCTAAATCAAGGCCTGCTTCATGGGCAATGGCGGGTAAGTGTAACACTGTGTTGGTGGAACATCCCAAGGCCATATCCACAGCCAACCCATTCCGGAAGTTCTCCGGGGTGAGAATATCTCTGGGTTTCAGATCTTCCTTAACCAGGGCCACGGCTCTCATACCAGCCGTTTTAGCCAACCTTCTCCTGGCTGCGGAGACAGCTGGAACAGTACCATTACCGGGCAGTGCCATGCCTAATGCTTCGGTTAAGCAGTTCATACTGTTGGCCGTAAACATGCCGGAGCAAGAACCACAACCAGGACAAGCCTGATCCTCTAACTCGGCCAGTTCTTCCTGGCTCATGCGATTAGCCACCACAGCTCCCACTGCTTCAAACATTTGACTCAGGGAGACATCCTTGTCTTGGAATCGACCTGCCATCATGGGTCCCCCACTTACCACAATGGCAGGGATATTCAGTCTGGCTGCCGCCATTAACATGCCTGGCACAACCTTATCGCAGTTGGGTATTAGCACCAACCCGTCAAAGGGATGGGCCTGGGCCATAACCTCAATGGAATCTGCAATGATCTCACGGCTGGCCAAGGAGTACCTCATACCTGGATGTCCCATGGCAATGCCATCACAAACTGCAATCACCGGAAACTCCACCGGTGTGCCGCCGGCCATCCGAACGCCGGCCTTAACTGCTTCGGCAATTTCTCTCAAATGCATATGACCTGGTACAATCTCGTTAAAGGAGTTCACCACACCAATCATGGGACGGGATAATTCTTCGTCTATTAACCCCAGGGCCCTGAACAAACTGCGGTGTGGCGCTCTCTCCAGGCCTTTCTTCATCGTATCGCTGCGCATCATATTTACCTCCCGATGAAATAATAAAAAACCCCTCGTTCCTGGCATAATGCCAGGGACGAGAGGTTAAACCTTCCGCGGTACCACCCTGTTTGCTCTTACGAGCCACTCATGCATCAAAACAGTTTCCTCTGTAATGTGCCAATTCATAACGGGTTTCTATCCCGGCCCCAATTACTCGTAAATCTTTCACGGGGGCAGCTCCTGGGTGAGCACAGTCTACCCTTTGGCACCGGTTTCCACCTAACCCGGCTCTCTGTGGCCTGTTTTAGACTGTTGTCCCGATCACAGCTGTTAATATAAATTATTAATCAGTATAATTTCTTAGTTAACAACTGTCAAGGAATAACTTGTTAAGATCGGGTTAAATTTTTCAAGGTGTCCGTAAAACTAAAAACCCCTCGTTCCTGGCATAATGCCAGGGACGAGAGGTTAAACCTTCCGCGGTACCACCCTGATTGCTCAATAGAGCCACTTTGCACTTACAGATTCTGTATTGTGCTGATTTGGTAACGGGTTTCCTAACCCGGCCCCACCTACTTACCAAAGGTTTTCGAAGAGGCAACTCCAGGGTGATAAGTTAATCTGTCATTGGTACCGGCTTTCACCTTACCCGGCTCTCTGCAACCCTGTTTCAGATTCACAATCCCTATCAAAGTTGTTTTCATATGGAATACACTTATAGTATATTTTTTTACTGCTCTGCTGTCAAGGATTAAAATTGTTGGAAATTTTTACATCATTGCTCTGCCATGGCTCTTAGAAAGGCCTGTACCAATTGGGGGTCAAAGTGCTTGCCAGCACACCGTTCTATTTCCTCCAGAGCCTCTTTGGCATCTTTTCCCTTTCGATAGGGACGGTCACTGGTAATGGCATCATAGGCATCGGCAATGGCAATGATTCTGGCCACCAGGGGGATTTCTTTGCCCCGTAGCCCGCTGGGATACCCTGTCCCATCATACTTTTCTTGATGATACATGACCCCGTCATAAATTTGCTGCATCATGGATTTGGGCTCAATTTGTTGGATAATCTGGGCTCCGATTACAGGGTGACTCTTCATAATTTGCCATCTTTGCTCATCCAAAGGGCCTGGTTCCAATAATACATTGTCCCTTATGCCAATTTTTCCCACATCATGTAGTAAAGCTGCCCGTTGTAGGACTACTTGCTGTTTATGACTCATTTGTATTTCTCTGGCAATTAAAAGGGCCAACTTACTGACACGCTCGGAATGTCCCTGGGTATAGGGATCTCTGGCATCCAGAGCAGAGGAAAGGGCCCTGATCAGACTAAGCATTAACTTCTCCTGGTTGGCAATAAGGAAGCTGTTGTCAATAATCACCGCTGCCTGGCTGGCAAAGGTATTACATAATCGCAGGTCCCTTGGTCCAAAGACCCCTCCGTCCTGCTTATTCATCAGTTGCAGACACCCCAGGATTCTACCTTTGTTGATCAGAGGAAGAAAAACCATACTTTTAACAGCCATGTTCATGGCAAAGCTGGCATTTTCCAGCAGTATATTTCCACCGGTTTTTTCCTTCGTGATGATGGATTTGCCACCCACAGTAAGGCTCTCCACATAGCCTTTAAATTGTTTGTGCAACAGGTTGACGGATGCAAAATCAAGCCCATAGGCAGCCACTGGAACCAAGTCCTTTTCTTCTCCCGGTCTTAGCCATAATATTCCGGTCTCTGCCTTCACCAAAAATACAGCCTGTTCCATTAAAATTTCTAGGATTTCCTCTCCCCGAAGATCCGAACTAAGGAGTGCGCTTACCTCAATTAGAATTTCTACTTCCTCGGCCGTAAAAACGTTCCTTTGTTCCATTGTACTCCCAGCCACAGTATTTTCTCCCTAAAAGGTTTTATTATAAAGTATTATTCAGTTGGTACGATATTCCTGCCAATTTTTTAACTAAAAAGGTCATAATAAAAATCCCCGGCAAAGCCGGGGTAATTGGAACAATTTATTCTCCTAGCTGTTTTAACCGTTCCTTGGTTCTGGTAATGGCCTGTTGAACGGCCTCCGGTGCCGGCCCTCCTCTAACCTTGCGGGCTGCAACACAATATTCAACACCGATGGCGGCATAGATATCATCTTCGAAAACCGGAGAAAGCTCCTTGTATTCCTCTAGGGTCAGTTCTTCTAGGGCTTTATTTTGTTGCAGACAGTAAAATACTGCCTTGCCCACAACTTCATGGGCTTCCCGGAAGGGCACACCTTTTTTGGCCAGGTAGTCAGCCACATCGGTGGCGTTGGTAAAGCCTCCCCGGGCCGCTTTGGCCATGTTCTCCTGCCGTACGGTCATGGTGGCCAGCATGGGTCGAAAGACCATTAGACAGCCTTTGACGGTATCCATGGCATCGAAAAGGGCTTCTTTATCTTCCTGCATATCTTTGTTATAGGCCATGGGCAAACCCTTGAGCATGGTTAATAACCCCATCAGGTCCCCATAAACCCGACCGGTTTTACCACGAATGAGTTCGGCCACATCTGGATTTTTCTTCTGAGGCATGATGCTGGAACCAGTGCTGTAGGCGTCATCCAGGTCGATAAAGGCAAATTCACCAGTGGCCCAGAGAATAATTTCTTCACAAAAACGACTAAGATGCATCATGATCAGGGAAGCAGCGGCGCAGAACTCCACTGCAAAATCCCTATCACTTACCGCATCCAAGCTGTTGTCACTTACTGCCGCAAAACCCAGAAGTTCTGCTGTATACTCCCGATCCAAAGGAAAGGTTGTACCGGCCAGGGCACCGGAACCCAGGGGCATCACATCAGTCCGTTTATAACAATCCGTCAGCCTTCCCATATCCCTCATAAACATCTGGCTGTAAGCCATCAGATGGTGGGCAAAGGTAATGGGCTGGGCTCGCTGCATATGGGTATACCCGGGCATCACGGTATTGGTGTGCTGTTCGGCTAGGTTCAATAGGGTTTCCACCAGTTCCTTCAGAAGAGCCCGAATCTCGATAATTTCATCCTTTAGGTACATCCGTATATCCACAGCCACCTGGTCGTTGCGGCTGCGGGCTGTATGCAGTTTCTTCCCCACTGCTCCTATTTTGGCTGTGAGAAGTTGCTCCACATTCATGTGGATATCCTCGGCAGCCACATCAAATTCCACTTTACCTGCCTCAATTTCCTCCAGTATTTGCTTTAAGCCGGTGACGATTTGAGCAGCTTCCTCCAGTGAAATGATGCCTACCTTGCCCAGCATGGTGGCATGGGCAATACTACCCCGAATATCCTGTTTGTATAGTCTCTGATCAAAGGAAATGGAGGAGTGAAAGTCCTC
Organism: Desulforamulus reducens MI-1; assembly: GCF_000016165.1. GTDB lineage: Bacteria > Bacillota > Desulfotomaculia > Desulfotomaculales > Desulfotomaculaceae > Desulfotomaculum > Desulfotomaculum reducens. The sequence continues at coordinate 284,622 of NC_009253.1, read as the reverse complement.
CACTAAACTATCGGTGGTTTTCTGGAAACGACCGCCCCAAAGTTTCACGGTTCTACACATCCTCTGTATGTCTTCTTTTATTTTTCATTGTTTCTTGCCTAGATAACTTAACTTTAGAAGTGAGAAGTGAGAGGTTAGATGTAAGAATAAATTCTCACTTCCAACTTCTCACCTCACATTTCTCATCTGAGTCCGGCCTTTTTCTCCATCATGGCCCGTACCTTTAAGGGAAGGCCAAAAAGATTAATAAAACCTGCCGCATCGGCCTGGTTGTAGACTTCATCCCGGCCAAAGGTGGATAGTTCTTCATCGTATAGGGAATAGGGAGAAGTTACTCCGGCAGGCATCATGTTGCCTTTATACAGTTTCAACTTAACGGTACCGGTGACGGTGCGCTGGGTATTGTCCACAAAGGCATCCAAAGCTTCCCGCAGGGGTGCAAACCAAACACCGTCATAAACCAATTCGGCATAACGCAGGGCAATCTGTTCTTTATAGTGCAGGGTGGCCCGGTCCAAAGTCAACAGTTCCAGTTCCCGGTGTGCATATACCAGGATGGCGCCACCGGGGGTTTCGTAAACGCCCCGGGATTTCATACCCACCAGGCGGTTTTCCACCATGTCCACGATGCCGATGCCGTTTTCTCCACCAATCACATTCAGTTTTTCCAGCAGGCCGATGCTGTCCATTAGCTCACCGTTTATAGAAACAGGAATCCCCTTCTCAAAGCCGATTTCCACATAGGTGGGCTGGTCCGGGGCCTTTTCCGGGGGAACCGTCAGCATCAGCATATCGTAGGACGCCGCATTGGCCGGGCTTTCCAATTCGCCACCCTCATGGCTAATGTGCCAGATGTTGCGATCCCTACTATAAATACTTTTCTTGGTTACAGGCACTGGAATACCCCTGGCTTCAGCGTAATCAATGGCATCTTCCCGGGAACGAATATCCCATTCCCGCCAAGGAGCAATGACTTTCAGGTGAGGGGCCAGGGCCTTGACACCCAGTTCGAAACGGACTTGGTCATTGCCCTTGCCGGTGGCACCGTGGGCCACAGCCACTGCGCCTTCTTTTTCTGCAATTTCAACTAGCTTTTTTGCAATTAATGGCCGGGCAAAGGAGGTTCCCAGCAGGTATTTCCCTTCGTAAATGGCCCCGGCCTTTAGGGTGGGCCAGATATAATCTTCGACGAATTCCTTACGCAGGTCTTCAATATATATTTTGCTGGCACCACTCTGAAGGGCTTTTTCCTCCAAGGGAGCCAGTTCTTCTCCCTGTCCCAGATCGGCAGTAACGGCTATCACTTCGTAACCGTAGTTTTCCTTCAGCCAAGCAATAATAACAGAGGTATCTAGACCTCCGGAATAAGCAAGTACAACCTTTGGCATTGCAAAAGACTCCTTTCGATATAAGCTTTTGCCTATTGTTTTCGACAAATTATTTTATATTCCTACTGGTGCATAAATATTTATTACCATTGAAATGTATACTTATTTACCACCATATCTTAACACTAATAAAAATATACCGGGCCATGGGCCGTGTGCCTTGGGCCATGAGCAAAAGACCCCTAAACAAAACATGCACCAAAAGGCCCATGGCTCATGGCCCAAGGCCGAGCCATAAGAAATGTCCGGCTTTAGCTCTGTATCAATAGGGCCATGACAGCTTTTTGAGCATGCAGACGGTTTTCTGCTTCATCCCATACCACCGAATGGGGGCCGTCAATAATTTCGGCCGTCACTTCTTCACCCCGATGGGCTGGCAAACAATGCAGGAAAATAAAGTCCGGCTTAGCATGGGCACATAAATCGCTGTTTACTTGATAACCTGCAAAGGCCCTTTCCCGTTCCCTTTGCTCGGCTTCCTGCCCCATGCTGGCCCAGACGTCGGTTATTACCACATCGGCAGCCTGCATGGCCACCACCGGATCGCTAACCACTTCAACTTTTGCACCGGTGGTACGAGCATCCTCTTTGGCTTGACTTACAATCTGGGCATCGGGTTGGTAACCCTCCGGCGAAGCCACACAGATGTCCATACCAACCTTGGCACAGCCGTACAACAGTGAGTGGGCAATATTATTACCGTCCCCCACGTAGGCCAGTTTTAAACCCGCCAGTTGTCCTTTATGTTCTTGAATGGTTAAAAAATCAGCTAAAATTTGGCAGGGATGAGTTCGATCAGTGAGTCCGTTAATGACAGGTATATCTGCATACTCAGCCAGTTCCTCCACTTCTTCCTGGGCAAAGGTACGGATCATAATGCCATCTAGCATGCGGGACAACACCCGGGCGGTGTCGGCAACGGATTCCCCACGCCCCATTTGGATATCCTTGGGGCTGAGGAACAGTGCATAGCCGCCCAACTGATACATGCCCACTTCAAAGCTAACCCTGGTGCGGGTAGAACTTTTTTGAAAGATCATACCCAAGGTTTTTCCCTGCAGGTAAGGATGGGGGATACCCGCCTTTTGCATTGCTTTAATCCGTTGGGCTTCCTGTAGAATTAACTTTACCTCGTCAACGGTATAATCATGCAGGGTCAAAAGGTCCCTGCCCTTTAAACAATCATTTATTTTCTCCATCTTCATAACCTCCTTAGAAAAACTTAGCTTCCACCCATACCTAAAGCCTTTTACCTTTTAGGTATGGCGGAGGCTTAGTTTACCCGTATGCATATTAGCCTGCATTTTGTACCGGCTCTTTATCATTGAGAAACTTTGTAAATTGATTTAAGGATACCGGCAACACTGGTTCCCCCTGCAACAGATCAGTTAGTACGACGGCCATGGCTCGGGCCGTATCCAGGGAAGTTAAGCAGGGTACTTTATACTCAGACGCTAACCGGCGCAGGCGAAAGCCGGGTCTGCCAGATACTTTTCCTTTGGTGGGTGTGTTGACCACCATTTGTACTTTGCCTGAACGCACCAGAGAGAGGGGATCTTCGGTATTTAGCACCGGGAGTCCCGCAGAGCTTAAGGTAGCAGCAGTATGGGTAGTGGCATAAAGTTTAAAGCCCAAGCTGGCATACTGCCTGGCCACAGCCACGGCCTCTAATTTATCCCGTTCTGCCACAGAAAATAAAACTGTACCGCTTTTCGCTACCTTTAGCCCCGCCGCTGTCATGGCCTTGTAGAAGGCATGGGAGAAGTTTTGATCAACCCCCATCACCTCGCCAGTGGATTTCATTTCCGGTCCTAAGGAAGTTTCCACCAAACTTAGTTTTTCAAAGGAGAAAACCGGGGCCTTGACGGTTATATAATTAGAAACAGGCCCCAGACCACAACCATAGCCCATATCTGACAAGCTGTTGCCTAGCATACAGCGGGTGGCCGCTTGCACCATCGGAACACCGGTGACTTTGGAAAGGACCGGCACGGTGCGGGATGCCCGGGGATTTACTTCCAGTACAAAGACACCCTCTTCCCCCACAACGTACTGAATATTCATCAAACCACAAATTTTTAATCCTTTTCCTATACGCAGGGTGTAATCCACCACCTGTTCCATTTCCTGCTGATTTAAGCTCTGGGGTGGATAAACCGCAATGCTGTCCCCAGAGTGAACACCTGCCCGCTCAATATGTTCCATGATGCCAGGAATAAAAATATTCTCCCCATCACCAATGGCATCCACCTCGACCTCTTTTCCCCGGACATACTTATCCACCAGTACCGGGTGCTTGGGAGAAACCTGCACGGCAGTGGACATATATTTAAGAAGTTGATCCTCGTTATAGACAATCTCCATGGCCCGCCCGCCCAGCACATAGGAGGGCCGTACCAGTACCGGAAAACCAAGTTCTGCGGCAATTTTCTGGGCTTCCTCAACATTGGTTGCTGTTTTCCCCTCGGTTTGAGGGATTCCTAGTCCCTTCAGTAGTTTTTCAAACTTTTCCCGATCCTCCGCCGCGTCGATGCCCTCAATGGGGGTTCCTAGGATCTTGACACCCATTTCGGCCAAGTCCCCGGCCAGATTAATGGCTGTCTGGCCACCGAACTGAACAATCACGCCCAGGGGTTTTTCCTTCTCGATGATATTCATTACATCCTCTATGGTTAAGGGCTCAAAATAAAGCTTATCTGCGGTGTCAAAATCCGTGGACACGGTTTCCGGGTTGTTATTAATGATAATAGCTTCTATCTTTTCTCTCTGCAAACCCCAAACGGAGTGAACCGAGCAATAATCAAACTCCACTCCCTGCCCGATACGGATGGGCCCGGAGCCTAGGACAATCACTTTTTTTCGACTGGAAACTTCCACCTCATCCTCCCAATCGTAGGTGGAATAGTAATAGGGCGTAGACGCCTCAAATTCCGCCGCACAGGTGTCCACCACTTTGTAGGTGGGGAGGATGTTGTATGCTTTTCTCAAATTCCGAATATCTTGCATGGTCTTGCCACAAAGCCGCCCGATTTGTGCATCTGAAAGTCCACAGGCCTTGGCCCTGCGCAATAAATCCTGTGCCGGCAGACTACCGACATTGCGAATTTGTTGTTCTAACACAACCAGATCCTTGATCTTTTCTAGGAACCAGTAGTCAATGCCGGTAAGCTGTTGAATTTCTTTCATGGTCCAGTAACGGCGAAAGGCTTCGGCAATCACAAAGAGTCGTTCATCATCCGGGCGGCTCAGCTTACTTTCAAGTTCCATCTCGGTCCAACTGGCACTGCCCTTCATTTGAATACTGTCCACACCAATCTCCAGGGAGCGGACTGCCTTCATCAGGGCTCCCTCAAAGCTTCGGTCAATGGCCATGACTTCCCCAGTGGCCTTCATCTGGGTACCCAGAATCCGGTCACCACTGGCAAACTTGTCAAAGGGCCAACGAGGAATTTTTACCACCACATAGTCTAGGGTGGGTTCAAAACAGGCCGTCGTTTTACCAGTTACCGGGTTATTTATTTCGTCTAAATTAAGTCCAATGGCTATTTTAGCTGCCAGCTTGGCAATGGGATAGCCCGTAGCCTTGGAAGCCAGGGCCGAGGAACGGCTAACCCTGGGATTTACTTCAATGACAATGTATTCCATACTATGAGGGTCCAGGGCAAACTGCACATTGCAACCTCCAGCCACCTTCAGGGCCCGGATAATCTTTAAAGAAGCAGTGCGGAGCATCTGGTATTCCCGGTCCGCCAGGGTTTGCGAAGGAGCCACCACAATGCTATCGCCGGTATGCACGCCCACCGGGTCGATGTTCTCCATATTGCAAATGGTAATACAGTTGTCAGCGTTATCCCGCATAACCTCGTATTCAATCTCTTTCCAACCGGCTACACTGCGTTCCAGCAACACCTGGTTAATCATACTCATTTTTAAGCCCCGGTGACAGGTGGCAGTTAATTCCTTCTCATCCTTAACGATGCCACCCCCGGTGCCACCCAGGGTGTAGGCCGGGCGAACGATCAAGGGATATCCAATCTTGTTGGCAAACTCAATGCATTCTTCTAGTGTACTGGCAATGGTGCTTTCTGGAATGGGTTCCCCAATCTCCAGCATGGTGGCCCTAAACAGTTCCCGGTCCTCAGCCCTTTTGATGGTTTCCAGGGTGGTCCCCAGTAGCGTAACACCATATTTATCTAAGATACCCTGCTCAGCCAGTTCCACAGCCATGTTCAAACCAGTTTGCCCCCCCAGGGTTGGCAATAAACCATCCGGTTTTTCTTTGGCAATAATTTTTTCAATGCTTTGCCAGGTTAAGGGCTCCACATAGACCACATCAGCAATATCAGCGTCAGTCATAATGGTGGCAGGGTTGGAGTTAACCAATACCACCCTGATGCCCTCTTCCCGGAGAGCCTTGCAAGCCTGGGTTCCGGCATAGTCAAATTCTGCGGCCTGACCGATGATAATCGGTCCGGACCCTATGACCAGTACGGTCTTGATCTCTTTCCGTTTGGGCATCATAACCCTCCTTATACAACCAGCATGGCCCTTTTCAGTATCTGCACGGCCTGGTCTATTTCATCCTTCGTAATGATGAGGGGCGGCAAAAATCGCAAAACATTTCCGTTGGTGCAATTGATTAATAATCCTTGCTCCAGGCAGTGGGCCACAATATCTTTCCCTTCAATACCAAGTTCTAGTCCGATCATTAAGCCTAAGCCCCGCACTTCCTTGACAAGGGGTACTTCCGCAGCCAGCTTGGTTAGTTCTGCCTTAAAATATTCTCCCATCTGCCAGGCATTTTCCAGCACACCCTTCTGAAGCAGGGTTTCCATAGTCGCCAGGGAGGCGGTGGCAGCCAGTGGATTACCCCCAAAGGTGCTGGCATGGTCGCCGGGCTGAAAGGCCTGTGCCACCTGTTCTTTGGCCAACATGGCTCCGATGGGGAAACCGCCTCCCAGGGCCTTGGCCAGTGTAATAATATCCGGCTCTACTCCGTAATGCTGGTATCCTAAGAATTTCCCAGTACGCCCCAGGCCACATTGGACTTCATCAAAGATTAAAAGCAGCCCTTTTTCCTCGCAGAGTTGTTTTACCCCTTCTAGGTAAGCCTGGGCCGCCGGAATGACGCCACCTTCCCCTTGCACCGGCTCCAGCATTACAGCACAGGTATGGGGACCAATGGTGTTTTTCAATGCCTCTAAATCATTAAAGGGAACGTAGGCAAAGCCCTGGGGCAAGGGATCTAAGCCCCTTTGATATTTGGTCTGGCCTGTGGCTGTAACAGTGGCCAGTGTACGTCCATGGAAGGAATTGGTGGCAGTTATGATCTCATATTTGTCCGGACCAAGGTGTTGCTTGGCATACTTCCTGGCTAATTTAATGGCCCCTTCGTTGGCCTCGGCACCACTGTTGCAAAAAAACGCCTTATCAGCACAGGAATTTTCCACCAGCAGTTTGGCTAACTTTACCTGAGGTTCGATCCAATAGATGTTGGAGCAGTGCAAAAGGGTTTTGACCTGCTTACAAACAGCCTCGGCCACCTCTGGGTGGGCATGCCCCAAGCAATTAACTGCAATTCCACTGACAAAATCTAAATATTGACGGCCGTCTGCATCCCAGACCCAGGCCCCTTGGCCCTTTACCAGGGCCATTGGCAAACGCCCGTAGGTATTCATCACGTATTGCTGGCCCATTGCCAGTATCTCTTGATTGTTCATCTTAACACCCCTTTTAATCCGAAACCACCATTGTTCCGATACCTTTGTCGGTAAAAACCTCCAGCAAGATGGAATGGGGCACCCGACCATCCAGAATGTGTGTGGTAGCAACACCTGTCTGAATGGCTTGCATACAGCACTCTACCTTTGGTATCATGCCACCCTGGATAACACCTCTCTCAATTAACCTTGGAATATCCTCCATCTTAACGGTGGAGATCAAAGTTCCTTTGTCCTGACGATCTTCCAAAATCCCCTCCACATCCGTTAAAATGATTAATTTATCAGCCTTTAGTGCTGTGGCAATGGCAGAAGCCACAGTGTCTGCATTAATGTTGTAGGTTTCTCCCTCGGTGCTAATACCCACAGGGGACACCACCGGAATATAACCTTCCTGGATCACGGTCTGCAGCAGTTGGGGATTAACCCCTGTCACTTCACCCACAAAACCAATATCCTGGCAATCATTGCTGTATTTTTTATTGGCCATGATCAAGTTGGCATCCTTGCCAGACAGTCCGACACTACGCCCACCTAGACCGTTGATCAGGGCAACAATCTCTTTGTTTAATTTGCCCAAGACCATCTCCACCACTTCCATAGTAGGGGCATCGGTTACCCTCAGGCCACTGACAAACTGTGATTCGATACCCAGCCGATGCAGCATGCCGGTAATTTCCGGCCCACCGCCGTGTACCACCACAGGATTAATACCAACAAACTTCATGAGAACCAGATCAGTCATCACAGCTTTTTTTAAATCTGCGTTAAGCATGGCATGACCACCGTATTTGATGACAATGGTTTTACCAGAAAACTTTTTTATATAGGGTAAGGCCTCCACCAGGATGCCTGCCTTCTCTAACGGACTTATCATGGCAATATCTCCTTTGATATTCTTCATTTAGTTGGCTCTTCGCTTAGCCAATGGCTAAATAAGAAGGACTAAGTCCGATAACTGCCGTTTATCCTTACGTAGTCGTAGGTTAAATCACAACCCCAGGCTGTGGCAGCATGGGTACCGGATTTTAGATCCACAAAAACCTTAACAGGGTCCTGTTCCAACATCTTTAGAGCCTGTTCTTCATCAAAGTGAACAGCTCCTCCATCCTTTGCAACTGCAACATCCCCGATTAAGATATCTGTTAGGGCTGGGTCAAAGTTGGCGCCGGAGTAGCCCAGAGCACACAGGATACGACCCCAATTGGCGTCCTTGCCAAAAACTGCCGCCTTAAACAAATTGGAACCTGCCACCGAACGGGACGCCAGCCTTGCATCCTGGACAGAGGGGGCACCGATCACCTGAACTTCAATTAAGCGGGTGGCACCTTCCCCATCCCGGGCAATGCTTTTGGCCAGAGCTCTACATACTTCTGACAATCCTTTGCAGAAAGTCTGGTAATCCTCTGAGTCCATCTGAATTGCCGGGTTATCGGCCAGTCCGTTGGCCAGTACCACCACCATATCATTGGTACTGGTATCTCCGTCTACTGTAATCATATTAAAGGAATCATCCACAGACCCTTTGAGGGCCCCCTGCAGCACATCACTGGCAATGACAGCATCTGTGGTAATAAAGCATAGCATGGTAGCCATGTTCGGGTGAATCATCCCTGAACCCTTGGCCATACCACCGATGGTAACCACCTTTTCTCCTATCTGTACCTGGACAGCATATTCCTTAGGTACTAGATCGGTGGTCATAATAGCCTGACAGGCTAGGTCATGTCCTTCTTTACTGAGTGAAGATGCTGCTCCGGGCACCGCCTTAACAATCTTTTCTACTGGCAGTGGTACCCCAATCACCCCGGTGGATGCCACCATGACATATTCTTCAGGTATGTCCAGGGCCACCGCCGCAGACCGGGCCATTTCCATGGCCGCCGGCATTCCCTGCTCCCCGGTGCAGGCATTGGCATTGCCTGCATTAATAATGACTGCCTGCCCAATACCACCGGACACTCTCTGCTTGGTTAATTCCAGTGGAGCAGCCTTTACCCGGTTGGTTGTATAGACACCAGCCACACTGGCTGGCACTTCTGAATAGATCAAAGCCAGATCCAGTAGGTCGTTTTTTTTCAGTCCCGCAGCCACAGCCCCGGCTAAAAAACCCTTGGCCGAGGTCACGCCGCCTTTGATTATGTTAATTGCTTTCTCTTTCATACGCTTTCCTCCTATGGATATATCCCTGCAAAATCCAGGGCGGTGTCTTCTGGTAAACCAAGCATTACATTCAGATTCTGCACAGCTTGACCTGCCGCTCCTTTTATAAGGTTATCGATGGCAGACAAGACAATAACCCTTTTTGTCCGGACATCCACTGTAACCGAAATATCACAGTGATTGGATCCCGCGACCCCTTTGGTTGTCGGATACATGCCTGCCGGGAGCACCCGTACAAACCGTTCTCCCTGATAGAACTGCCGGTATATTGCCGTAAGTTCTTCTGTTGTTACGTTGTTGATTAAACTTGCATAGATGGTACTAAGTATGCCCCGAATCATCGGTGTCAGGTGGGGCGTAAAACTAACGGTAACAGGGTTACCAGCTAACAGGGCCAGTTCCTGTTCAATTTCTGGTGTATGACGATGGGTGGCCACTCCATAAGCTTGAAAGTTATTGGTGGTTTCCGAAAAATGTGTTTTTAAACTTAAACCACGACCCGCCCCGGACACACCGGATTTTGCATCAATGATTAAGGTTTTTGTGTCAACCATTTCATTGGTGAGCAAGGGTGCTAAACCTAAGATAACACTGGTAGGATAACAACCCGGGTTTGCCACAATGACACTTTGTTTAATTATTTCCCGGTATAGCTCCGGCAGCCCGTAAACAGCATTATTTAATAAAAGTTGTGCGGTATGTTCTGTTTTGTACCAGGCTTGATAGATATTCACGTCCTTGAGGCGAAAATCTGCTCCCAGGTCGATTAACCGCTTGCTTTTTTTCATAACCTCCTGGGCAATGGGCATGGCATGCCCGTGGGGTAACGCAGTAAAAATTACATCACAGTTGGCAACCAACTTAGGAATATTCAGCTCTTCCAGCGTGTTATCCACAATGCCATATAAATGGGGAAACACCTCCCACATGGGTTTCCCTGCATAGGTTTGGGAAGTAAGCATGGTTAACTCAACCTTTGGATGGCGGGATAGTAACCGTACCAGTTCCGCACCGGCATAACCCGTAGCACCCACCACTCCGACTTTGATCATATCTGGCACCTCCAATTTTTAGGTGAATTATATTTATTTAATCTATATATTTATAGGTTATTTATACAGCTATGTTTATAATTATACATTCGGTTGCATAAAAAACAATACCTTTGTTCATTATTTTTTGGATTACTTAAATTAGTGAGGCCCGTCCTGTTTATAAAAAATTCTTGTTTATAGAAAATATCGCTGCTTCTCGGCTATCCTTAAGGGTCATATTTATGTAGGTACTGCCAATCCCTTGGACGGTCTTGAGGTATGGCTAAAACCTTGAAAGCTATTCCCCCTGTTATTAAAGGTAAGGGCCACCATTTGGTGACCCTTACCTTTAAGTTACTTAAACATTACCCAGATGCACGTTTTTTAATTTCCTTTTGGCTATCTCATAGGCCCGTTGCATGGTTTCCAGGGGCGTTGGCGGCTGGTCAAACTGATAGTTGGGAAAATACCTAGAAAAGTGTAGCGGGATCTCTGGGTTGAGGCTGGCCACCCAATCCACCAATTCCGAGATCTCATCTGGCGTATCATTTAATTCCGGTACCAAGAGGGTGGTTAATTCCACGTGGCATTCTTGATGGGCAATTTCCACCGTTCGCTTAACGGGTTCCAAATGGCCCACACAGCTTTCACGATAGTAACGGTCAGTAAAACCCTTAACATCGATGTTCATAGCATCAATAAAGGGGAGCAGTTTTTTTAGGGGCTCTTCCCTGACATAACCGTTAGTCACCATGACATTTTTCAGGCCCGCTTCTCTGGCCAGACGGGAGGTATCATAAACATATTCATACCACATGAAGGGTTCTGAATAGGTATAGGCAATCCCTGTGCAGGGGAAACCCTTTTTCCTTTGCTCTAGGGCCAGTTCCACAGCCTCCCTGGGTTTTAAATTTAGGGTATGGGGATCTCCATGGGCAATCTGCCAATTTTGACAAAAACCACAGCGCAGGTTGCAGCCCACCGTACCCAGGGAAAGAATCAGAGTCCCTGGGTAAAAGTGATAAAGCGGTTTCTTCTCCATGGGGTCCATGGCATAGGAGGATACTTTGCCGTAGTTTAAGGTATATAAAACACCCTTTTGATTTTCCCTTACCCGGCAAAACCCCTTGTGTCCTTCCCGGATGCTGCAGCCCTTTGGACAAAGTTCACAAAAAAGTAATCCATTTTCCTTTTGGTGATAAAACATGGCTTCCTGCATATGATAAACACTCCCAGCACTTAAATCTGGATCTATCTTTTATCTGTATCGAATGACCTCAAACCGCTCCAATTGCACTTCTTCGTCCGGGCCAATGCCTGCCTTTTGTTTGGCAATATCCACCTGTTGTTGGGGAGTATCTACTCCCTCTAAGTCAGGTAAGAGCAACCCGCTTCTGGACCCTCTACGAACAATAACGCCGTATCTTTTAACATCCAGTTGATCAAGTCCACTGATGGGTTCTGGGGACATTAATACATCCACCGAAATAGTTAACTCATCCAATTCATCTAAGCGAATGGGGTAAAACCGGGGATCTTGCGTCCCTGCACTAACTGCATTATAGGCTACTTCTTGAATGATATTGGCTCGGGTAGGGGCTGTTGTACCAATGCAGCCCCTTAGATTGCCACCCTTTTTAAAGGATACAAAGGTTCCCGCCGCCCCGGAATATTCCTTTGGTATATCATAACTGGCAAGGTCCTTCCATTGACCTTGCAGGTAGCTTTCTAGACTCTGCCTGGCCACCTGCACTAAGTAGCTTTCCCGCGCCCGCTCCAAGGCCAGTTTTTTCTTACGTTCCTCCCGTAACTTTAATAATATTTCCCTTTTAGGGTCAGACCCCAGAGGTGTTAGTGTAGCTATCATATAACCCACGCCAAAGGGCCCTTCATAGGATAACACTTCACTTTTAACAGCCAGGCCATCCAGGGCCCCCAACATCATGGTAATGGGCCTTAGACCACATTCTCCGGCCCGCTCACAGAGGTCTTCTTCCAAGTTTATTAGACCAGGCACATCCATGGCCTTGATTAGGGATACAATGGCCTGGTCGAATTCTTTTCCTTTCTCATCATAACCTGCCGGTGCATCTGGCGTTAGCCGATGGGATAGATCACCGCTGGCAACCACCGCCACTTTGGTTTGTGTGGCCTCAGCGGCGTTTTTTACAGCAACACCAAAGGCATATAATTTTTCTGGTAAAAAAACTCCCATTGAGCAGGGGACCAAAGGCAGCTGGAGCCCCGCTTTAGCTAGGTAATAAAGGGGAACCATAAAACCATGATCTAACTCTAAATTAACCCCCAGCTTACTGGCCATTTTTTTATCAACTTCAACCACTGGCAAACCTAAATCTTCTGATTGCCACCCAATTTCACTGCCCAAGTCCTTATCATATTTATAGTGCAATGCCACCTGGGGTGCTCCAAAACGACTCATATCGCCTGTGGCTTCTAACAGCCCATTAATGGCTATGGCATCACCAAAAACTGTTGAATGGGGTGATATCATCACCAGTGTTTCTGCACCACTCTCTTTTATTCGGTATCCCAGTTCCAGCATGGCCTTGCGGGTGGCCATAATTTTATCCGACTCCGCCCCCCCCACTTCGGGCAAAGCAATGGGTGGATGCGGCATAATACCACAGAACACAATTGTCATAGAAATCCCTCCGAAACGAACTTAGGAAATATTATATGGTAATGATGCTTTTCCTGGCTATTCTTCTCTTCTGTATTTTTGCATGAACAAATAATTTTTATGTGAAATCGGTAAATCCCAATACAAAGGAGGATGCAAATATAGCAGGCAGTTCCATAAAATCACCTCGCCCTATTTTTTCGGGTAGAGAAAGCAAAATCCTGCTATCCCATCCTTTATAGAAGGAACAATTTTTACAATGTCGAACATAATGTAATAAAAAGGGGGGCTTAAAATGATTGATCGGGTTATGTCCGCCCTATTTAAAGCTACAGATAATATGCGGGTTACCCCCGGCAAGCAAGTGGATAAGGTTCAGCAAAAGCCCTTTACGCTGGATCAAAATATTGTTGCTGGGGCCAAAGAAACAACGAAGGTCCACCGTTCTTCAGAAACCAAAACTGCAGAACCCTCAGGGAACATCGATCGTCAGGATCAGTTATCCTATGTACCACTGCCCCTGCGTACCCCATTGGATGAAAACGCCCATTTTTACCTAAAGCTTAAAGACTTATCGGCAAAGACAGACTCCAATGGTCAAAATAAGCTGATTTTTCATATTAATACCGATACCTTGGGTCCCCTGTGGGTTACCCTTTCCACCCAACCGGGTTCATTATCTGTTCAATGCATCACTGAACGTAATAGCACTGCAGAAATATTCCGAGCCGCTTCCTTAGATTTGCAACGGGAATTGAACGAAACAGGCTACCAAAATGTGCTTGTATCCTGCCGTATCCAACCGGGTATAAGGGGTATCGCTGATATTGATCCGGACTTTGCTTCAGCAGATGTTTTTTCATTAGTGAATGTGCAGGTGTAAAAAATGAATAGAAAAAAAGAACGGGTGGCCGCTGCCCTGCGCTACCATCATGGCAAGGATCACGCACCCACCGTCGTTGCCGTAGGGAAGGGCGATCTAGCCACAGCCATAGAGAGGCTTGCTACAGAGCATAACATTCCCCTGTACCGGGATGAAACCTTGGCCCACACCCTAACTGAACTGGGTCTGGGAACCGAAATACCTCCAGAGCTCTATGAGGCTGTGGCAAAGATTTTGATTCATGTGGCTGTTCTGGATCAGAAAATAATAAAATAGATTTTCTACCTAAAGAAAACTTGGCGTAAATCTTAGTTGCCCTTATGCAAGTCGGAAAGTTTATACTTTCTTACTTGCTAAAAAAAGATAACCGATCCCTGTTGGGTCGGTTATCTTTTTTTACGCTGCCGGAGTAGCTAGGCTATCTAGCAGGTAAAGTCTGTACGGGACTTTGGAAAGCTATTTTTCTCAAAGCATTTAGAGCATAATCCACTTCTTCCGGTTTGTTAAAATAAGAAAAACTAAACCGCACCAGTTTTTCATCAAAGGTGCCCAGGGTATTGTGGGCATCCGGGGCACAGTGTAATCCTGCCCGGCAGGCAATATCATATTCCTTATCCAGACTGTCTCCTACCGGCCCAGCCTTATAGCCATCAATTCGAAAAGAAACCACAGGCACCCGGTTATTCAGGTCCTGTTGGCCGTATATATGCAGTCCCTCAATTCCTGCAGCTCCTTCCAGGAATTGTTTTGTTAGCCTCATTTCATGTTCCCTTATTTTAGCCATACCAACCCTACGCAAAAATTTTACACCGGCCCCTAGGCCAGCAATCCCCACTGCATTTAGGGTGCCGCTTTCATATTTCTCCGGCATCATATCTGGTTGGGTTGGTGTTTCAGAACCACTGCCAGTGCCACCTTCCCGCAGTGTTAGTAATGGTACCCCTTCTCGGATGTATAGCCCGCCAGTACCCTGGGGCCCCATCAAACTTTTGTGCCCTGGAAAGGTCAGGACACTGATATTCAATTTCTTAACATCAATATCCAGTAGCCCAGCCGTTTGGGCTGCATCCATCACAAAAAACAGGTTATACTTGGCAGCAATTCTGCCCACCTCTTCCACCGGCATAATAGTACCCGAAACATTGGAAGCATGGGTCAGTACTATGGCCCGGGTATTGGGACGAATGGCTTGTTCAACTTCGCCCAGATTGATATTTCCTTGCTGATCACATTTTACTTTGGTAACCTGAACGCCGTAGGCTTCCAATGTATATAGGGGTCTGGTTACAGAGTTATGTTCCATGGAACTGGTAACCACATGGTCACCTGGCCTTAGTAATCCTTTGATGGCAAGGTTTAAACTATCTGTGGCATTTAGAGTAAAGATAATTCTTTGGTAGTCATCAACGTTAAAGAGGTCGGCCAAAAGCTGCCTGGTCTCATCTACAATTTTATTTGCTTCAACGGTACGTTTATGTCCGGCTCGCCCGGGGCTTGCGCCAACTTTCCGGATAAAATGTTCCATAGCCTGCCAAACTTCCGGAGGCTTGGGCCAGGATGTGGCTGCAGAATCAAAATATACCATCGTATTGCCTCCTCGCAAGTTCAATGCCCTTTTAATGTTCCATTATATGCGTAATTTTATTCGCTAGTGACTAAATGGTTGTTTTTGACCTAAGACTGTAATATTAATGCAGAAAACCCTCCAATTTATCGTTGGCGGGTTTTCTATTCAGGGTGCAGGAATATACTGCCCCGGTTGCTGCCGAAAGGTTTCCAAAATCTCTTTATTTTTCTCATCAATTTTTTGATTTTCCCTTTCTTCCAGGTCTGCATAATATTTTATAATGCCCGCCGCAATACTCCAGGCCACTTTGCTTTGGTATAGGGGGTCCCGTAACAACTCATCTTCCTTTGGGTTAGTGATAAAACCAATCTCTACAATGGCTGCCGGCATCTTGGTTTTACGCAGGGCAAAATAATCCACCTGTTTGGCCTTGCGGTTTGTATTCTTTAATAGTGCTGCCATTTCTGACTGGACGCATTCCGCCAATCGTTTACTATCCTCTGAACCCGGTTGAGAAAAGACCTGAGCACCATGCTCCCTGGGGCTTGTATAGGCATTGCAGTGAACACTGATATACAAATCTGCTTTTCTTTCATTGGCCATATCTGTTCTACGGGTTAGATCCTGCTGCTTTTTACTTTTCCAACCCGAAGCTGAGCTGTCACTCAGGTCAACATCCGCTTCCCGGGTCATGATGATGGCTGCCCCCATTTGCCCCAATACAGCGGCTAACCTTTTAGAAACTTCTAAGTTTATTTCTTTCTCTGGAACGCCGCTTAGACCAATTTTTCCCGGGTCCCTGCCACCATGCCCGGGATCCACCACGATGGTTTTATTGGCCAGCACGTAGGACAGTGCTGTAATATTTTTTTCTTCTATCTTAACCAGGACCATTTGATATAGCTGAAAGAACAGAATACTAAGGGTAATAAACCCCAACACATAACGTTTTTTTATCCTAAAGGCCCTAATAACAGCCACGGCATACCCTCTCCTTTTAGTACAAGTTCTTTTCCTAAGGGAATGGTATGCCAATTATTTGGAAAATAGAAGCAGTATTGGAAAAAAATAAAGGAAGGCAAATGCCTTCCCAGGTTGTTGACAAAGCTAAAGGTTATAGGAATTAAATACAAGTACCCTGCAAAAAGAGATTTATATAAACGATTACGATTTCTTACAGCTCGGCGACTGCTTCAATTTCGCAAAGCACGCCCTTGGGCAACTCCTTTACAGCAACGCAACTGCGGGCAGGCTTCGAGATAAAATACCGTGCGTACACTTCGTTAAAGGCCGCAAAGTCGGCCATATCCACCAAAAAGCAGGTTGTTTTTACCACGTTTGCAAAGCCGATTCCGGCAGACTCCAGCAGAGCGCCCACGTTTTTGCAGCTCTGTTCCGCTTGCGCTGAAATGCCTTCTGGTACTTCGCCGTTGGCGGGATTTACCGGGATCTGGCCAGAGGTATACACCATACCATTGCTAATAAACCCTTGCGAATAAGGGCCAATTGCTCCTGGGGCATTAATAGTTTTAATTTCTTTCATGTTATCTCCTCCATTATCTCTTGCTCTGTGCCCCGCGCAAGCGCGGGGGCACATGAACGGTTTTCTATATGACATCTGTGCCTTTTTTGCGAAGCACCTTGCCGGTACGGCTACCGGTGTGTTTACCTTGAGCTACGGTCAGTGAGCCATTGATGATTACATATTCAATGCCTTCAGGATACTGCACAGGTTCGGTGTAGGTGCCCTTGTCAATGACCGTATCCGGGTTAAAGATGGTGATGTCGGCAAAGTAACCCTCACGAAGCTCGCCACGGTTTACAATATTAAAGGTAGTGGCGGGCTTCTTGGTCATCTTGTAAACAGCTTCTTCTAAGCTGAAGGTCTTTTCTTCCCGTACATACTTGCCAAGAATGCGGGGAAAGGCGCCAAATACACGGGGATGAGGCTTGCCGCCCAGCAGACCGTCGGTGCAGGCGTTCATTTCAGGGCGCTTCATAAAGAGCTGAACATGCTCTTCGGTGCCGTAGAAATCTACCATGCCAACGGCATTTTCTTCTTCCAGCAGCAGGTCGAAGGTCGCGTCGTAGGGATTTTTGCCGTGTAGCTCGCCCAGCTGAATCAGGTTAAGCCCGACCGCGTCTTTGTTTTTACTGGTTTTTACGTTGGTGACGAATATCTGATCTAGGCCGGCAAATTCCACAAAGTTGTCCCAGCCAGGGATGCCGTGTTCAATATCATAGACCATTTTTTGCCGAAGCTTGGGGTCGGCAAGGCGCTCCAGAACCCTATTGGTGCCGCCATCGTGCACCCAAGGAGGAAGGATCACGCCCAGCATGGTGCTGCCTGCAACATAGGGGTACTGGTCAAAGCTGACACGGATGCCTTCTTTTTGAGCTTTTTCCAGTAATTCAACAACTTTTTCAATCTTGTCCCAGTTTTTCTTGCCACAAACCTTAAAGTGGGAATAATGAATCTTAACCCCCGATTCACGACCAATCTTTATGACTTCATCCATCGAGTCCAGAATGGTATCTGCTTCACTGCGCTGGTGAATTACGAAGATACCATCGTATTCCGCCACGACCTTACACATTTCTATAATTTCTTTGGATTCCGAATAGGCGCAGGGCATGTAGATCAGGCCGGTGGAAAGGCCGACGGCGCCTGCCTCCATCTCACGGCGGGTGATTTGGCACATCTTTTTCAACTCTTCATCGTTGGGCAGGCGGTTTTCCAGACCCATGGCTTCCATGCGGATATTGCCGTGTGGCACCAGATAGCACTCGTTCAACCCGGGCCCCACCTCTTCAATCAGCTTGAGGTAGCCTTCGGTGGTTTCAAATTCCCAGTTAATGTTGTCGCTGTCACCATCCAGACCGGCAAGGTTTTTACGCCAGGGGCTGATGTACTCCACTGGCAGGGGTGCCATAGAAATACCGTCCTGCCCCAGAATTTCCGTGGTGATGCCCTGCATCACCTTGGGGGCCACCTCGGGGTTAATCAGAATCTGCAAGTCGCTGTGGCTGTGGGTGTCAATAAAGCCGGGGGCCACCACCAGACCGGTTGCGTCGATAACCAGGGCCCCATCCGCCGAAAGGCCTGTGCCGATGGCGGTAATACGGTCACCGTTCAGCAGTACATCCGCCTTATAGCTGGCAGCACCGCTTCCGTCTACAACCAGTCCGTTTTGAATGAGAGTTTTCATTGACTAGCTAACGCCTCCGTTTTCTATTTGCCATCCGGCAAGTAAGTCCTGAGTCCAAATATATTTAATCTTTTTCCGGATCAAAAAGAACTTCCTCACCAATATGCTGATTATACTTTTTAAGGGTAAAGGCTTTCATCAGGACATAATACAGAACAGCGCTGCACGCCAAGCCTGCGAAGAAGGCATAATCACCGCACAGCAGGCCAACGAAGAAGGAAACCACTATGGTAACCATCGCACTTATATTAAAACCGTTGGTATACTGGTATTGGCCTTCCGCCACATACAGATCCCTTACATTCAGCTTACACTTGCGGATGAGGAAATAGTCCACAAGCAGAATACCTATAATGGGCCCAAGCATCTGGGAAATCCATGCCTGCACCATAACCAAGAAGCCTCCTTGGCTCTGCAGTTTCCAGGGCATCATTCCCACAGATATTACGCCGCAAATCACCGCGCTCATCCAATATTTAAGCTTCGGGAAGATATTGAGCAGCACCAAAGTGGGGGGCAAAAGGTTGGCCGCAGTATTGGTGGACCACTGGGCAAACATAATAACCAAGAAACTTAAAATTAGTACTGTCTTACTCTGGAAAAGGTCGGGGATAACTTGATTCAAATCCCAGTAGCCGGAGGTAATACCTGTTACAACACCAACCAGCATGGTTCCGATGCCTACCATCATCAAGCCTACTACCTGTCCAATAATCGAGCGCTGGTTGCGGGCAAAAAAGCCTTTCTTCTCATAGCCATCCACACGCTTAATCTGACGGCTAAGGTCGCTGCCGTTCAGCGACATGGTAATCCAGCCACCGGCAATACCCGCAATGGCATAGGCCAGGGAATATTGGCCTTCGGCGGGTGTTGCCATAATATCTGGCAGTGTAATATTATATTTCTGCAGAGAAGCCACCAGAATAGCACCAAACATAATGGCTAGGCAGGGAATGGCGACCCAATCAAATTTGGCCATCGCGTGGAGTCCATACATGGTGTTAAAAATCTGGATAGCGGCAAAAAGAATAATCATCAGGGTCAGATTGCTAAACCCGGGGAAAATAATTCCTAGCATCTGGTTAATCGCTGACGCCCCAACCCAGGTCAGAAAACCAAACCAATACATGCCGGGGATGGCCCGAATAAGCCCCGCCACATAGGAACCCTTATAGCCAAAGGGAGCACGGGTGTACGCCGCAAAGGGAACACCATATTTAGTACCTATATCGCCCACCATGGCGGTTAAGGCAGTAACCAGACCGTAACCGATGGTCATCACAAAAATCATGGTCCATGGCGACAGTCCGCGTCCGCCATCGTAATATTGCGCGCCAAGGCTGAATGCAACCACGTTGATAGTCATGCCTGCCCAAAGAATGATGTAATCTGCCAGAGACATGGTGCGCTGAGCATCCGTGGTAGGCAGCAGCTCGCTGTTGCGCAAGACCTCATTGCTGTTTGCTGTCATAAATAGTTCCTCCCGTTCCTTCGTTCAACTTAGTCAAGACTATAGTGTTCAAGATAGTGGGGATCAATCTTTCTCTTGAGGAATCTGCCAGCACCCTTTTCACCTTTGAACTCGCCATTTTCCACAATAATCTTACCCTTTGAAATGGTCATTACAGGGAAGCCTGTAACCTTCATGCCTTCATGCAAACAGTAGCTGATGTTATTGTGCAAAACCTCCTTGCTAAGTACCACCTCCTTGTTCAGGTCAACCAGCACAATGTCCGCATCCGAGCCGGGGGCGATAATGCCCTTATGAGGATAGCATCCATATACCTTAGCAATGTTAGTGCTGGTAAGGGCACAGAGCTTATTAATGGAAATTCTGCCTTTGTTGACTCCTTCGCTCAACAGGATGGGAAGTCGGATTTCCAGCCCGCTTAAACCGTTGACCACTTTGGTGAAATCCTGCTTCCAGCTGCCGTCAGGGTTTTTCTCCAGGAACATGGATTTTTCATCAACATCAAATGTGCAGTCATCCGAGCCGGTCAGAAGAATGGTGCCATCCTCTAAGCCCTTCCAAAGATTTTCCGCCTCTTCGGGGGTGCGCAGCGGAGGCGAGCAAATTGCCAAATGCCCGTTTTCTCCTTCGTAGAGGTCATCAAACAATGTCAGATAGTGCGGGCCGGTTTCCACGTAAAGAGGAATATCTTTGGCTTGCGCGCGCCGGGCGGTGCCCAAAGCCTCACCGTTAGTCGTATGAACAACAATCAGCCCATTGCCGACATATTCGGCAAAATATACTGCCCGGGCAAATGCCTCCGCTTCGCAAAGCACCGGCTTGCATTTGGCAAAATTGACCCAGTTCATGTCGCCGGCTTGTCTGCATTTTTCAATGTTGGTTTCTGCAATGGCGTTGCTTTCACAGTGCACCATAGGCAGTCCGCCCACCTCTTTTGCCTTTTGAAATACTTTCAGCATGGTTTCATCGTCGCTCATGACACCTTCTTTTTTATAAGTCATGAACATTTTAAAGGTTGGAATACCGGCGTTGGCCATTTTTTCAATATCTGAAATGGCCTCGGGGGTAGACTCAACAAATTTGCCATGCACGCTGTAGTCAATGGCGGATTCGCTCATTTCCTCCGCCCGTGCCAGAGCCTGCGTGTAAGGGGACTGCCCGCGGCCCATGTTGGCAAAATCCATAAACGTAGTGACGCCGCCAAATGCCCCAGAAATGCTCTGCTCAAAAAAGGTGTTGGCACCAAGACATCCCTGAAAGGGTGCCTGACAATGCATGTGCGCCTCAATCACGCCAGGCATCACATACTTGCCCGTTGCGTCTACAACCGAAGCTGCTTCACTTGCATTAAAATGGCCCAGCGCGGCGATCTTGCCGTCTTTCACAGCGACGTCGCATTCCACTGTGGATGAGGGAGACACAACCTTACCATTTTTAATGATGAGATCAAACATGGCTTTTGCTCCTTTCAAATTTTATAATGCTTATTTCAGCAGTGCCTGCATTACGCCATAGTAACAGTCTGTCACCTTGGTAAGCTGATCGATTTCGATATGTTCGTCTACTGTGTGCGCCAGATTTTCTTTAGAAGGACCAAGGCCAAAGGTCTTGATTCCGGCTTCGCCTGCATAATGGCTGCCGTTGGTACAAAAGTTATACTGAGTAATAGAAGGATTGTAGCCCATCTCTTTCAACTGACTAAAGACACTCTGCACAAAATCAGAATTTTCTTCATACAGCCAGCCAGGAAAGAACCGTTTGCCCTCAATCTCGTTGCCAGTATGACATTTTTCAACACCAACGGCATAGCTGACCGTTACCTTCAGTTCCGGGTCCTGAGCCATCAGCTGACCAAGAAGTTGCTGAATGGGGGCCAACACGCTTTCTTTGGTTTCACCCACCAGAAGGCGGCGGTCATAGGTGGCCCGGCAATACTCCGGCACAACCGAGGCGCCGGGATAGGGACTGCTCTTAATGTCGGTGAGCTCCAGAATGCCGTCACCCAGCACGGGATGATGGGGTGGCACAAGGGTGTGAATGGCCTCAATCACCTTGGCCATCTTGTAAACAGCGTTGACGCCTTTTTTAGGGTTGGCGCTGTGGCAGGGGATGCCAAAGGTTTCAATGACGATTTCAGCACGGCCGCGCTGTCCAATCTTTAGGTTCAGCTGGCTTGCTTCGCCGATGACTACATAGTCAGGCTGCACCAATTTGCTGATTTCGCGGGCAGCCACACCTTCAAAGCATTCTTCATGTACCACGCCGGCCACATAGATTTCACCGGCAAAGTCTTTGTTGGTGTCGTTTGCAAAATTGGCAGCGGCACAGGTCATGGCGGCAACAGCGCCCTTCATGTCGCTGGTTCCGCGGCCATAGATCTTGCCATCGTGAATTTCAGCTTCAAAAGGGGGATGCTGCCATTCTGCCGCATTGGTAACAGGCACGGTGTCAATGTGTCCGTCAAACAATAGCTTTTTGCCCGGCCGCTTGCCCTTGATGCAGCCAATAATGTTGCCGTAGCGGTCTACAGTGACTTCGTCAAAGCCCATGGCCTTCATATTCTCTTGCAGAACCTGAACTACACCCTGCTCTTCGCCGGAATAGCTCCGCTGGCGAATGAGTTTTTGGCACAGTTCCACCACAGTGGCTTTACGCTCTTTGCTCAACATAGATTTTTCCCTCCAGTATTTTATGGGGTTGGGTTTATTTTCCACTGGGAAATCTGCCGTCCCAGACAACAGCGCGGTAGTTTTCGCGGTCGGTATCACCTTCGGTGCTGAAGAAGAGTACGCGGGAGTTTTCGTCCAATTTCAGGGCCTCTTTGATGTGCTTCAGCTCGGGATTGGTCATGATTTCAGCTACACAGCCAAAGGTTGCGGCGCCGCTTTCACCCGAGATCACTCGCTCATCGCGGGCGGCGGGGTTGCCCAGAATACGCATACCCTTTGCGGCTGCATAGTCGGGGCAGGAAATAAAGTTGTCTGTGTAGTTTTTCAGAATCTCCCAGCCAATGCTGCATGGTTCGCCACAGGCCAAGCCAGCCATGATGGTATCCATTTGCCCAGTGACAAAGTGCAATTTGCCGTCGTTTGCTTCGGCGGTGCGATATAAGCAGTCGGCTTTGTTGGGTTCCACTACGGTCATGATGGGGCGTTCGTCGCCATACAGAGCAGAGAAGAAACCAATGATAGAAGCGGACATGGACCCTACACCGGCCTGTACAAAGATGTGTGTGGGTTTTTCATGAAGTTGCTCATAGGCTTCCAGCCCCATGGTGACATAGCCCTGCATGATCCAAGCGGGAATGTCCTCATACCCATCCCAGGCGGTATCCTGAACCATAATCCAACCTTTGTCTTCGGCCTGCTTGTTTGCAAAACGAACCGCATCGTCATAGTTCAGATCGGTGATGGAAGCCTCCGCCCCTTCTGCACGGATGTTTTCCAGACGTTCAATGGCGCTGCCCTTGGGCATGTAAACTACAGAATGCATTTTGAGCTGGTTGGCGGTCCATGCTACGCCACGCCCGTGGTTTCCATCGGTAGCAGTAACAAACGTCAGATCGCCAAGCTTTTCCCTTATCTCGGCAGAAACCATTCTTTTATAAGGCAGTTCGGCAATGTCCATACCCAGTTTTTTGGCCATATAGTTACCGATGGCAAAGCTGCCACCCAAAACCTTGAAGGCGTTCAGGCCAAAACGGTGAGATTCATCCTTTACATAAAGGGTACCAAGCCCTAAGGCCTGTGCAGTATTCTTCAGCTCAACAAGAGGGGTTTTTTGATAAACCGGAAAGCTGGCGTGAAAACTCTGCACCTTTTTCGCTTCTTCCAAGCTCAAAAATGATAAATCGGCTGTTTGTTGTTCGTCTCGCTTGTACGAAACCAACTTGAATAGTTCTTTCATAAGGTGATTTTATCCCTCCGTTAGCAATGTTTTTCTCTTCAACCCTTTATATAGCAAGCTTCGTGCCAATAATTTGTTTTATTGCAAAATAAATAAAAGAAATGCGACACATCAAAAAAAATGTCGCATTTTTGTTAAATTTAAAAATATTTTTTTCATGGCCATCTATTTAAATACCATCTAAATAGAGAGTGAAATAAGAAACACCAATTCTTAATTTGAGAAAATTCTCAAATTAAGAATTGGTGTTTCTTATTTTGAGAACTCCTCTGTCTTTCGGTACAGGGTGGCCAGGCTGATGCCCAAGCTTTTGGCAGCGCTCTTTTTGCCTTGGGTGCTTTCGCCAAACAGCTGTAAAGCCTTCTGGATTTCACGGCGCTCCACTTCTTTTAACGGCAGGACGGTTTGCGCATCGGTTGGCGGTAAAGAACCTTCTGCCGGGTTGGCACTCCAATCATGTTTGTATGCCGCTCTCCTCTGGTGCTCTAAGAAATCTCTTGGCAGGGTATCTAAATCCAAAATGCCTTCTTCATCGCTCATGTTGACCATAAATTCAATCGTGTTTTCCAGTTCCCGTACATTCCCGTACCATGGATGTGCCAACAATGCATCCATCGTTTGAGGTGGAATTCTGCACTGGGATTTACCAAAACGGGTTGCATACCGCTGCGCGAACAGATTAGCCAGATCCGGAATATCCTTTTGTCGCTGCCGTAAAGGCAGGATGTTTAAAGGAATTACATTCAGGCGGTAATACAGGTCTTCACGGAATTTGCCGTCGGCAATCATTGATTTCAGGTCTTTATTGGTGGCGGCAATCACCCGTACATCCACGGGTATGAGCTGGTTCGAACCGATACGAACGATCTTTCTATCCTGTAGAATACGCAGCAACTTTGCCTGCAGATACAGCGGCATGTCCCCAATTTCGTCTAAAAAGACGATGCCGTGGTTGGCTAATTCAAACTTGCCGATTCTTCCGTTGGGATCTGCCCCGGTAAAGGCGCCTTTCACATAGCCAAACAGCTCCGACTCCAACAAGCTTTCTGGGATGGCCGCACAGTTGAGTGCAACAAACTGCTGGTCACGGCGGTTGCCGGCCCGCCAAATAGCGGTGGCAGCCACCTCTTTGCCGGTGCCGCTTTCCCCGGTGATCAATACGGTGGAGGCACTGTTGGCTACCTTTTCAATTTCCATGCGTAAAGCAGCGGTTTCTTCGCTGCTGCCTATTATGTTGCCGGTGGAAATTGCGGCCGTCAAGGCATACATCTTTTGATGCAGATTTTTAGAACGGGTGAATACCAGAACCTCCGCATAGCTTTCATCCACCTTAAAGGGGATATAAATTTCACCTAATATATATGTTTTCTTCTCCGCTACAGAGAGAAGGTATTCACTTTGGCCATTGATTTTATCCCGGGTGGGGGTTAATTTCACCTGGCTTCCTTCTAATATTTCCAGCTTCAGCTGCTTACGTGCTTCATAGTTTGCAAGGGTGATTGTGCGGTCGCTGCCCAAAATCAAAATGCCCTGCTCCATGTGGTCGATGGTGCAGGACAATGCTGACAGCATCGACTCCTGTTTCTTTTGGTCAATTCGTTCGGTGGCTTTCGCTGCAATAAAGTTGGCAATTTGCTCAATGAGGCCAAGGTAGGTCCCCTCGTCCTGCAAAATAGTGTTTCTATGCCACTCGCTGGAACCCACCAAGCCGATTACCCCGATGGTTTTTCCTCGGGCAAGAATGGGCATTGCAATTTCAATTTCCTCGGTACAGTTGTGCCGCTTGGGGCAGTCCTGACAGATGGGGTCACGGCCCGGCGTATAGATGATCTGCAGTTTGCCGGTTTTTAGAACCTGACGGTAAGCGTATCCTTCCGCCGACATATCCATGTTTACAAAAGGGGCAAAAATCCCTGTCCCAGCTACGCGAAACAGATCGGCGTCCACTACCTCAACGTCAAAGTTTGAAATTTTGGCCATAATGGAGGCGTACTTTTCTACCGTTTCTTGAATCTCTAACAGAATACCAGCCATATGTCTCCTTTTCCGGTAGTACAATACTGGCTACCTTTCATTAACAAACTTATGATTTTGCATGTGCTAAATCCCTGCTCATAAAATGCATCGCCTTATTGAAATATGCAAAGATCAATTTTTATTTTACACATTTTATGGTGAACTGTATAGGGGGCAATGTAGCCCTCTACCTAGCAAAGAAATTTGATGGCAGCGGGCCTTTGTGTTCACTAATCAATTTTCCACATAAAAACATTAAATCATTTAGTAGACGCCTAAAAGGAAACCTCGTGTCCAAAAGTACACGAGGTTTTTCAACAGTCTGGAGAAGGCAAATGCCTTCCTTTTGTTTGCACAAATTAACGTTTGGAGAATTGAGGAGCACGACGGGCTTTCTTAAGACCGTATTTACGACGCTCTTTCATGCGAGGGTCACGGGTTAAGAAACCAGCACGTTTTAAAACAGGACGCAGGTTGGGGTCAGCTTGTACCAGAGCACGAGCAAGGCCATGTCTAGTTGCACCTGCTTGACCACTTACACCACCGCCTACTACTTTAACCAGAACATCAAAACGTCCGGTAGTATTGGTTAATTCCAAAGGCTGGCGAACAACCATATCTAAAGTTTTACGACCAAAATAGTCTAATACTTCTTTATTGTTTACAACAACCTTGCCTTCGCCAGGAACCAGGTAAACTCTAGCCACGGCATTTTTACGACGGCCGGTTCCGTAAAACTGTACTTGTGCCACAATATTTCCTCCTTCCGGTACAGATCTTAAAAATTAAAAGTTCCACACTTCCGGCTTTTGAGCCTCATGGGAATGTTCACTGCCTACATAAACCTTCAGCTTTTTGAATTGCTGAGCTCCTAAACGGTTATGAGGCAGCATGCCTTTAATGGCTTTTTCCACAATTAACTCGGGACGCTTCTCCATCATGGTGCGGTAAGAAAATTCTTTCAAACCGCCAGGATATCCACTGTGCCGGGTGTACATCTTTTGATCCAATTTTTTACCGGTAAGGATTACCTTATCAGCATTAATAACAATTACATGGTCTCCGGTATCTACGTGGGGAGTAAACATAGGAGTGTGCTTACCACGCAGGATACGAGCAGCTTCTGCAGCAACACGACCAAGGGGCTTTCCTTCAGCATCTATGACATACCACTTCCGCTGTACATCAGCTGGCTTGGCCATAAACGTAGTCTTCATTTATCCGTTACCCTCCTTACAGCCTGTCGCCAGCTTACGATAACGGGGCGGGAATCGCAACTGGCCACACATAAGGATATTTTAATCCATACCTATAGCGGTGTCAAGTAGAAGGGCATTACTTTGTTCATTGGAAGGTATTTCTTTAAGGTATCTTCATCAACGGTAATCTGCCTTTTCAACAATTACCCCGTATTACATACATACCAATACTAGGAGCTCATGGCTCAAGGCTCACGGCTAGACCGAAAAGAATTACCCCAAACCTAATACTCCACTTCCATTAAACAAAGCCCCTGGGGTGGAGCAGTTGTGCCGGCAAGGGTACGGTTCTTGGACTCAATAATCTTCACCATATCCTCCGGTTTGATTTTGCCAAAGCCAATATTTAATAATGTACCCGTAATAATACGCACCATATTATACAGAAAGCCATTTCCTCTCAAATATAGGTTTATGACCGGCGCATCTTCAATAATGTCTGCCCGGTAGATGGTCCTGATTGTATCCTTAACCGGGGTTCCTTGGGCCTGAAAACTTTTAAAATCATAGGTGCCTAGCAGGTAAGCCGCTCCTTCTTGCATGGCGTTAACATCTAATCTTCTGGGTTCATGATAGCAATAGTACCGATGAAAGGGTGACATCACTCTGTGGTGATAGATTGAATAGCGGTAAGTCTTAGCCACTGCCGAAAATCGGGCGTGAAAGTCCATAGGTACCTCCTCTGCCTTCACCACCTTGATGTCCCCTGGCAGTAAAACATTCAGGGCTAAAGGGGCTTTTTCAGCTGGCACCGGCCATTTCTCACTGCGAAAATTAACCACCTGCCCTTGGGCATGCACGCCTGCATCGGTTCGTCCTGCCCCGATCACTTGAATAGGGGTTTGGGCGATGGTACTGAGGGCTTTTTCTAAAGCTTCCTGTATGGTTGCCAATCCGGTCCCCCGCTGCTCTTGAAAACCATGATAATTTGTACCATCATAGGCTAGGGTTAATTTAATATTTTTCATGAAGCCTTACCTCCGCTGAGTGACTAACATGGATAATTGGCAATGGCAAATATATGCTTAAAAAATCCCCTGCAGGATAATGCAGGGGAAAGTTTCTTTATTATTTTACTCAAGAAGCCAGAAAGAAGCAACCAAATTGCATTTACAAGAACTCAAGAATGTTTAATGTGTTCTATATTTCTCTGGCGTAATACGGTGGCTGGATCTTCCTAGTCCCTCTAGGGTTGTACTAATGCCTGTTTCAGTTGCCGGGTAAGGTTTGCCACTGGTTCCAGAGAATCCTCCTGATGGGTTTCCACTAATTTAACTAGGGCACTACCCACCACCACACCGTCACAATATTTGGCCACTTTGACCGCTTGTTCCGGGCTGGCAATGCCAAAGCCGGCCACCATAGGTAGTTCCGTAGCTTCTCGAACTTCCTTGGACAATTCTTCAATCTCTCCGGTGACATTTTGAGAGGTTCCTGTAATTCCTGTCACTGTCACACAGTAAACAAAGGCTTGGGCAGCAGCAGTGATTCTTGCTAAACGACGACGATTGGTGGTAGGGGCCACCAGTGGAATCAAAGCTAGACCTACCTGCCCTGCTGCCAGCAGCAATTCTGTAGATTCTTCCAGTGGCAAATCTGGCACTATCAATCCCGCTGCCCCGGCATTTGCGGCATCACGGCAAAATTCTAATAAGCCATATTGTAAAATGGGGTTATAGTAAGACATTAAGATTAAAGGAGCCAGAACTTGTTCTTTCACTTCTTTTACTAGCTCTAAAATAGCTGGTGGATTGGTTCCTTCCTTTAATGCCCTGGCCGATGCCCGCTGAATGACAGGCCCATCGGCTGAGGGATCCGAGAAGGGAATCCCTATTTCAATGATATCCGCTCCGGCCCTGTCCATGCTGCAAATAAGGCGACCCGTTGTCTTAAGATCCGGGTCTCCAGCAGTCACATAGGTTACCAAGGCCTTTTCATGTTTCTCCCGGACCTTGTTAAAAGTTGCATTTATTTTTTCTACCCCTGTCATACCAGTTCTTCCCCCATTCCCTCGGCAACTGTATGAACATCTTTATCTCCTCGCCCAGATAAACAAACCAGAATGTTGTGGCTATTGTCCAGTACCTTGGCTAATTTTACGGCCTCCACCAGTGCATGGGAACTCTCCAGGGCTGGCAGGATTCCTTCGGTTCGGCAAAGTAAATGGAAGGCCTCCAGGGCTTCTTTATCGGTGGCCACCGTGTAGCGGACTCTCCCAGCATCCCTTAGGTAGCTGTGCTCCGGACCAACCCCCGGATAATCCAGCCCCGCCGATATGGAATAAACCGAGTGAACTTGGCCGTGGGAGTCCTGCATTAAATAACTATAGGAGCCATGCAAAACCCCAGGCCGTCCAACTGTGAGAGGGGCTGCATGTTGCCCGGAAGACAACCCCAGCCCCCCTGCTTCTACCCCAACTAAATGGACTTCTTGATCTTCTAAGAATGGATAAAAAATACCCATGGAATTACTACCGCCACCTACACAGGCCACCACATAATCAGGCAGTCTGCCGGTTTTTTTGAGCATTTGTTCCCGGGCTTCTCGACCAATAATGGATTGGAAGTCCCTTACCATTTTAGGATAAGGGTGTGGTCCCGCCACCGAACCAATCACATAGAAAGTATTCCTTACATTTGTAACCCAGTCCCTCATGGCTTCATTCATAGCATCCTTTAATGTTCCAGTACCAGAACTGACCTTAACCACCTCTGCCCCCAGTAAGCGCATACGAAATACATTAAGGGCCTGGCGTCGGATGTCTTCTTCACCCATATAGACAACACATTGCATACCCAGCATGGCAGAAACCGTAGCGGTGGCCACACCATGCTGCCCCGCCCCGGTTTCTGCTACGATTCGTTTTTTACCCATCCGCCGGGCCAGCAGCAGTTGTCCGATGGTATTGTTAATTTTATGGGCGCCGGTATGATTTAGATCCTCTCTCTTCAGAAAAATCTTGGCTCCCCCGGTCCCCTCACTGAGGGCACGGGCAAAATAAATAGGAGATGGCCGTCCTACATAATCATTTAAATAATATGTTACCTCCTTTAAAAATTCTTCATCCTCACTGGCTGCCCCGTAAGCCTGGATTAGTTCTTCCAGTGCAGGCATCAGTGTTTCTGGCACGAAGGCACCACCGTAAGGGCCAAAATAACCTCTATGATCCGGTTGCATTGAAGCTCACCTCTCTGACTCTTTTTATAAAAGCTTTAATCAAAGGGATATCTTTTTGGCCCTTTACTTCCACCCCGCTGGAAACATCGACACCGTAGGGTCGAACATAGGCCACTGCACGTCCAACATTCTCGATATTCAGTCCTCCGGCCAGGATTAAGGGTTTATTTAGTTGAAGCCCTTCTAGCAAGTGCCAATTAAAGGTGCAGCCGTTTCCTCCGCTCTTTCCATTGACATAGGAATCCACCAGCAACGCACTGACTGGGAAGGCATTGGCTTCCTCCAGGCATTGCCTATTTCTGGCAGGTATTGCTTTAATACACCTGAATCCCAGATCTCGGCAGTAATCAGCACTTTCACCGCCATGTAGTTGAATCACATCCAAGCCACAAAAATGAGCAATCTGTTGTACTTCTTGCTGCGGCGTATCCACAAAGATACCCACTCTAGCGGTAAATGGAGGTAAAGCCTGACAGATTTCCCGGGCCTGTTCCGGTGTTACTCTTCTACTACTGCTGGCAAAGACTATGCCGATGGCGTCTGCCCCTGCCAGGGCAGCTGCTACTCCGATCTTTGGATCCTGAACACCACAAATTTTCACTCGAACCATATCAAGCTTCACCCCTTCCGCCTGCCACAACAATTTCCTGCACCTTTTTAGCAATATCCTGGGCGGTTACCAGAGCTTCTCCCACCAGAACCCCATGAACCCCCAGGGATTTTAGAAATTTTATATCCTCTTTTTGGGCAATACCACTTTCACTGACAATGGTAATATCCTCTATTTGTACCTGCTCCAGCAGTTTTGCGGTGGTTGCCAAATTGGTTTGAAAGGTGGAGAGATCCCGATTATTAATGCCAATCAACTTTGCATCCGTAGTCAGTACCCGTTGTAATTCCTCTTGGGTATGTACTTCCACCAATGCTTGCATACCAATTTCTCGGCATAACAAAAATAATTGACTAAGCTCGCCGGGGGTAAGCAGCCCGGCAATTAATAAAACTGCATCTGCTCCAGCCAGTCGGCTTTGATAAAGCTGCACAGGGTCAAGAATAAAATCTTTCCTTAGAAGGGGTAGGCTGCTTTGTTGCTTTATTTCCTCCAGATAAGTCAATTTTCCTAAGAAAAAGTTCTCATCTGTTAAAACTGATAACGCTGCAGCTCCATTGGACTGGTATATATGGGCCAGTTGGCGATGATCAAAGTTTGGGCAAAGCAGCCCCTTTGAAGGGGAGGCCTTCTTAATTTCTGCAATGAGGCTTACCTGTCCCTGATTATAAAGGGCCTTTCGAAAATCTCTGGCTGGGGGTAACTCCAAAATTTTCTTTTTCATGTGGGCTACATTGGCAGTAAGAAGTAGTTGCCGAATTTCTTCTCTTTTCTTTTCTTTAATTTTTTCCAGAATCAAAGGGCTGCGGACCTCCTCCCAACCAGTGTTTGGCTAAACTCCACCAAAAGATTTAACTTTTTCAAGGCATAGCCCTCATCAATAATTTGTTCCGCCAGCCGAATACCCATTGCCAAATCCCTTACCAATCCACCGGCTATCAGTCCCAAAGCTGCATTGATAATAATGGTGTCCCGTTGGGGGCCCGGTGCACCGCTTAGAATATTTTTTATCATTCTGGCATTCCTTTTGGCATCTCCCCCTGCCAGGGCTGAGATAGGTGCCCTGTCTAAGCCGTAATCCATGGGATCTATAATCATTTCCTTTACCTGATTGTCCTTCACTTCATACACCAGTGCCTCACCGGCTAAAGATATTTCATCCAGGCCACCGCACCCATGGATTACAAAGGATCGCTTGGTACCCAGGTTAGCCAACACCTGGGCTAAAACCGGGGCTAAGTCTGAAGAATAAACCCCTAGCACTTGGTTCTCCGCAAAGGCCGGATTGGTAAGAGGACCTAATATATTAAAAACCGTACGAATACCTATTTCCTTTCTAGGAGCTGCAGCGTATTTCATGGCTCCATGCAGGAGGGGTGCAAAAAGGAAGGCTATTCCAACTTGATCAAGGCAAAGCCCTGCTTCCTCCGGAGTTAACTGTACGAAAACGCCCAGTTGCTCCAGCACATCTGCACTGCCGCACTTGCTAGAAACAGAGCGATTGCCATGTTTGGCCACAGGCAGCCCCGCGCCGGCCAACACAAAGGCACAGGCCGTCGAAATATTAAAGGTATTGGCCCCGTCGCCACCTGTACCGCAGGTATCCACCAGATTCCTTCGCTTGGTCTGCACTCGAATAACCTTAGTACGCATGGTTCGTGCAAAACCTGTAATTTCTGGTACAGTTTCCCCCTTTAAATGCAGGGCTGTTAAAAGGCTGGCAATTTGGGCCTGAGTGGCCTTTCCTTCCATTACCTCTTGCATGGTTTCCATCGCCTCGGCCTCAGACAGGTTTATCCCTGCTACAACTTTTTGAATAGCTTCAGTAATCACTCATCTCTCCTCCTTCTCCACTCGTCTCAACTAACTCATGAACTCTGATTAATAAAATTGCTTAGTAAATCTTTACCACAGGTGGTTGCAATGGATTCCGGATGGAACTGGACTCCCTCCACCGGGTAATGCTGATGTCGAATTCCCATCACCTCACCCTCCTTCGTGCGGGCCGTGACCTTTAAACAGGTGGGTAAGCTCTTTTCTTCTACCGCCAGTGAATGATACCGTGCAGCAACAAATTGTTGGGGAATGTTACTGTAGAGACCTCTATTATCATGGCAAATAGCAGAAGTTTTGCCATGCATCAACCTTGCTGCTGGAACTACCCTTCCCCCCAGGGATTGGGCAATGACTTGATGCCCCAAACAAACCCCTAGAATAGGAAGTTTACCCACCAAATAGCGGACGGCCTCCTGGCAGATTCCTGCTTGCTCGGGTCGCCCCGGTCCCGGTGAAATAATTAAGCCCTTTATTTCAGGCGACAACAATTCTTTCAAGCTAACAGCATCGTTTCGATAAACCCTTACCTCTTGGCCTAATTCTCTAACTAACTGAACCAGGTTATAGGTAAAGGAATCATAGTTATCCAGTACAGCCAGCATAAAACCTCTCCCCCTCCTCATTGGTTGCTGCTAGTACTGCCGATGCCATGGCCCTGGCTTTATGCAGTGTTTCTTCATACTCCTTGGTTGGATCGGAATCTGCCACAATGCCGGCACCTGACTGTATGTATGCTTTGCCCTCCCGTAGGATGGCTGTGCGGATGATGATGGCTGTATCAAGGTTGCCGGCAAAGTCCACATAGCCTACGGCCCCGGCGTAGGGCCCCCTCGCTAGGGGTTCCAAATCGTCAATAATTTGCATGGCCCTGATTTTGGGAGCTCCGGTTACAGTACCTGCAGGAAAACAGGCTGCCAATACCCCAAGGCTGTTGTTAGCTTTCTCCATTTGCCCTTCCACATGGGAAACCAGATGCATCACATGGGAGTATCGTTCGACTTTCATGAATTGGCTAACCTTGACAGTGCCTGGCAAACAAACCCTACCCAAGTCATTACGTCCTAAATCTACCAACATCAAATGTTCTGCCCGTTCCTTTTCATCGGCCAGTAACTGCTCTGCCAGCAGGTTATCTTCTTCCCGCTGCTTTCCCCTTGGCCTGGTACCAGCAATGGGATGGGTGATTACTTGGTTGCCTTCCAGACGCACCAGCATTTCCGGTGAAGCCCCCACTAGGGAAAAGTCCCCAAAATCAAGATAATAGAGGTAGGGCGAAGGATTAATAGCGCGTAGTCTTCTGTATAGGTGAAGGGGTTGGCCGGAAAAGGGCAACGTAAACCGCTGTGATAATACCACCTGAAATATGTCGCCTGCCTGAATATGTTTTTTCGCTTTTTGGACAGCTTCTTCAAAATGTTCTTTGGTTATGGATGATTTTTCAGCTAAGAATTGATTTATTTGGTTCATTGGATATCCCTGGGCATTGGACTTGGGAGAATAGTTGATTTTTTCTTGCTGAAAAATTCTTTCTGCCACTCGGTCTATTTTTTTTATGGCTTCCCTGTAGGATTCCTCCGGAGATCCACTGAGAGGATGATTGGCAATAATTAATAACGTTCGCTTTACATGATCGAAGGCCAGCACCACTCCGGGAAACATAAGCTGGCAGATGGGTAAATTAAGTTCATCCTCCTTCTTATTGGGTAGGTGTTCCAGATGGCGTATCATGTCATAACCAAAATAACCCACCGCACCGGAAGTAAAGCGGGGCAAGCCAGATAATTCTGGTGTACGAAACCTGCTTAGGACCCCCTCCAGTGCCTGTAGTGGCCCCCCATGTAATCGAACCTTGCCAGCTAACCCCCTATACTCCGCTCGTCCTTGGTGAAATCGATAGCTTAAAAAACACTGGCAGCCAATAAAAGAATACCGGGCCAGGGTTATTCCCCCCTCAACACTCTCTAGTAAGAAGCTGGGGCCCATGGGCGCCAGTTTTTCGTAAACTGAAACTGGGGTTTCGGTGTCGGCCAGATACTCCCTGTAAACTGGAATTAAGTTATATTCTTCGGCTAATGAACGATACTCCGTAAAGGAAGGATTATACAAATCTCTCACCTCCATCATTCGACATTTTTTACGGGGGTCTGACCCCCAAAAAAATGCAAAAAACCGGCAGCTCGAAATATGAGCTCCGGTTTAAAAAAAGACATAGTTGTCCCGATCTCACTATTCTCAGCTATTCTCAACTCTTCTATTTAACTAAACTCATCTCAGCTATCTTACTAAATTAGGATTTAGGTTAACACACAAACTAAACTAAGTCAATGCATATTTCAATAATATGCAAAAAAACCTATATTATGCCCCAACGATTCAGGATAACCATGGCTGTTATCACTGCAACAACAATAAGTATCAGGAAGTCCATCATTTTATATTGGTACTGCTTGAGCTTTGTACGGCCTTGGTCTCCCCGATAACAGCGTGCCTCCATTGCTAGGGCCAGTTCGTCCGCTCTCCTCAGAGAGCCAGCCAGTAGTGGTACTAACAAAGCCACAGCAGCTTTTAACCTAGGGCCAAGTTTCCCGGCAGCAATGCTTCCCCCTCTGGCCTGCTGCGCCTTCATGATCGCTTCAGCTTCCTCTAGTAATGTGGGTATAAACCGCAGTGCGATGGCCATCATCATGGCCAGTTCATGGGCTGGTAACCCCAAGGGCTTAAAGGGCTGGAAAAGTTTCTCCAAGGCTCCGGTCAGGTTAACCGGGGTGGTGGTCATGGTCAACAGCATGGCTGTCAAAATCAGTAAAGTTAATTGGTAAGCGAGCTTTAAGCCCAATAGTAAGCCCTCCCGGCTTACGGCTAAAAAACCCCACTGCCATAATACTTCGCCTGGATAAGTAAGGGTCTGTAATATAAGACTAATCAATAGAAACAGCCAGAGAAATTTCATCCCCCGTAAGAAGGAAACCATAGGTACCCTAGCCAAGGCCACTGCCAAAAATACCATGGTAGCCGTTATTAAATAACCCAGCCTGTGATTCGCCAGGAGTACCGCTGCAATAATCAGAGGCATGGCCAAAAGCTTTGCCCGGGGATCCATATGATGAATAATGGATTTTGTAGGATAATACTGACCAACTGTTATGTTTGAAAAAAGGAACAAGGTATTTCCTCCTGTGTAACCATTAGCTTTTAGTCATTAGTCATTAACTCTTGTTTTATTTACATATATCTAAAGGACTAAAGTCTTTGGCTACCCTTTATCGCTTAGCCTTTAGTATTCTCTCCAGTTCCCGTTCTGCCTCCTGTAGGGTGGCAAGATTTTTTATATTAAATCCCTTCACTCTTAGAGAAGTGGCAAGTTCTGCTGCAAAAGGAACTGAAAGTCCAGCGGACGCCAGTTCCTCTCCTCGGCAAAATACCTCCCGCGGTGTCCCTTCCATGATCAGCTTCCCCCGTTGCAAAACAGTTACACGATCAGCCCGGTTAGCAACCTCCTCCATATCATGGGTTACCAGCACTACGGTTACTTTTTCTTTTTTACAAAGGCTAGAAAACATCCCCATCAACTGTTGCCTCCCCTGGGGGTCTAAGCCAGCTGTTGGTTCATCTAGCAGTAATATCTTGGGCTCCATGGCTAAAATCCCGGCTATGGCAACTCTTCGCTGTTGCCCGCCACTAAGCTTAAAGGGTGAAATATGAAAGTATTCTTCCTCCAGTTTTACCTTATCCAGGGCCATTTGAACTCTGCTTTTGACCTCGTCCTGCTTGAGGCCCAGGTTTTGAGGTCCGTAGGCTACATCATTCCATACTGTGTCCTCAAATAACTGTTTTTCTGGATACTGGAAAACAACACCCACCTGCCGCCATAATTGAACTCGATTTTTCTTAGCACTAAGGTCTAGTCCTGCAATTTTTACCGTTCCCTCGCCTGTAATTAAGCCAGCCATCACTTGTAGCAGCGTTGACTTACCTGATCCCTGGGGCCCTATAATAGCCCGAAATTCACCCTTTGACACCAGCAAACTAATTTCACTTAGGGCTTGTCGTTCCATGGGAGTTCCAGCAGCATAGATAACGTTCAGTTTGTTAATTTCTATAACTGGGGACATAGATATTCAATCCAATCTGATACATGTAATGGTGAAGTAGGCACTGGCAAACCCTTTAGCTTTAAACGTCGGGCAAGTTCCGTGGCTGGCGGTAATTCTAGTCCAATTTTCCTTAACCATTCTATTTTTGAAAAGCATTGGACTGGTGATCCCTGAAAGGCCAGTTTCCCCTGTTCCAGAACCATCACTCGATCTGCCATAACAGCTTCTGTCATATCATGGGTTACCAACACAATGGTTGTACCCCTTTGTTTCAATCTTTCCAGTTCCAGCATTACCCTTTTTCTTCCTCCGGGATCCAGCATAGAGGTAGGCTCATCCAGAACCAGTACTTCTGGTTCCAAGGCCAAGACAGAGGCAATGGCCACTCGCTGTTTTTGTCCGCCAGATAACCTGTGCGGTGGAAACTCCAGATATTCTGACAATTCCATTCTTTCACTTATTTTACGGATACGCCTTTTCATTTCCTCTGGAGAAATACCCAGGTTCTCCATACCAAAGGCCAATTCCTCTTCCACCAATGCAGCTACCAGTTGGTTATCGGGGTTTTGAAAGACCATGCCCACTTTACGACGTATTTCCCAGGTGTACTGGTTATCCGAGGATAGCAGCCCATCGACAATTACTTCACCCTTAACTGGTAACAATAAGCCATTTAAAAGCCTGGCTAGGGTCGATTTGCCGGAACCATTGGGTCCTAGCAGCGCAATCATTTCACCTTGATAAACCTTCATATTTATGTCTGCCAGAGCTTGTTTTTTACCGGTTTCCGGGTAGCTGTAGGATACATCTTGTACGGATATGATAGGTGTACTCATAGCACCTCACTGAAGATTTGTAACCCTTTACTTTTAGCATCTGTGTTAAAAACCTTATATGCCTCCGGTAGGAGACACCCTTGGACTTGGGACAGTTGCAAAAGGCCCCGGGAGTGCGCACAATGGCGCCCACCCGGGGCCTTTAACCGTTGCCTTGAGGCAAGGCGAAACGGAAACCGCACAGCCCGGGGTTTCCGCTAATTATTTACGCCATGGAATTATACTAGTTCCAACAGCACCATTTCAGCTGCGTCACCCCGGCGATAACCCACTTTAATAATACGAGTGTATCCGCCTTGGCGCTCAGCATATTGGGGAGCGATGGTATCAAAAAGTTTTCTTACTACATCTTCTTCATAGATGTATTCTAAGCACTGGCGGCGAGCAGCCAGATCGCCCTTCTTGGCAACAGTAACCAGCTTCTCAGCAATGCTGCGTACATCTTTAGCTCTGGGTCCGGTAGTTTCAATCCGTTCATCCCGGAATAAAGAGGTAACGAGGTTTCTCAGCATAGCTTTGCGATGGCCAGTGGTTAAACCAAATCTACGATAGCCCACAATTCGTCCCTCCCTTACTCATCCTCTTGCCTAAGCGACAGGCCTAGTTCATGCAATTTATTTATCACTTCTTCCAGCGACTTCTTACCGAGGTTACGAACTTTCATCATATCCTCTTCGTTACGCTGAATCAGTTCTTCAACAGTGTTTATGCCAGCCCGTTTTAGGCAGTTATAGGAGCGTACAGACATATCAAGTTCCTCAATGGTCATCTCGAGAATCTTGTCCTTTTGCTCCTCTTCTTTTTCCACCATAATTTCAACATCGTTGACTGTTTCAGTTAAACCAATAAACAGCCGTAAATGTTCACTTAAAATTTTGGCAGATAGGCTGGTAGCCTCGTCCGGTCGGATACTGCCGTTGGTCCAGACCTCAAGAGTGAGCTTGTCATAGTCCGTAATCTGACCTACACGGGTATTTTCCACATTGTAGTTCACCCTACGCACCGGTGTATAGATGGAGTCGATGGGTATAACCCCAATTATATGCTCACCCTTTTTATTCTTCTCTGCTGAAGAATATCCCCGGCCTTTGTTTACAGAAATTTCCATAAACAGCCGTCCACCGGTGTCAAGGGTTGCCAGATGCAAATCAGGGTTTAAGATTTCCACATCGGCATCGTGAATAATATCACCGGCAGTGACGGGACCTTCGGTTTGTGCTTCCACCCGAAGAACTTTTTCCTCGTCGCTGTGAATCTTAAGGCAAAGATTTTTCAGGTTTAGAATAATATCGGTAACATCCTCCTGAACCCCCGGAACTGTGGCAAACTCGTGCAATACACCCTCGATTTTAACGGATGTAACAGCAGCTCCAGGCAGGGAGGATAGTAGAATCCTGCGAAGAGAGTTGCCCAGGGTAATCCCGTAACCCCGCTCCAGAGGTTCTACTACAAATTTACCGTATGTGTTATCCTCACTCTGTTCTACAATCTCAATCTTCGGCTTTTCAATCTCCAACAATTCGGTAACCCTCCTTTGGCCGGACCGGAACTAACCTATAACCGACCAATTACCTGGAATACAGCTCGACAATTAGATGCTCTTCAACCGGAGCGTCGATTTGATCCCGGCTGGGTAATGCAATAACTCTGCCTTTAGCTTCCTGCCCATCATACTCTAACCAAGCTGGAGTAGTACGGTCAGCGGCTCTCTCAACTAATTCTTTGATACGGGGAGAGGCCTTACTCTTTTCACGAACAGCAATTTCATCTCCTACGCGAACCTGGAAGGATGGAATATTTACCTTCTTACCGTTTACGGTAAAATGACCGTGACGAACCAGTTGTCTTGCTTCAACTCTGGAAGCACCCAGGCCCAGACGGTAAACTACATTATCCAAGCGACGCTCTAACAGACGCAGTAGGTTTTCACCGGTAATACCGGGTTGACGCTCTGCATGCTCGAAGTAGTTACGGAAAGGCTTTTCCAGTACGCCGTAGATACGACGCGCTTTTTGCTTTGCACGTAACTGAATACCATATTCAGAAACCTTCTTACGACCTTGACCATGTTGTCCGGGAGCATAGCTACGACGGTCAATTGCACATTTCCCGGTGTAGCAGCGGTCTCCCTTTAAATACAGTTTCAGGCCTTCACGCCGACATTGACGGCAGTGTGGACCAGTGTATCTTGCCATGGAAACTCATGCACCTCCCCTATTACACTCTCCGGCGTTTAGGCGGCCGGCAACCATTATGCGGAATTGGAGTAACATCTTTGATCATGTTTACTTCCAGACCAGCAGCTTGCAAGGAACGAATTGCAGCTTCACGTCCGGAACCGGGTCCCTTAACGGTAACCTCTACTTCTTTCAAGCCGTGTTCCATCGCATCTTTGGCAGCGGCTTCTGCAGCCATTTGGGCGGCAAAGGGAGTGCTTTTACGAGAACCCTTAAAACCAACCTGACCAGCGCTGGACCAGCCAAGAGTGTTGCCCTTAAGGTCGGTGATGGTAACAATGGTATTGTTAAAGGTGGACTTGATATGTGCCACACCTTGTTCAACGTTTTTCTTATCTTTACGTTTAGTTCTTACTTGGCGACGAGCCATGTTTGTTCTTTACCCCCTCTCGCCTTACTTCTTCCTGCGTGCACCAACGGTCTTTTTGGGACCCTTACGGGTACGAGCGTTGGTCTTTGTGCGCTGACCGCGAACAGGAAGTCCGCGACGGTGTCTGATACCACGGTAGCAGCCAATCTCAATCAGACGCTTGATGTTAAGTGCAACTTCTCTACGGAGGTCACCTTCAACCTTAGTGTTTTTATCGATATAGTCTCTAAGTTTGTTTACTTCTTCTTCAGTTAAATCTTTGATTCTAGTATCCGGATTTACACCGGTTTGAGCTAGAATTTTTTGAGCGGTGGGCTTACCAATACCGTAAATATAGGTAAGAGCGATTTCTGCTCTTTTATCTTTCGGCAGGTCCACCCCGGCAATACGTGCCATATTACGAATACACCTCCCGTGTTACCCTTGCTTTTGCTTGTGCTTGGGGTTTTCGCAGATAACCATAACCTTACCTTCACGGCGGATGATCTTGCATTTTTCACAAATCGGTTTAACCGATGGTCTGACTTTCATAATGTAACCCTCCTTTGGGGGATCTTGTTTACTTGAAGCGGTAAACGATGCGACCCCGGGTTAAGTCATAGGGAGACAGTTCCACCGTAACCCTGTCGCCAGGTAGTATACGGATAAAATTCATTCGAATCTTGCCCGATACATGTGCCAATACCTTGTGTCCGTTCTGAAGTTCCACCCGAAACATCGCATTCGGAAGCGGCTCTAATACTTTACCTTCAACTTCTATAACATCATTTTTTGACATTGCTCTTTTCCCAACCTCCTTACCCTTTGAGTAAAGGTTCTTCCTGGAGTTTTTTCATCATTGCAGCCAGTTCTGATCTTATATCAGCATTTGTTACCTTCATTTGGGCAGCTATTTTGGTTCCGATATTTTCTGAAGCTACCGGCCAAATCTTTAGATGCTTAAGGTTCTTTCTCTTGGGTTTTTCAACCCCTCGATATTCACCGTCGGTAACATAAACAAAGCTGTTATCAGACTTGCTTAGAACCAGGTAGTACCTTTCCGTATCGCGCCCTTGGGTCGAACTTACCAATTGCCCGGCCCTCACTTCATCTACCAAACCTTGCACCTCCTACACCTCTCCGTGCCTTGGTCACTTAAAGCTTTGTTAGGATCTCTGGTGTATCATCGGTTATGGCGATTGTATGTTCAAAGTGAGCAGACAACCTTCCGTCAAGAGTTACGACCGTCCAATTATCATCAAGGGTACGTACCTCAAAGGTGCCTAGGTTTACCATTGGTTCAATTGCTAATGTCATTCCCCGCTTAAGCCTGGGCCCGCGGCCAGGAGGCCCAAAATTGGGAATCTGCGGATCCTCATGCATTTTGGCCCCTATGCCATGCCCTACATAATCCCGAACGACTGACATGCCCTGTTTCTCAGCACACTTTTGTACTGCATGAGAAACATCTGAAAGACGATTACCTTCCACTGCTTGAGCAATGCCGGCGTATAAAGATTCTTCGGTGACCCTTAATAGTTCCTGAGCTTCATGACTGATGTTTCCCACAGGAAGGGTAAGGGCACTGTCACCAACAAAACCATTTATTACCGCACCACAATCAATGCTAATAATATCCCCATTTTCCAGTTTTCTTAAACCGGGAATTCCATGAACAACTTCATCATTCACAGAAGTGCACAGGGTACCTGGAAAACCGCCGTACCCTTTAAATGCCGGTCTGGCACCTTGACTAATAATAAAATCCTCTGCTTTAGCGTCAAGCTCCTTGGTGGTAACACCTGGCTTAACCATATCGTTAAGAATCTTAAAGGTTTTCGCCACTACGCCACCGGCATCCCGCATATATTTCAGTTCACGTTCATTTTTTATCGTAATCATCTGAATCACCCGCTACTTCAAGAAGCCTTGATAACTCCGCATCAGCAGGTGAGATTCAATCTGCTTCATCGTATCTAAGGCCACACCCACCACAATTAGCAGGGCAGTGCCACCAAAGTATACGTTTGGAATACGGGTTAAAGCCAATATTACGTTAGGCAGGATAGCAATTAACGCTAGGAAAACTGCACCGGCCAATGTAATTCTACTCATAACCTTGCCGATGTACTCCGCGGTAGAACGTCCCGGGCGTAAGCCCGGAATAAAACCACCATACTTCTTAATGTTCTCGGCCATATCAACAGGGTTCATAATTACTGCTGTGTAGAAGTAAGTAAACCCAACAATTAATAAAGCGTAGAGAACACTGTTGAGAACGCCTCCCCAGGCAAACCACCTTAGGTACCAATCGGCAACTGCATTACCATGAAACCAGGAAGCTATTTGACCTGGGAACATTAACAGTGAAGAAGCAAAGATAATCGGAATAACACCAGCCTGGTTAACTTTTAAAGGCAAATGAGAGGTTTGACCACCATAAACACGGCGTCCCACCACACGCTTTGCATACTGTACAGGGATACGGCGTTGACCTTCCTGTACATAGATAACCGCAGCAATCACCAAAGTCCCGATAATCAGTAGAACCAGGATACTCAGGATGTTAATGGTGCCTGCCTTTAGGTACTGACCAATATTTACCATGGCAGATGGTATTCTTGAGACGATACCCGTAAAGATCAATAATGATATCCCATTACCGATTCCCTTTTCGGTGATTTGTTCACCAATCCACATCAGAAGAACAGTACCAGCCGTAAATGTAATGGCGACGGTTAGGTAGTTCAAGACGCTAGGGTTAACCAGCGCACCCTTCAGTGCCATGGTCATGCCAATGGCCTGAACAAATGCTAACACAGCGGTAAAGTAACGGGTATATTGGGTGATCTTTTTACGCCCCTCTTCTCCTTCTTTGGCCAATTTCTCCAGATGGGGAATGACCACCGTTAGAAGCTGCATAATAATTGAGGCGTTAATATAGGGGGTGATACTCATTGCAAAGATACTTGCATTTTTGAATGCACCCCCGGAGATTACATCAAAGAAGCCTAACAGTTGGCCCTTTGTTAGCAGGTTGGCAAATGCCTCCGGGTTAATTCCGGGAACCGGTATATGGGCACCCACCCGGAACAAGAAAAGCATTGCCAGGGTAAAAAGCAGCTTGCTCCGCAGTTCGTCTAGTTTGAACGCAGTTGTCAGGCTGTTTAACACCCTTAGATCACCTCGGCTTTTCCGCCTGCAGCAGTGATTTTCTCAACTGCCGATTTACTAAAGGCGTGAACTTTTACGGTTAAAGCCTTTTCCAGGATACCATCACCCAATATCTTTACACCGTCGCCGACCTTCTTAATTAAACCTGCTTCTAATAATAATTCTGGAGTTACTTCAGTGCCAGCTTCAAACACATTCAGTTCATCTAAGTTAATAGCAGTGATCTGCTTCTTGAAGATGTTTGTGAAGCCCCTCTTTGGGAATCGCCGTTGTAAAGGCATTTGACCGCCTTCAAAACCAGGGCGTACACCGCCACCGGATCTTGCGTTTTGTCCCTTGTGACCTTTGCCGGCAGTTTTACCTAATCCGGAGCCGATACCCTGACCCTTACGGGTGGGTTTTTTTCTTGCACCGGGAGCTGGTCTTAATTCGGAAAGATTCACCGGTACACCTCCTTTAGGCTTCCTCAACCTTAACCAGGTGAGCAACTTTATTGATCATACCCCGAATAATGGGGCTGTCGTTTTGTTCTACCATACTATTGGTCTTACCTAAGCCAAGGGCGCGGACAACTTTCCGCTGTGCCTCAGGCCTGCCGATAAGACTGCGTACAAGGGTTATTTTCAGCTTGGCCATTGTCCGTCCCCCTAACCTAATAATTCTTCTACGGTTTTACCCCGTAAACGTGCTACTTCTTCAGGGGTCTTAAGCTGCTTAAGTCCCTCCATGGTAGCATTTACCATGTTGTTAGCATTGTTGGTGCCAAGGGATTTGGTTAAGATGTCCCTTACACCTGCTAATTCCAGGATGGCACGTACAGGACCACCTGCAATAACACCAGTACCTTTGGCAGCTGGCTTCATCAGTACTTTTCCTGCTCCGAAACGACCTTGGATCTGGTGAGTAATGGTAGTTCCATTTAAGGGAACTTTAATCATGTTCTTCTTAGCGTCTTCAATTCCCTTGCGGATAGCTTC
This sequence comes from Desulforamulus reducens MI-1, assembly GCF_000016165.1. Taxonomy (GTDB): domain Bacteria; phylum Bacillota; class Desulfotomaculia; order Desulfotomaculales; family Desulfotomaculaceae; genus Desulfotomaculum; species Desulfotomaculum reducens. Next base: position 240,075 of record NC_009253.1, on the reverse strand, counting down.
GGGAACTTCTGCGGCTTTACCTAGACCGGCACCCACGTGTCCGTTACCGTCGCCAACTACCACCAGAGCGGAGAAGCTAAAGCGCCGACCACCCTTAACTACCTTGGCAACACGGTTTATATACACAACCTTTTCGGTTAGTTCCAGCTTGCTGGCATCAATTCTCGCCATGTGTCGTTGCTTCCCTCCTTTGCGATCAGACTAGAAGTCTAATCCTGCTTCTCTGGCAGCCTCTGCCAGAGCTTTTACACGACCGTGGTAGAGGTAACCAGCACGGTCAAATACAACTTCTTTAATACCCTTTTCCAGGGCTAGCTTGCCGACTAAGTCGCCGACTGCTTTAGCAGCTTCAACATTGCCACCGTTTTTAAATGTTTCTTTTAACTCCGGCGATAGGGTTGAAGCAGCAACCACGGTCACGCCAGTTTCATCATCGATGAGTTGGGCATACATATTGTTTAGGCTACGGAATACGTTAAGACGTGGTCTTGCCGCTGTGCCCAAAATTTTATTCCGGACTCTGCGACGGCGTTTTGCACGTATCGCTTTACGGTCAGGTTTGGTAAGCAACCGAGTTCAACTCCTTCCCTATTTCTTGCCTTTACCGCCGGCTTTACCAGCCTTACGACGAATAATTTCGTTTTCGTATTTAATACCTTTACCTTTGTATGGTTCAGGTTCACGAACAGCACGAATATTCGCTGCTAATTGCCCTACCGCTTGCTTATCGCTTCCTTTGATGGCAATCTTAGTTGCCGCAGGAACTTCAATTTCGATACCAGCGGGGGGCTCTATTTCTACTGGGTGAGAATAACCAATGGTCAGTACCAGCTTGTTGCCCTGCTTGGCAGCACGGTAACCAACACCTACCAGCTCAAGATTACGCTGGAAGCCGTTGGTCACTCCTTCTACCATGTTGTTTAACAGGGTGCGGGTAAGACCGTGTAAAGCTCTGTGATCTTTTGCATCGCTGGGACGCTCAACCACCAGATTGCCTTCCTCCAGCTTAATATTCATATCCTGGTGGAATTCCTGTTCCAATTGGCCTTTGGGTCCTTTAACGCTGATAACATTACCGTTAATTTTCACGTCTACACCCTGAGGCACTGGAATAGGCTTTTTACCAATCCTGGACATCTGTCACACCTCCTGTTACGACGCCTACCAGACGTAGCAAATAACCTCGCCACCGAGACCGGATTGACGTGCTTGTTTATCGGTCATAATTCCTTTTGATGTGGATACAATGGCGATACCTAGTCCACCTAATACTCTAGGGATTTGATCTTTCTTTGCGTACACACGCAGACCGGGCTTAGAAATTCTTTTCAGGCCGGTAATAACGCGTTGTTTGTTGGCGCCATACTTAAGATAGAGTCTAATTATACCTTGTTTACCATCTTCAACGGATTCGTAGTCTTTAATGTAGCCCTCTTGCTTCAGGATTTCAGCAATAGCCTTTTTTACGTTGGAGGCCGGGGCTTCTACTTTATCATGGTAAACAGTGTTAGCATTGCGAACCCGTGTTAAAAAATCCGCAATGGGATCAGTCATGACCATGTGATGCAACCTCCTTCCTGATTACCAGCTGGCTTTCTTTACTCCCGGAATCTCCCCACGGTAGGCAAGTTCACGGAAGCAAATACGGCAAATGCCAAATTTTCTCATATAGCCATGGGGGCGACCACATAGTTTGCAGCGATTATGACCACGTACCGTAAACTTCTGTGGTGCATTTGCCTTATTAATCATGGATTTTTTGGCCACCGAATACCCTCCTTTACCGGAAGTTAGCTTACTTTAACAAAGGGGATGCCCATAAGTTTCAGCAGCTCTCTGGCTTCTTCGTCTGTTTTGGCAGTGGTAACGAATGTAATATCCATACCACGTACCTTGTCAATTTTATCGTATTCAATTTCTGGGAAGATCAGTTGTTCTTTCAGGCCCATGGTGTAGTTGCCACGACCGTCAAAGGATTTATCTGATATCCCACGGAAGTCACGTACCCGGGGCAGCGCAACGTTGAACAGTCTATCAACAAATTCATACATACGCTCTCCACGCAAGGTAACCTTAGTACCAATTGTCATACCTGCACGCAACTTAAATGCTGCGATAGACTTCTTGGCTTTGGTAGTAATGGGACGTTGGCCGGTAATAGCCATTAGATCACCAACAGCAGCATCAACAGCTTTACTGTTTTGAACGGCTTCGCCAAGACCAATGTTAATAATAACTTTCTCCAGCTTAGGAACCTGCATGATATTCTTATAACCGAACTTTTGCATTAGATTCGGCTGAACTTCGTTCAGGTATTTATCCTTTAGCCTTGCCACGTTTTTTCCTCCTTTCCGAGCTCTTGTTAGCTGAGTGTTTCACCGCAATGCTTGCAAATACGCTCTTTGTTGCCGTTGTCCAGAACTTTCTTCTGAATACGTGTAGCCTTGTTGCACTTATTGCAGAACAGCATAACGTTGGAGCTATGGATGGGGGCCTCTTTTTCCACAATACCTCCTTGAGGCATTTGGGGAGTGGCCTTCCGGTGACGTTTAACAATGTTAACGCCTTCAACAATCACACGATTTTTTGCAGGTTCAACAGTAACTACTTTACCCTTTTTACCAGCATCTTTACCGGTGATTACCATAACAGTATCGCCCTTACGAACGTGAACTTTCGGCATGTAATTCATACACCTCCCGATTAAGAGGTGAGAGAGGGGAAATTAGAGGTTGGATCGAATTTCTCTCCTACCACTCTTACCTCTTGCTTAAATCCGATTAGATAACTTCAGGTGCAAGTGAAACGATCTTCATAAAGTCTTTTTCACGCAACTCCCGGGCTACGGGTCCAAAGATACGAGTTCCCCTTGGGGTTTTGTCATCTTTGATGACAACAGCAGCGTTTTCATCAAACTTAATATAAGATCCGTCTGGACGGCGCACTTCTTTGCTGGTGCGAACAACAACGCACTTAACAACATCACCCTTTTTAACAACGCCGCCGGGTGTAGCTTCTTTAACGGAAGCAACAATAATATCTCCAACACTGGCATAACGACGCAGGGAGCCACCCATGACACGAATGCACATTAACTTACGGGCTCCTGTGTTGTCTGCAGCTTTCAAGATCGTTTGAACTTGAATCACGGAAAATACCTCCCTTCGTGCCCGGTATTAGCCTAATTAAAGTTGTTCGGCCCGTTCCAGGATATCAATCACACGCCAGCGCTTATCTTTGGAAAGCGGACGGGTTTCCATGATACGTACAGTATCGCCAATGCGACAGCTGTTTTCTTCATCATGGGCTTTAAACTTTGTAGTTTTACGAATGGTGCGGTTATATAATGGGTGACGAACACGATCTTCAACAGCTACAACAATAGTTTTATCCATCTTGTCGCTGACAACTTTACCTTGACGAGTTTTGCGCATGTTACGCACTTGTTCCACCATCGTACCTCCTTCCTGGTCGATGACAATTTCCACTATGTTTATCGAATACCCAACTTTCTTTCGGTCTCGATGGTCTTTAAGCGGGCGATATTACGTTTAACATCTTTTATCTTCATGGGGTTATCCAATTGTCCGGTTGCCAATTGAAATCTTAACTTGAAGAGCTCATCCTTGGAGTCATCTATCTTCTTAGCCAGCTCGGCATCAGTAAGATCTCTGAGTTCCTTAACTTTCATTGGCTTCACCTACTTCCCCACGAACTACAAACTTGCATTTTACAGGCAGTTTGTGCATAGCCAGTCGCATAGCTTCACGAGCAGTTGCTTCGGGAACGCCGGCAACCTCGAACATAACACGACCTGGTTTCACAACAGCTACCCAGTGTTCCGGAGCACCTTTACCAGAACCCATACGAGTTTCAGCCGGCTTCTGGGTGATCGGCTTATCCGGGAAAATGCGAATCCATACTTTACCACCACGTTTAATATAACGGGTCATGGCAATACGAGCAGCTTCGATTTGACGGTTAGTGATCCAACCGGCCTCCAGGGCCTGGATACCGTATTCACCGAAGCTTACCTCTCTACCGCCTTTAGAAACGCCGCCGTTACCACGGGGACGGTGCTGTTTGCGGTATTTAACCCTTTTCGGAATAAGCATCGGTTACTCGCCTCCTTGACCGGCTGCGGGTTTTTTCGCTTCCGGTAAAACTTCTCCTTTATAGATCCAAACTTTAACGCCAATTTTACCGTAGGTAGTATTGGCCTCGGCGAAGCCGTAGTCAATATCAGCGCGCAGAGTGTGGAGGGGCACTTTCCCTTCGCTGTACCACTCGGTACGAGCGATTTCAGCACCGGCCAAGCGGCCACTGCAGGCAATTTTAATACCCTTAGCTCCCATTCTGAGAGAACGCTGCACAGTTTGCTTCATAGCACGGCGGAAGGCAATACGCTTTTCTAACTGGGATGCGATGTTTTCTGCTACCAGTTGAGCGTCTACTTCCGGAGTTTTCACTTCAACGATGTTTACGTGAACTTGCTTCGCAGTCATTTTCTCAAGCTCTTTGCGTAGAGCTTCTACCTCAGCGCCACCACGTCCGATAACAATACCTGGCTTAGCAGTGTGAATAGAAACTTTTACGCGGTTAGCTGCGCGTTCAATTTGAATTCTGGAAATGCCTGCTTGGTATAGTTTGCGTTTGATGTATTCACGTATTTTTACGTCCTCGATTAACAAATTGGAGTAATTGCGTTTATCAGCAAACCATTTACCTTCCCAGTCTTTGATTATGCCAACACGCAAACCCTTTGGGTTAACCTTCTGGCCCACGCAATTATCCCTCCTTTTTATCCGAAACCACTACAGTAATGTGGCTGGTCCTTCTTTTTATAATGTCGGCCCGGCCCATTGCCCTTGGCATCATACGCTTTAAGCTGGGACCCTGGTCAACAAAAATTTGGGATACTACTAATTCTTCTTTATCCATATCGTTATTGTGTTCCGCGTTAGCAGCAGCAGATTTTACCACTTTGGTTACTGCAGCAGCAGCCTTGTTCGGGGTATAGCGCAGAATAGCCAATGCTTCTTCTACTTTCTTGCCCCGAATTAAATCAACTACCATGCGGGCTTTACGCGGGGACACGCGGATAAATTTTGCGATAGCTTTCGCTTCCATCGTTTATCCCCCTTACTTAAGTCCTGTGGACCGCTCTGATTTATCAGCGTGGCCTCTATAGGTGCGGGTAGGTGCGAATTCACCCAGTTTATGTCCGACCATATCTTCAGTGATATAAACCGGGATATGCTTACGACCATCATATACTGCGATGGTGTGGCCGATCATCTGTGGGAAGATGGTGGAACGGCGGGACCAGGTCTTGAATACCTTTTTTTCGCCCTTCTCATTCATCTCGTCAACTTTTTTCAGAAGGTGATCGTCAATAAACGGTCCTTTTTTCAGAGAACGAGCCATTATGAACCTCCTTCCGGATCATGGTCATGTTCCATATTCACGGGGCCGGGTGTGTTGCAGCCCCTACTTTATTTCTTATTACGACGTTTTACAATCAAGCGATCGCTTTTCTTATTACCACGGGTCTTAACACCCATAGCCAGTTTACCCCAAGGAGTAGATGGGTTGCGACCGATTGGGTTACGACCTTCACCACCGCCGTGTGGGTGATCAACAGGGTTCATCACTTTACCGCGAACGGTAGGTCTGATGCCTAAGTGACGGGAACGACCGGCTTTACCAATGGTAACGTTCTCGTGCTCAAGGTTTCCAACCTGACCAATGGTGGCACGGCATTCTTGCAGAACTAAACGCATTTCGCCAGAGGGTAAACGCAGGTTTGCGTATTTACCTTCCTTAGCCATTAATTGTGCAGCAGCACCGGCAGAACGAACCATTTGTGCACCTGCACCGGGGTATAATTCAATGTTGTGTACCATGGTACCAACAGGAATATTGCGCAAAGGCAGGCAGTTGCCTACTTTAATGTCTGCATCCGGACCGGACTCAACAATTACGCCAACTTCCAGACCCACAGGCGCCAAAATGTAACGTTTTTCTCCATCTGCATAATTCAGCAGGGCAATACGTGCAGAACGGTTAGGATCGTATTCAATAGATGCAACCTTAGCAGGGATGCCATCTTTGTTACGTTTGAAATCAATAATGCGGAACATCCGCTTGTGGCCACCACCCTGGTGCCTAACAGTCAGTCGGCCCTGGGCGTTGCGTCCCCCGGTCTTCTTTATAGGCTCCAGCAAAGATTTCTCAGGTTCTACCTTTGTAATCTCGCTAAAGTCGGAGAAAGTTACAAACCGGCGGCCAGGTGAGGTAGGTTTATAATTTTTTACTGCCACCTGGGCTTCCCTCCTTACAGTCCTTCAAAGATCTCGATCTTGTCGCCTTCTTTTAAGGTAACAATGGCTTTTTTACGGTCAGGGGTTTTGCCGGTAAACTGACGAACACGCTTTAGTTTTCCTTTAACGCGCATGGTGTTCACCTTTTCCACCTTAACCTTGAAGATTTCCTCAACAGCCTTTTTAACTTCGGTTTTGTTAGCATTGAGATCTACAATGAAGGTGTATTTGTTCTCTGCTAATAAACCAGTACTTTTCTCGGTTACCACCGGCTTGATGAGGATGTCGCGTGGATTTTTCATTACGCCAGCACCTCCTCGATCTTAGCAACGGCGTCTTTGGTGATGACCAGCTTAGTGTATTTTAACAAGTCATAAACATTGACTCCATCGGCTTTTAAAGGTTTTACACCTTCAATGTTTCTAGCAGATTTTTCAACATTTAAATCACGAGTAGCAGTCACAACCAAAGCCTTATCAGCTTTTAGGTTTCCTAGGATACGAACCATATCTTTGGTTTTAGGAGCATCCATGGTCAGACTGTCTAATACAATGATGTTTTGATCCAGTACTTTACTGGAAAGAGCTGATTTTAAAGCCAGACGACGCACTTTTTTAGGCAGAGATATTGCATAATCGCGTGGATGGGGCCCAAATACAATGCCACCTTTGCGCCAGATGGGTGATCTGCTGCTACCTGCTCTGGCACGGCCAGTGCCCTTTTGGCGCCAGGGTTTACGTCCACCACCGCGTACCTCTGCTCTAGTTTTGGTATCATGGGTACCTTGGCGTTGGTTGGCCAGCTGCATGTTTACTGCTTCATGCATTACATGTTCGTGAGGCTCAATGCCGAACACTTCGTCCTTAAGCTCCACTTCGCCAACTTGCTCGCCGTTGATGTTATATAAAGCTACTTTAGGCATTCGTTCACAGTCCTCCTTTCGATGCGTCAATGCTACTTAACTTTGACGCTATTCTTAACCAGTAATAGGCCACCCCGGGGTCCGGGTACTGCACCTTTAATAGCAAGTAAGTTACGTTCGGGGTCAACCTTAACTACTTGAAGGTTTTGAACGGTTACACGTTCAACCCCGTAGTGACCGGGAAGTTTTCTACCCTTAAAGGTACGAGCAGGGCCTTTTGCTGCGGAGGAACCGGGCCGACGGTGATACTTAGAACCATGGGCCATGGGTCCACGGTGGAAGTTGTGACGCTTGATCCCACCAGCAAAACCTTTACCCTTAGAAGTCCCTACAACGTCTACTTTTTCGCCCTCAGCGAAAATGTCCGCTTTAATCTCTTGACCTACTTGAAAAGCTTCGAGGTCATCAACTTTTAGTTCCCTCAGAAAACGTACCGGGCGAACACCCGCTTTATTCAGGTGACCTTTGGTGGGTTTGTTCAGCAAATTCTCACGCTTTACACCAAAGCCTAACTGAATGGCACTGTACCCATCGTTTTCGGGGGTTCTTTTTTGTACTACCAGGCAAGGGCCTGCTTCAACAACTGTTACGGGGATGGCAACCCCAGCTTCGTTGAAGATTTGGGTCATGCCAATCTTTTTGCCAAGAATACCTTTTGGCATGGAAACACCTCCTGTTATAGTCAGAGGTTAGAAGTCCCCGGTTCCCCCAGGGCTCCTAACATACACTCTCGGGGTCAATTACAGTTTAATTTCAATATCCACGCCAGCGGGTAGGTCCAGGCGCATTAGAGCATCTACAGTTTTTGGAGTGGGCTCAAGGATATCAATTAAACGCTTGTGAACACGCATTTCAAACTGTTCCCGGGAGTCTTTATTTACGTGGGGGGAACGCAAAATGGTGTAAATGCTTTTTTCAGTTGGCAGAGGTACAGGACCTGCAACCTGAGCACCAGTCCGTTTGGCTGTGTCTACAATTTTTGTGGCAGACTGGTCAAGCATTTGATGATCAAAGGCTTTTAGCCTAATTCTAATCTTTTGGTTTTTCATATGTTTACTCTCCCTTCGTCCGATTCGCGGACTGCTCCATGGAAATTACCTCAGACCGCGAGCAACCTTCCACTTCATCGCTAGTCACACCGTTTTAACAGTGTTTTATACTATTCTCTAATACCAGTTACAACACCGGCACCAACGGTACGGCCACCCTCACGAATAGCGAAGCGAAGACCTTCTTCAATAGCGATGGGGGTGATAAGATCTACATCTACTTTAATGTTGTCGCCAGGCATTACCATTTCTACACCTTCAGGCAGTTGTACGATACCGGTAACGTCGGTGGTACGGAAGTAGAACTGAGGACGGTAACCGTTGAAGAAAGGAGTATGACGGCCACCTTCTTCTTTAGTCAGAACGTATACTTCAGCACTGTACTTGGTGTGGGGGTTAATGCTGCCGGGTTTAGCTAATACTTGACCGCGTTCGATTTCTTTACGGTCTACACCTCGCAACAGAGCACCAATGTTGTCACCAGCTTGTGCAAAGTCCAGCAGCTTACGGAACATTTCTACACCGGTTACAACGGTCTTACGAGGCTTTTCGTTCAGACCAACGATTTCTACTTCGTCTTGTACTTTTACTTGACCACGCTCTACACGACCAGTAGCAACGGTACCACGACCAGTGATGGAGAACACGTCTTCCACAGGCATCAGGAATGGCTTATCTACAGCACGCTCAGGGGTAGGAATGTAGGCGTCTACATTGTCCATTAACTCCCAGATTTTGCCACACCACTCGCACTCGCGCTTACCGCAGCCACATTCCAGAGCTTTTAGACCAGAGCCAGCTACGATGGGAGTGTCATCGCCAGGAAACTCATAGGAGTTCAGCAGTTCGCGAACTTCCATGTCTACCAGTTCGAGCAGTTCTTCATCGTCAACCATGTCAGACTTGTTCAGGAATACTACGATATAAGGAACGCCTACCTGACGGGACAGCAGAATGTGCTCACGGGTTTGAGGCATCGGGCCGTCAGCGGCGGATACAACTAGGATAGCACCGTCCATCTGAGCAGCACCGGTGATCATGTTCTTAACATAGTCAGCGTGACCGGGGCAGTCAACGTGTGCATAGTGACGGTTTGCGGTTTCATATTCTACGTGGGCGGTGTTAATGGTGATGCCGCGCTCACGCTCTTCAGGGGCGTTGTCAATTTCATCATAACGCTTAACAGAGGCACCGCCAGAAGTAGACAGAACTACGGTAATGGCAGCAGTCAGGGTGGTTTTGCCATGGTCAACGTGACCAATGGTACCAATGTTTACGTGGGGTTTGGTACGTTCGTATTTAGCCTTAGCCATTCTAATACTTTCCTCCTTGCACCTTTGAAAAGAATCTTATCTATTAACCTTTACGTTTAGCAATAATTCCTTCAGCAATGTTCTTAGGAACTTCTTCGTAATGGTCGTGTTGCATACTGTAAGTACCACGACCCTGGGTTTTAGAACGCAGATCGGTAGCATAACCGAACATTTCTGCCAAGGGAACAAAGGCTGACACAATTCGAGCATTGCCGCGTTGTCCCATTTCTTCAATGCGTCCACGACGGCTGTTCAGGTCACCGATTACGTCGCCCATGTACTCTTCGGGCACAGTTACTTCAACCTTGAAAATGGGCTCCAACAAAACGGGATTTGCCTTTTGGGCACCATTCTTGAAGGCCATAGAACCAGCAATCTTAAAGGCCATCTCTGAAGAGTCTACTTCGTGGTAAGAACCATCATAAAGGGTTGCTTTGATGTCCACCATCTGGTAGCCCGCCAAAATACCATTCTCCATTGCTTCTTTAATGCCGTTATCAACCGGAGCGATGTATTCTCTGGGAACCACACCACCCACGATCTTGTTAACAAACTCGTAGCCAGGACCGCCTGCTTCGAGGGGTTCCAATTCAATCCAAACGTGACCGTATTGACCCTTACCACCAGACTGGCGAACAAATTTACCTTCCGCCTTAACAGCCTTACGAATGGTTTCTTTGTATGCAACCTGAGGTCGACCTACGTTTGCCTGCACCTTGAACTCACGCAGTAAACGATCTACAATGATCTCCAGGTGCAACTCGCCCATACCAGCAATGATGGTTTGGCCGGTTTCCTCATCGGTACGCACCTTGAAGGTTGGATCTTCTTCTGACAATTTGCTTAGAGCTACACCCATTTTATCCTGGTCTGCCTTGGTTTTAGGCTCAATGGCTACGTGAATTACCGGATCCGGGAATTCCATAGACTCCAGAATAATTAAGCTCTTCTCATCACAGAGAGTGTCCCCGGTGGTTGTATCCTTCAGGCCAACTGCAGCGGCAATATCGCCGGCATAAACCTCGGGAATTTCTTCCCTGTGGTTTGCGTGCATCTGTAGGATACGACCTACACGTTCCTTTTTACCCTTTGTGGAGTTTAAAACATAGGAGCCTGACTTTAATGTCCCGGAATAAACCCGGAAGTAGCTCAGTTTTCCTACGTATGGGTCGGTCATAATCTTGAAGGCCAATGCTGCAAAGGGTTCATTATCACTAGAAATCCTTTGGTCTTCAGTGCCGGTATCAGGATTAACACCTTGAATTGGCGGAACATCTGTAGGTGCCGGCAAGTAATCGACAATCGCATCCAATAATGACTGAACGCCTTTGTTTTTAAAGGAAGAACCGCAAATTACTGGGGTGATTTTAACTGCCAGAGTGGCCTTACGAATAGCCACCTTAATTTCTTCCTCTGTCAGTTCTTCACCTTCTAGGTATTTCATCATAAGTTCTTCATCAGATTCAGCCACTGCTTCTAGCAGCTTTTCACGGTATTCTTCAACTTGATCTACCATGTCTGCAGGAATATCAGTTGTTTCACTATTTGTACCCAGGTCATCAATGTATACGATGGCCTTTTTCGTTACCAGATCCACAATGCCTTTGAAACGATCTTCACTGCCTATGGGCAGTTGAATTGCTACCGGGTTTGCGCCCAGACGATTTTTGATCATGTCCATGCCGTTAAAGAAGTCAGCACCAACACGGTCCATTTTATTGATATAGGCTAGTCTAGGCACACCATACTTATCTGCCTGTCTCCAAACAGTTTCTGACTGGGGTTCTACCCCACCGACCGAACAGAAAACAGCCACCGCACCGTCTAATACCCGAAGCGAACGTTCTACTTCAACAGTAAAATCCACGTGCCCGGGTGTGTCTATAATATTTACACGATGGCCATTCCATTGGGCTGTGGTGGCAGCAGAGGTAATGGTAATACCCCGTTCCTGCTCTTGAACCATCCAGTCCATAGTGGCTGCACCATCATGCACTTCACCAATCTTGTGAACTCTCCCGGTGTAGAACAAAATACGCTCAGTGGTAGTGGTTTTTCCGGCATCAATATGGGCCATAATGCCAATGTTGCGGGTTCTTTCCAATGGAAACTGTCGGGCCATAATGATTCCCCCTTACCACCTGTAGTGAGCAAATGCTTTGTTGGCCTCTGCCATTTTATGTGTATCTTCACGCTTCTTAACAGTTGCACCAGTGTTGTTAGCTGCATCCATAATTTCAGCAGCTAGTTTTTCTGCCATAGACTTTCCGGCACGCTTGCGGGTAAACAGAACCATCCAGCGAATGCCCAGTGTCTGACGACGTTCAGCCCGTACCTCAACAGGTACTTGGTAGTTGGCACCACCTACACGGCGAGCCTTAACTTCCAGAACAGGCATAACATTTTTCATAGCAGCATCAAAAACTTCCAGCGGGCTTTTGCCGGTTTTCTCTTTAATGATTTCAAAAGCATCATAAATAATTTTTTCGGCTACGCCACGCTTACCATCTAACATCATTTGGTTAACAAGTTTGGTTGCAATCTTGCTACCATAGATCGGATCGGGAAGTACATCCCGTTTGGGGATTCCACCTCTTCTTGGCACTAAATTTCCCCCCTTTACACAGTAATCATATATCTTTGATTCTTAATATTATTTTTTGGGACGTTTAGTCCCATACTTGGAACGGCCACGGTTGCGGTTTTGAACACCGGCAGAATCCAGTGCGCCGCGAACAATATGGTAACGTACACCAGGCAGGTCTTTAACACGGCCGCCGCGAACGAGAACCACGGAGTGTTCTTGTAGGTTATGGCCAATGCCCGGAATATACGAAGTAACTTCAATGCCGTTGGTTAAACGTACACGAGCCACTTTGCGCAGGGCAGAGTTGGGTTTCTTCGGGGTTGTGGTATATACCCTGGTGCAAACGCCACGCTTTTGGGGACATTCTTTCAGAGCAGGGGCAGTTGATTTATAAACAACTTGTTCACGACCCTTGCGAATCAGCTGGTTAATGGTAGGCATATCTCTCTACACCTCCTCTCGAAGTACTGCTATATGTTTAAGTTGAAACATTTTAGTGCTCAGTTATAGCTGCTATGGCACAGCCCACTTCAATGTTACAGGCTCTGCCTAAATCTTTCATCGTTTCAACCTTTACGGTTGGTATGTTTTGAGAAAAGCAAGCCCGAAGAATGGGATCTACCACGCGGGACTCTGCATCAGAAGCCCAATAAACTTCTTTTGCCAGAGCTTTTTCAACAGCCTTTAAGGTCTGTTTGGCCCCAATGGTTTTTCTCCGGGCAACCTTTAAAGACTCCAAAGACATGGTATTCCCACCTCCAGTAATCAAACACTTACATATAATATCACTTACATTAACCCGTGTCAATAATTTGTATTTTTAGTTCTACCAGGGTTATTTTTCAAGTGTCAGGTCGAAATCAATCTTCTCTTCATCTGAAAGGAAGTTGTAGTCCCGGTCCCTTTCAGGAAGCAGTATATCCCTGTCTTCCTCCAGGAATGGCTGACCTTCTTCCAGCACTTCTATATTGCGATAGCGTGACATGCCTGTACCTGCCGGAACCAGCTTACCGATAATAACGTTTTCTTTGAGACCAAGCAGCGGGTCCATCTTTCCTTTGATAGCTGCTTCGGTTAGTACCCGAGTGGTCTCTTGGAAGGACGCTGCGGATAAGAAGGAATCTGTGGCAAGAGAAGCCTTGGTAATACCCAATAGTACCGGTTTGGCTACAGCAGGTTCTCCACCTTGCTCAACGGCCTTACGATTTTCCTCTTCAAATTCAAAAATATCAATAAGGCCACCGGGTAGTAATTCTGTATCACCAGCTTCTTCAATCTTCACTTTTCTCAACATTTGACGAATCATAACTTCGATGTGCTTGTCGTTAATTTCCACACCCTGCAGGCGATATACCCTTTGTACTTCCTGCAGCAGATATACTTGCACTCCTGCTGGTCCCTTAATCTTTAAGAGGTCGTGCGGGTTAACGGAACCCTCTGTCAATTCGTCACCGGCCTCAATGCGCTGGCCTTCTTTTACTTTGATTCTAGCGCCAAAGGGAACGGCATAGACATTCTTTTCACCATTGTCCTTGGTGATTTCAATTTCCCTGCGACCCTTTACTTCCCGTATAGCAATGCTGCCGTCCTCTTCTGCCACAATGGCCTGACCCTTAGGTCTACGGGCCTCAAACAGTTCTTCAACCCTCGGAAGACCTTGTGTAATATCATCTCCGGCTACACCACCGGTGTGGAAGGTACGCATGGTTAACTGTGTGCCAGGCTCACCAATGGACTGGGCTGCAATGATACCCACGGCTTCACCAATATCAATGTTGCCACCTGTTGCCAGGTTCTTACCATAGCAGTGTTTACACACACCGTAGCGGGTTTTGCAGGTAATAACCGATCTAATTTTTACCTTTTCAATGCCTGCGTCTTCAATGGCCTGGGCCTGTTCTTCGGTCATCACTTGATGGTTATCTACCTGCTCCTGGGAAATGAGCACTTCCCCTGTTTCTGGGTGAACAACCACTTCCATTGGTACCCGGCCTTCCAGACGTTCATGGAGTTTTTCAATACCTTCGGTACCATCTCTAATTTCTCTGACTTCAATTCCCTCGGTGGTGCCACAGTCATCTTCCCGTACTATAACGTCCTGGGCCACATCCACCAGTCTGCGAGTCAAGTAACCGGAGTCAGCCGTACGCAGGGCGGTATCAGCCAAACCTTTCCGAGCACCGTGGGTGGAAATAAAGTATTCCAATACGGTTAAGCCTTCCCGGAAGTTTGCTTTAATTGGCAGGTCAATAATTCGTCCGGAGGGGTCTGCCATTAGACCACGCATACCGGCCAGCTGACGAATCTGCTGGATGTTACCACGGGCACCAGAGGTAGCCATCATGTAAACATTGTTAAACTTATCCAGTGTGGCCATCAAGGCTTTGGTTACTTTATCAGTAGCGTCATTCCAGATACCAATTACTTTACGGTAACGCTCGTCTTCCGTAATCAGACCCCGACGGAATTGGGTTTCGATCTTATTAACTTGCTCCTCAGCCTTGGCAAGAATCTCCTTCTTGGCTTCCGGAATAGTAATATCCGGCACCCCAATGGTGATGCCCGCCCGGGTTGAATATTTATAACCCAGCTCTTTAATGCCATCCAGTAGTTCCGCAGTATGAGCATTTCCAAGGCGGCGGTAGCAATCTGCAACAATTTTGCTTAGTGTCTTTTTGTCGCAAACTTTATTAATGTATCCTAACTCCTCGGGGATTACCTCATTGAAGATAATCCTGCCAACGGTAGTTTGTAACCGCTCACCATTTTTCCGGCGTACGGTAATTTTAGCCTGTAAGGATACTTGCTTGTTATCATAGGCCAGCATGGCCTCCTGCTCATCTTTAAAGATCAGTCCCTCGCCTAAATCACCATCTCTGTCCATGGTCAGGTAATAGGAACCCAATACCATGTCCTGAGTAGGACTGGCCACAGGCTTGCCGTCCTTGGGGTTCAGGATGTTATTAGCAGCCAGCATGAGAAGCCTAGCTTCTGCCTGAGCCTCAGCAGACAGCGGTACGTGAACTGCCATTTGGTCACCGTCAAAATCCGCGTTATAGGCTGTACAAACCATGGGGTGAATTTTAATGGCACGACCCTCTACTAAAACTGGCTCAAAGGCTTGAATACCCAAACGGTGTAGGGTTGGGGCACGGTTTAGCATAACTGGATGTTCTTTAATCACATCTTCAAGAACATCCCATACCTCCGGACGTACCCGTTCTACCATACGCTTAGCACTCTTAATGTTATGGGCATGGCCATCATTGACCAGCTTTTTCATAACAAAGGGTTTGAAGAGCTCCAGTGCCATTTCCTTGGGCAAACCGCATTGGTGCATCTTTAAACGTGGTCCTACTACGATAACCGAACGACCGGAGTAGTCAACCCTTTTACCCAGTAGGTTTTGGCGGAAGCGTCCTTGTTTCCCCTTTAGCATGTCTGACAGGGATTTTAACGGACGATTGCCAGGGCCTGTTACAGGTCGGCCACGTCGTCCATTATCGATGAGAGCATCCACAGCTTCCTGCAACATTCGCTTTTCGTTTCTTACGATGATGTCCGGTGCGCCTAAATCAAGCAAGCGTTTCAAACGATTGTTTCGGTTAATAACCCGCCGATAAAGGTCATTTAAATCCGAAGTAGCGAAACGTCCACCATCCAACTGTACCATAGGTCTTAGTTCTGGAGGAATAACTGGAACTACGTCCATGATCATCCACTCTGGTCGGTTGCCAGATTTCTTAAAGGCCTCTACGACTTCCAGCCGACGTATGGCACGGATCTTACGCTGGCCAGAAACCTCCTTTAGTTCCTGGCGCAGTTCCCTGGCCAATTCCTCCAGGTTTATTTCCACCAGCAAGACCTTAATGGCTTCAGCGCCCATGCCTGCCTTGAAATTATTGCCAAATTTATCCCTATATTCCCGATACTCGGTTTCAGTAAGTAACTGTTTTTTCAACAGAGGAGTATCGCCCGGCTCGATAACAATGTAAGAAACAAAATACAGTACTTTTTCCAATGCTCTGGGTGACATATCCAGTAGCAACCCCATGCGGCTAGGAATCCCTTTAAAGTACCAAATATGAGATACTGGGGCTGCCAGTTCAATGTGTCCTAGCCTTTCTCGGCGAACCTTGGAGCGGGTTACTTCAACACCGCAGCGGTCGCAGACAACGCCTTTGTAGCGGACACGTTTGTACTTTCCGCAGTGACATTCCCAATCCCTGGTGGGGCCAAAGATACGTTCACAGAATAAACCGTCACGTTCTGGCTTCAATGTCCGGTAGTTGATGGTTTCCGGTTTTTTTACCTCCCCACTGGACCATTGACGAATCTTGTCCGGTGAGGCAAGGCCGATACGTATACTATCAAAGTTATTTAGCTCTAACAAAGGACCTACTCCCCCTTTAGCGGATTTAGGTAAAATGGTTTACAAACCGCTCGTTTTAGTCCTCGTCATCCAAACTGAAGTCGTCTTCAGCTTCTTCCAGGAAAGTTTCATCAAATTCGTCAGAATTATCTTCAACTTCCTCTTCCTCTTCAATTTCTTCTTTGGAAGAGCTTACCCTTCTTTCTTCGGGTAGTTCAATCCCCAGTTCTTTTGCGGTTTCAGTTATATCCTCTTCAATTTCCTTGATTTCAATTTCCTTCTCATCTTCAGCGAGCACCTTGACGTCTAATCCAAGGGACTGCAGTTCCTTGATTAGTACCTTGAAGGACTCCGGAACCCCTGGTTCAGGTACATTTTCTCCCTTTACAATGGCTTCATAGGTCTTAACCCGACCCACTACATCGTCGGACTTAACGGTAAGAATCTCTTGAAGCGTATAGGCTGCACCGTAAGCCTCCAGCGCCCATACCTCCATCTCACCAAAACGCTGTCCACCAAACTGAGCCTTACCGCCCAGAGGTTGCTGGGTGACCAAAGAGTATGGACCAGTGGACCGGGCGTGAATCTTGTCATCCACCAGGTGGTGCAGTTTTATCATGTAGATATATCCAACGGTGACCCTATTATCAAAGGGTTCCCCGGTTCTACCATCGTAGAGAACAGTTTTTCCGTCTTCGGGTAGTTCAGCACGTCTCAGGGTTTCCCAGATAGATTCTTCAGATGCGCCGTTAAATACCGGTGTTGCTACATTGAACCCTAGTGTTTTAGCAGCCCAACCTAGGTGAGTTTCTAAAACCTGACCGATGTTCATACGGGACGGTACACCCAATGGGTTCAGTACAATTTGTACCGGAGTTCCATCCGCCATAAAGGGCATATCTTCTTCGGGCAAGATCCGAGCCACTACCCCTTTGTTACCGTGACGACCGGCCATTTTGTCACCCTCAGAAATCTTTCTCTTCTGGGCAATGTAACACCGTACTAAATGGTTTACGCCTGGTGGCAGTTCATCGCCATTCTCCCGAGAGAACACCTTAACATCAACAATTTTTCCGGCTTCCCCGTGGGGTACTCTGAGGGAGGTATCTCTTACCTCTCTGGCCTTCTCACCAAAGATCGCCCGGAGCAATCGTTCCTCTGCGGTTAGTTCTGTTTCACCCTTGGGTGTTACTTTTCCTACTAGAATATCACCGGGTCTTACCTCAGCGCCCACCCGGATAATTCCTCTTTCATCCAGATCTTTTAAAATATCTTCGCCCACATTGGGAATATCCCGGGTGATCTCTTCGGGACCAAGTTTGGTATCCCTGGCATCACACTCATATTCTTCTATATGGATCGAGGTGAAAAAATCTTCTTTTACAGCCTTTTCGCTGATCAGAATGGCATCCTCGTAGTTGTTACCTTCCCAGGTCATAAAAGCTACCAGGATATTTCTTCCCAAAGCTAATTCGCCTTGTTCAGTGGCTGGCCCATCCGCAAGGATTTGGCCTTCCTCCACTCTGTCTCCTTTATTGACAATGGGCTTTTGGTTAATGCAGGTACCCTGGTTGGAACGAGTAAACTTTAAGAGTTTATAGGTGTCTGTCCTTCCCTCGTCAGTACGTACAGCAACTTCAGTGGCGGTCACCCGAACAACTTCTCCGCCTCTCTCTGCTACTATACATACACCAGAATCCTTAGCAGCCCTGTGTTCTATACCCGTACCCACCACGGGTGCCTGACACCTGAGCAGAGGTACCGCCTGACGTTGCATGTTTGCGCCCATCAAGGCGCGGTTCGCATCGTCATGTTCCAAGAAGGGAATTAAGGACGTTGCTACGGAAAATACTTGTTTAGGAGATACGTCCATGTATTCTACACGGTCAGTGGGTACCAGAAGGGTATCATGACCCCGGCGGGCATTTACTCTTTCTTCTACAAAATAACCATTTTCGTCAAGAGGAGCGTTAGCCTGGGCTATAATATGGTCTTCTTCTTCATCTGCCGTTAAATAAACAATTTCATCGGTTACACGTTTGTTTTCTTTATCTACTTTACGATAGGGTGCTTCCATAAAGCCAAAGCTATTAATCCTAGCATAGGTAGACAGTGAACCAATCAAACCAATGTTGGGACCTTCCGGTGTCTCAATGGGACACATACGGCCATAGTGAGAGTGGTGAACGTCACGCACTTCGAAGCCCGCACGCTCCCTGGATAACCCCCCAGGACCTAAGGCTGACAGACGTCTTTTGTGGGTTAATTCCGCCAGTGGGTTAGTTTGGTCCATAAACTGAGACAATTGGCTGGAGCCAAAGAACTCTTTAATGGATGCCACAACCGGGCGAATGTTTATTAATACTTGTGGAGTTATTACATCTACATCCTGAATCGTCATTCTTTCCCGGACAACCCGTTCCATACGAGATAAACCAATTCTGAACTGGTTTTGTAACAACTCACCCACGGAACGTAATCGGCGGTTACCTAAGTGGTCAATATCATCCACAATACCTTCACCCTGCATTAAGTTCAAAAGATAACGGAAGGTTGCAATAATATCTTCTTTGGTTAATTCACGGATAAATTCCCGATCCACCGGTACTTCTTTATTTAATAGGCGGTCCCATTCTTTGGGGCCTTCTTCACCGTTGGGATAACGGTAAAGGATGCCGTGCTTTAATTTCTTTTGTAATTTATAACGTCCCACATGGGCAAGGTCATATCGTTTAGGATCAAAGAATAATGTATTTAATAGAGACCTCGCACTTTCTACCGTAGGAGGTTCCCCCGGACGAAGACGCTTATAAATTTCAACCAGTGCTTCTTCCTCAGTGTCTGTGTTATCACGGGTTAGTGTCTCTTGAACAAATTTGTCATTTTCAAACAGTTCCATGATTAAGGCATTTGAGCCATAGCCCAAAGCCCGAATTAACACAGTTGCCGGAATCTTACGGGTGCGGTCAATACGAACGAAAATATGGTCATTGACATCTGTTTCAAATTCTAACCATGCTCCACGGTTAGGAATCATTGTGGTAGCAAATAATCTTTTCCCACTGGGGTCTATTTGGTCAGCAAAATAGACTCCCGGAGAACGTACCAACTGGCTTACAATAACGCGTTCTGCACCGTTAATAATAAAGGTGCCTTTGCTGGTCATTAAAGGAAAGTCTCCCATAAAGACTTCTTGTTCTTTTACTTCCCCTGTTTCCTTATTAATAAGGCGCACCTTAACCCGTAACGGGGCCGCATAAGTTACATCGCGTTCCTTGCACTCTTCTACCGAATATTTCGGTTCTCCCAGAGTGTAGTCCAGGAATTCCAGAATCAGGTTTCCAGTAAAGTCCTGAATAGGAGAGATGTCATGGAATACTTCCCTCAGACCTTCCTGGAGGAACCATTCGTATGAATTTCGCTGAACTTCAATCAGGTTAGGCAAATCCAGGACTTCACGAAGTTTGCCGTAGTTCCACCTCACCCTGTTTCCTACTTTTTCCGGGTAAGCCATCGAACGCATCACACCCCTTAAATATTTAACATCAAACAGTTTATTTATAAA
Source organism: Desulforamulus reducens MI-1 (assembly GCF_000016165.1). Taxonomy (GTDB): domain Bacteria; phylum Bacillota; class Desulfotomaculia; order Desulfotomaculales; family Desulfotomaculaceae; genus Desulfotomaculum; species Desulfotomaculum reducens. The sequence goes on along the minus strand of NC_009253.1, from coordinate 219,944 downwards.
ACTTTGCCTTTTAGTCAAAGTATTGAAAACATAGACAACGAAAAGCAAGGTCTTGCCTTTATTAACAATACCTCGCCTTATGCATTATGATCCCTATCTATTTTATTTTTTCCCTTTATGCAGTAAATTATGCACAATTTTTGCCACCTAATCAAATTATTATCTAAGTAAACCATAGAATGACATTTTGTAATGTTAGCACAGGTATTATCTTTTGTCAAGGCTTTATTTTGTCTTAGTTGTCGAATTCTTGGTTGTTGCCAAAAACACAAAAACACTGCTCCTATTGAGCAGTGTTTTTGTGTTTCTAATTACATAGAAATTTTTGAATTACTTAACGTCAACGGTAGCGCCAGCTTCAGTAAGCTTAGCTTTGATGGACTCAGCTTCTTCTTTGGCAATTTTCTCTTTAACAGGCTTGGGAGCGCCATCAACCAGTTCTTTCGCTTCTTTCAGACCCAGACCGGTGATTTCGCGAACAACTTTAATAACGTTGATCTTCTTGTCGCCAGCGGAAGTCAGAATAACATCAAATTCGGTTTTTTCTTCTTCAGCAGCAGCAGCGCCAGCAGCAGGAGCAGCAGCAACAGCTACGGGAGCAGCAGCAGATACACCAAATTCTTCTTCAAAAGCTTTAACTAATTCAGCCAGTTCCAGAACGGTTAGGCCTTTTACAATTTCTAATACTTCAGCAACTTTAGACATAGTAATGAGTAACCTCCTCAAGGTTTATAAAATAATTTTTATGCTTTGCAAATACTTAGGATGCTTGACCTTCTTTTTGCTGACGCACCTGATCCAATACATAAACCAGATTGCGCAGGTTGGCAGCCAGTACGCCGGCAAAACCGTACATAGGAGCTTGCATACCACCCAGTACTTTTGCCAGTAAAACTTCTCTGGAGGGCAGATCCGCCAAAGCTTTAACGCCAGCGGCATCAATAACTTTTCCTTCCAGAATACCAGCCTTGATATCAACCCCTTGCTTTATCTCCTTAGCAAAATCGCTAAGAATTTTTGCAGGAGTCACAGGGTCTTCAATGCCAAAGGCAAATACGGTGGGACCTTCAAGATAGGGTTCCAAACCTTCAATACCAATTTCCTTCGCTGCAATACCAGCGATGGTATTTTTAGCTACCTTCATTTCACTGCCAGCTTTACGCAGGCGCGCACGCAGGTCTGTAATTTTAGCAACAGGCACACCCCGGAAATCTGCCAGGATGGTTACTTGAGCGTTAGACATTTTTTCTTTAACTTCGCCTAACATGACTGTTTTTTGAGCTTTTGTAGTCGGCAAGAGATACACCTCCTTCCGATGAAATAAAAATAAATGCGGAGATTTGGCATAGACAAATACCGAAATCTCCGCAATCTTAGTAAGCTTGCAGTTAAGAACCCGGTCTCGGCTGGTGGTTTGTACCATTATGTCCCAGAGGACGCCAACTGTCTACGACTGGAAAACCTCTTCAGTTGTAGTTAACCGGGTAAAAGGTTCCTAGAGTTTGTTCGGGTTAATCCGAACTCCAGGTCCCATGGTTGAAGACACCGTAATGGTCTTCATGTAAGTTCCTTTGGCAGAAGCGGGCTTAATACGAACCAAGGTATCAGCCAATGTCTTGAAGTTTTCAGCTAATTTTTGTGTGTCAAAGGAAGCCTTACCAATAGGTGCATGGATAATACCTACTTTATCAGTACGGTAGGTAATTTTACCACCCTTGGCATCTCTAACTGCATCCCCAACTTCAAAGGTAACGGTACCAGTTTTGGGGTTTGGCATTAAGCCACGGGGGCCAAGTACACGACCCAAGCGACCAACGGTACCCATCATATCTGGGGTTGCAATGGCTACGTCAAAGCCGAGCCAGCCACCTTGAATTTTTTCTAACATATCTTCTGCACCTACAAAATCAGCGCCTGCAGCTTCAGCTTCTTTTGCTTTATCACCCTTAGCAAAAACCAAAACAGTTTTGGTTTTACCAGTGCCATGGGGCAACACAACTGCACCCCTCAGTTGCTGATCTGCGTGACGGGGATCAACCCCCAGACGGAAAGCAACTTCTACGGTTTCGTCAAACTTGGCCGTAGCAGTTTTTTTAACCATTTCCAATGCCTCAAGGGGTTCATAAAGCGTGTTCTTATCGAACTGCTTTCTAGCCTCTTGTAGCTTCTTGCCTTCCTTCGGCATGCAAGTTCCCTCCTTCGTGGTACTAGCGGACTACATCCTCCCACCGGATGAAGTTATCCTTCTACAATTTCAATGCCCATACTGCGGGCAGTTCCTTCTACCATACGCATTGCAGCTTCTACACTGGCAGCGTTTAGGTCAGGCATTTTTAATTCTGCAATTTCTCTAACTTTAGAGCGGTCGAGCTTACCCACTTTTTTCTTGTTAGGTTCACCAGAAGCGGTCTCAATACCTAGAGCCTTCTTCAGCAATACTGCTGCAGGAGGGGTTTTAGTAACAAAGGTAAAGGACCGGTCTTCATATACTGTAATTTCAACCGGAATAATCAAGCCTGCCTGGGCGGCAGTGACTTCATTATATTGTTTAACAAACCCCATGATATTAACCCCATGTTGACCCAAAGCAGGTCCCACTGGGGGTGCTGGGGTGGCTTTACCGGCCGGAATTTGCAATTTAATAATGGCAGCTACCTTTTTGGCCATATCCAGTCCACCTCCTTACAACCTACAAGCTTAACTTAACTTTTCAATCTGTGTGAAATCGAGTTCGATGGGAGTTTCACGTCCAAACATGGATACCATAACTTTAACTTTACCCTTATCAGGGTAAATTTCTTCTATTACGCCAACAAAATTCTCAAAGGGCCCATCTGTTACCTTGACGTTTTCGCCAAGGACAACATCTATCTTGGCCTTTGGTTCCTCGATGCCCATTTGTTTAATGATTGTCTTGGCTTCCTCCTCATCCAGAGGGATGGGCTTGGAACCAGTACCAACAAAACCCGTGACACCCGGTGTATTGCGGACAACATACCAGGAATCGTCGGTCATAATCATTTCAACCAGCACATAGCCCGGAAATACTTTTTTCTTTGAAACTTTTTTCTTGCCATTTTTTATTTCCACTTCATCTTCCATGGGTACAAGAATACGAAAGATTTTGTCCTCCATATTCATTGATTCTATTCGCCTCTCCAAGTTAGCCTTGACCTTGTTCTCATACCCGGAGTAAGTATGCACAACATACCACTGTTTACTCATCAACAGAAGGAACTCCTTTACCTAGAGGAGCTCCCCACCCCCTCGCTTGACATTTAGGATAATATGGCCGAAACGCCTAAGCTGAGAAGCGAATCCAGCACCCAGATCACTGCAGCAACCACAGCGACAGAAGCAAGCACTACCGCAGTATAGGTGACAACTTCCTTACGGGTGGGCCAGTGTACCTTTTTTAGTTCGTTCTGAACCCCACGAAGATACTTGCTTACGCTGCCAGCACGTTCCGAAACCGAAGGCTTTTGTACCTTAGCAGATTCTTTTTTAGCCACAGCTTTCGCAGCATCCTTTGGGGCCGCATCCTTTTTATTCTCGGCCCCGCTGGCTTCTTTGGTTGCCGTTCTTTCCTTGGCAGCGCTTGCCTTTTTAAAATCTTTTTTTTGCACAGCCATCGAAAAACGCCACATCCTTGTTAGTTTCTTTTCACCAGTAGTGCCTCAAATAAAACCCCAGTATGTGAATGCGGCATCTTGCAATGCTTGGGGTTAAAGCTGGGTTATACTATCTGGTTTCCTTATGAACGGTGTGTGTATGACACCACTTGCAATATTTTTTCAGTTCGATCCGATTAGGATCGTTCTTTTTATTTTTGGCAGTGGTGTAGTTGCGCCGTTTACATTCGGTGCAAGCCAGAGTTACGCCTACTCGCACTGTTGCCACCTCCCTAAAACGAAAAAAGACTTGGACCGATATTGTCTCGTAATATACCTTAACAAATTTAACACAAGTGTTGTTGGATGTCAATACTTATCCTGTGGCAACAACCCATATTCGTATTTTGTCTCATGAATTGGATTTATATACCATTTGTATTAGCAGCCCTCTGCTTTCAGCCATCAGTCTTTAGCTGTAACTGTTAGTTTTGTATTCTCAATGGCCTTGAGCTATGGGCCATAGTACCCCGAATGAAAACATGCTAAAAAACTCACGGCTCATGGCTCAAAGCCAACTCGACAAACTCTTAGGCTGTAGCCGAAGGCTACAAGCTGATGGCTAAAAGGGGGGAGTAGGACGAACCCACTCCCCTTAAAAGAACCTATAAATTATTCTCTAATACCAGTTACAACACCGGCACCAACGGTACGGCCACCCTCACGAATAGCGAAGCGAAGACCTTCTTCAATAGCGATGGGGGTGATAAGATCTACATCTACTTTAATGTTGTCGCCAGGCATTACCATTTCTACACCTTCAGGCAGTTGTACGATACCGGTAACGTCGGTGGTACGGAAGTAGAACTGAGGACGGTAACCGTTGAAGAAAGGAGTATGACGGCCACCTTCTTCTTTAGTCAGAACGTATACTTCAGCACTGTACTTGGTGTGGGGGTTAATGCTGCCGGGTTTAGCTAATACTTGACCGCGTTCGATTTCTTTACGGTCTACACCTCGCAACAGAGCACCAATGTTGTCACCAGCTTGTGCAAAGTCCAGCAGCTTACGGAACATTTCTACACCGGTTACAACGGTCTTACGAGGCTTTTCGTTCAGACCAACGATTTCTACTTCGTCTTGTACTTTTACTTGACCACGCTCTACACGACCAGTAGCAACGGTACCACGACCAGTGATGGAGAACACGTCTTCCACAGGCATCAGGAATGGCTTATCTACAGCACGCTCAGGGGTAGGAATGTAGGCGTCTACATTGTCCATTAACTCCCAGATTTTGCCACACCACTCGCACTCGCGCTTACCGCAGCCACATTCCAGAGCTTTTAGACCAGAGCCAGCTACGATGGGAGTGTCATCGCCAGGAAACTCATAGGAGTTCAGCAGTTCGCGAACTTCCATGTCTACCAGTTCGAGCAGTTCTTCATCGTCAACCATGTCAGACTTGTTCAGGAATACTACGATATAAGGAACGCCTACCTGACGGGACAGCAGAATGTGCTCACGGGTTTGAGGCATCGGGCCGTCAGCGGCGGATACAACTAGGATAGCACCGTCCATCTGAGCAGCACCGGTGATCATGTTCTTAACATAGTCAGCGTGACCGGGGCAGTCAACGTGTGCATAGTGACGGTTTGCGGTTTCATATTCTACGTGGGCGGTGTTAATGGTGATGCCGCGCTCACGCTCTTCAGGGGCGTTGTCAATTTCATCATAACGCTTAACAGAGGCACCGCCAGAAGTAGACAGAACTACGGTAATGGCAGCAGTCAGGGTGGTTTTGCCATGGTCAACGTGACCAATGGTACCAATGTTTACGTGGGGTTTCGTACGTTCGTATTTAGCCTTAGCCATGTTTCAATTCTCCTCCTCCATTGTTCAGGACTTTTTGCCAGAGATTTCATCCATCCCTAAAGTTATTTCCAAAATTATGCTCTTTTTATACCTTTTACACTAAACCGATACAAACCATTTGCTATTTTCGATAAGAATCCCTAAAATCCTTCTTTTTATCAAAAAAGAATACCTACATTAAAAGGATCTTATTTTTCTGATACAGCAAAGAATCAAGGAATTCTACGCCAGACTTTTAATGGCAACAGACATCCTTAGATGACCTTATATATAACAGAAAGCTCGACGCATTTTGGTATGTAAAAAAGCCAGTCCCACAGACTGACTTATAACTGGTAGCGGTGACTGGATTTGAACCAGTGACACCACGGGTATGAACCGTGTGCTCTGACCATCTGAGCTACACCGCCACTTCATATGGAGCTGCTAACCGGGATTGAACCGGTGACCTTATCCTTACCAAGGATACGCTCTACCTACTGAGCTATAGCAGCATTTGGTTGCGGGAGGAGGACTTGAACCTCCGACCTTCGGGTTATGAGCCCGACGAGCTACCAACTGCTCTATCCCGCGTCAGTATTGATTATCTTATCATATATAATTCACATGCACAACATATATTTGATAAGGTTTTTGTAAATGGTGGAGGGAGAAGGATTCGAACCTTCGAAGGCAATCGCCGGCAGATTTACAGTCTGCTCCCTTTGGCCGCTCGGGAACCCCTCCATATTTTCTTGGAGCCGACGATGGGACTCGAACCCGCAACCTGCTGATTACAAGTCAGCTGCTCTACCAATTGAGCTACGCCGGCACCGAACATTGACTATGATACCAGATGCGCTTTGTCGTGTCAATACCTTAATGCATGCAATCTTTGGAAAAATAACAGTTTTTTTACAACATTTTTTACTAATTTGATGAAGGTAAAATCGATATCGTGTAGAATTTTATCACATTAGAAGTTATTAAGCTGACTGATCAGTTAAACTTCACGCTTTTCAAGATATCTTTCTAGTTTGCGTTTTACCCTCTGAAGAGCATTATCGATGGACTTAACATGACGGTTTAAGTCTTCAGCGATTTCCTGATAGGATTTACCTTCCAAGTAAGACATGAGGACTTTCCACTCAAGGGAACTTAATATTTCGCCCATTTTTTCTTCGATGTCATCAAATTCTTCCCTGCTGATAATTAGTTCCTCAGGGTCTGTGATTTTGGAACCAGATATAACATCCAAGAGGGTACGGTCTGAATCCTCATCATAGATTGGTTTGTTTAATGAAACATAAGAATTCAAAGGAATATGTTTTTGTCTGGTGGCTGTCTTAATGGCGGTTATAATCTGCCTAGTAATGCATAATTCTGCAAAGGCGCGAAATGATGATAACTTGTCCAACCTAAAGTCCCGGATGGCTTTATAAAGACCAATCATGCCTTCTTGGATGATGTCTTCTCTATCCGCTCCGATAAGGAAGTATGAGCGAGCTTTAGCACGCACAAAGTTCTTATATTTGTTAATTAAGTACTCCAGCGCTGCGTTGTCGCCTTCTCGCGCAAATTCAACGACATCTTCATCCACCATTATCTCATATCCGCCGGAAACTTCCCTTTGTGCATTAGGATTCAAAACTATCGCCCCCGCTTTCTTAGCTCTAGGAAACCGCGCAAATCAGATAAAGCAATCAGAAATTCCCTACCAAACGGAAACCCGGGGTCTGATTTACCATTATATCATTAGTCAATTAACCTGCTATAATTACAAGACTAATTATAGCTTATCCTAAAAAGACTCGTCAAGGTAAAATAAATCCCGCCCAGGTGGACCTTAGTTTTTTCTACGACGCCATTTTTCTAGTATTATCCTGATGTCATTAGGTAATTTGTCTTCCAGATAACCCTCTGTGGGGTTTGGTTTATTATAGTCCTCCCGCCCTCGCTTATTGGTCTTTAGTACCTGAGTCCGAAATTCCTTAGGTGTTAGGCGGTAAGCACCCCTGCCAAAAATTACTTTTTGTTCATCCCAGTCCGAAGTAACTACATAGACATTCCCTTGCTTCCCTAAATCCCCCACAATTCTTTCAATTAATGAATCGGCCGTTTCCCCTTCCTGGGTATAATACACTTCTATGCCATGAATTATTTCGTGGTGGCCCATGCCGCTTTTGACTAGGTGAGCATCAAAGACCACAGTTACAGAACTGCCATCAAGCCCGGCAAAGTTGGCAAGGATATCGATAAGCCGATCTCTGCAATGGTCTAATCCAGTCCCAATCATGTTTTCATATTCCGGCCAAGCGTGAATAATGTTATATCCGTCCACCACATAAAAATCTCGCATGGTAAACCTACCTTCTCTGGCGCACCACCTCATATACAAGCAATGCAGCTGCCACAGAGGCGTTAAGTGATCCAACACGACCCGCCATTGGCAAACGCACCAACATGTCGCACCGCTCTTTTATTAACCTGCCAAGACCCTTGCCCTCTCCTCCAATAACCAGCAACAGAGGCCCTGTTAGTTTGGCATCCCAGTAAATCTCCGAACCGTCCATGTCGGCACCCACAACCCAAAGCCCTTCGTCCTTTAACTGTCGAATGGTTTGATCCAAATTGGTAACCCGGGCCACAGGTACATATTCCACTGCACCAGCCGAAGCCTTTGCAACGGTTGAGGTTAGGGCTACGGACCTCCTCTGGGGAATAATCACGCCATGGGCCCCTGCTGCATCTGCGGTCCTCATTATAGCGCCCAGGTTATGTGGATCATTTATTTCATCCAACATAATGATAAAAGGGTCTTGGCCCTTAGCCCTGGCAATCTCCAATAGTTCTTCTAACTCCACATATTGCTTTGCCGCTGCATAGGCAATAACTCCTTGGTGTGGCACGCCTGGGTTCATTTTGTCTAAGTGACTCCGCTCCACCATTTGCAGGGGTATATTATTTTGTTTGGCCAGTTTTACTATTTCTGCCAAAGGACCGGTGCCGGCGCCCTTTGCCATCACTACTTTATTAATGGGTCGCCCTGCACGGAGAGCCTCCCGCACCGGGTTTCTGCCGGCAATCATTTCATTCATGCTAGTGCCTCCATTGGTTGGGAATAAGCTTTACTTTAGAGTACTTTTTAGCCAGAAGGTTACGGCCAGTCCACCCAGGGCCGCAACCATACCTAGTTTGAGTAGAATTTTTTTACGGCTAACAACACCTACGACTCCTAGAATCATAGCTATGCCCCAAAGGGCAAGGATAACAAAGGGGCTTATCATCGGTTCACTCTCCGTTATGAGTCTACTCCATATTTTTTCCGTATTTCCATTCTCTTACCACAGCTCATTTTTCCTTCGGGACAGGGCCCCACCAGGCATTCTGGTCCTGCATCTGCAAAGAGCAACGGAGCCACTTCTTTGGCCAGCCTAAGCATTTCATCCGCCAGTGCCCGAATTTCCCACTGGGCCCTCTGACAACAGCGAAGGCTAAAAAAGTGTCTTAGTTCACGAGCATTCATGGTAACTACGATCTTAGTTTCTGCAGCATTAGGTAGAACAAACCGGGCGTCTTCATAAGCTCCCCGTCCACTTCCCAGTTTTTCTACCCATCTGTCATACCAGGCTTGAATCTGGGCCATTTGTTCTTCAAATTCTGCTACGGCTTCTGGCCCTAAACCCAAAATAGTTTCAGGAATGATATAACCAAAGGTTCCTTCATTATTCTGACTGCGGGTTTCACCTACATATCGTTGGGACTGTACACTGAAGCTGGCGATTCTATGTCTGGTTATCTGGGCTAACAAACTCCGGGATACCCCTTCAATCCCAAAGGTAAAGGTAACATGTTCTATGGTACTATAGTGACCCAAATCCATTAGCTTTTTTATAAAGGAATGTTGGTCGGTGGTGGAAACATTCTCGGCTAAACTGTCAATATCAGATGGAGAGTAACATAGCCTAGCCGCCATGGCCACAACCTTTTCTGGATTTGGGGTGTGCTCCAGCAGTCGTACTTTTAAAGATGCTTTACCCACATTTCTTCTCTCCCAAATAAAAAATCTTAAAAAGTTAATTCCTGTTGATTGCCTCAATGACAACATTAATGATTTCCATCATTCTCTCCTGTTGCCCCTGTAAATAGAGATAACCAATTAAAGCTTCCAGGGCAGTGGCCTGCCGATATTCCATAATGTCGGCATTTTTAGGCAGCGTGGCTGATTTAGCATTTCTGCCCCTTCGCACCACAGCGGTCTCTTCCTCTGTCAGTTTCTCCTCCAGAGCGAACAGCGCTCTGGCCTGGGCCCCTGCCCGCACATACCGGACAGCGCCCTTGTGGAGTTGGTTGACTTTCACTGACCCCTGAGTGACCAAATACCGTCGAACAGCCAGTTCATAGACAGCATCCCCTATATAAGCCAATACCAGACTGGGCAGTTCTGTTGGTTTTATGTTTTTATGCTGTAAACAAATATCGTTAAACAAATTTACCCCTGCTTTTTCCATCGAACTCCCTGGGGTGTATCCTCAAGCACGACCCCAAGTTCCTTTAGGCCATCTCGGATTGCGTCGGCTGTGGACCAGTCTTTTTTAGACCGGGCTTCCTGTCGAATTTTTATGATCAACTGAACTAATCCCTCGGTCAAGGTGTCATCAGCGCCAGCCATTTCTATCAACAGCTTCCCAGTCATTTTATCCTCTTTTAGTATTCCTAACACACGATTAAAGTCTTTGATTAAAGTATGGGCTTGATCCAAAATTTTTCTCATTTCAAGCGTTACTTTACTGTTCAACTTGCCCACATAGATATTAACTTCCTTAGCGAGGTCAAAGAAGTAAGAAATAGCTAAGGCAGTATTAAAGTCATCATCCATGGCCTTTTCGAATTCCAGTCTGATCCTTTGAAGCGTTTCTTCAAAGTTTTCTGCCCCCTGAATATCCTCCCCTTCATAAACCGGGAGATCCATAGCTTCATAGAGCAAACGTAACGCTGTTTTAATACGTTCCAAACCTTTGCCGGACATAACCAACTTTTCATCATCAAAGTCCAGCGGGCTGCGGTAATGGGTAGAAAGAAGATACCACCTTACAACATCCGGCGGAAATTTAGCTAAGATCTCCCGTACCAGAAAGAAATTACCTAGGGATTTAGACATTTTCTCCTGGTTGATGGTAATAAAACCGTTATGCATCCAATAGCGGGCAAAGGGCGCCTTGCAAGCTGCCTCTGACTGGGCAATTTCATTTTCGTGATGTGGAAAAATTAAATCAAATCCGCCACCGTGAATATCAAAGCCATTTCCCAAATATTTTTCAGCCATAGCTGAGCATTCAATATGCCAGCCCGGACGCCCAGACCCCCATGGACTGTCCCAACTGGGTTCGCCAGGTTTGGCAGCCTTCCAAAGGGCAAAATCCATGGGGTCTTTCTTCCGCGGATCCACTTCCACCCTGGCTCCGGCTTGCATATCTTCCAAACTCCGACCGGATAATTTCCCGTATTCTGCAAAACTACGAACGGCAAAATACACATCCCCATCCACAACATAGGCATGGCCTTGATCTTCTAACCTTTTAATTAGGTCAATAATCTCTTCGATGTGTTCCGATACCTTTGGGTGGGTATCTGCTCGCATAACATTTAAGGCATCTGCATCCACAAAAAACTCTTGAATATATTTCTGGGCTAATTCCAGCGGATCTATCTTTTCTTCGGCGGCTCGGTTAATAATTTTATCATCCACATCCGTAAAGTTTTGAACATAGTCAACTTTGTAGCCCTTATATAGGAAATATCTTCTTACGGTATCAAAGAACACCAGCGGACGGGCATTGCCCAGGTGAATAAAATTATAGGTCGTTGGTCCGCAAACATACATACTAACGTGTCCCTTATCCCGTGGAATAAACTCTTCCTTGGCCCTGGCCAGAGTATTATAAATTTGCATTTTATCCCTCAGCCCCCTCCGCTTTTTCTCTTCGTTGGCAGTATTGTTGTTCAAGCTCTCTCATTTTTCTTTCCATGCTCGCAATCTGGTCTTGCATTTGGCTTAACATGTCAGCAATGGGGTCTGGTAATTGGTCGTGCCGCAAATCCGGTACATAGGCAGAATCAATTTTTTGCCCATCACGAATTACAATCCGTCCCGGCACACCTACCACCGTACAGTCAGAAGGAACTGATTTCAGCACCACAGAACCGGCACCAATCTTAACGTTATCACCCACCGTAAAAGAGCCTAACACTTTGGCTCCTGAACTAATTACCACATTATTACCAATGGTGGGGTGACGTTTACCCTTCTCTTTTCCTGTACCACCCAGAGTTACTCCCTGGTAGATGGTAACATTATCGCCCACTTCAGCAGTTTCCCCTATCACAACCCCTGAACCATGGTCAATAAAAAGTCCTTCACCAATTTTAGCCCCGGGGTGGATCTCGATACCCGTCAGGAATCGGGAAAATTGAGATAAAAAACGAGCAACAACATAAAATTTCTTCTGATATAATTTATGGGCAACCCGATGTAATAAAATGGCATGCAGGCCGGGATAACAAAGTAATACTTCAATAACTCCTTTGGCTGCAGGGTCCCGTTCAAATACCGCATTAATTTCTTTTTTTATCCGGCCAAACAAGGGTAATCCTCCTTTTGTAACCTTACTCTTTATGAAAATCTTCTGATATGCCAAGAAACTTTTTTGCCCAGGAGTAATATCCTTACCCTTAGAACTACTTTAAAGCTGCTTCAAGCCTGGCCAGTGTTCTTTCCTTGCCAATAACCGGAATGATCTGATGTAGTTCTGGGCCGTGGGTCTGACCAGTTATTCCTACACGCAGGGGTTGGAAAATAAATTTGCCTTTTAGACCAGTTTGTTTTCCAATGGCTTTAATAATTGCCTTTACGGATTCTTCAGTTAATTCATTCGCTGCAGAGAATAACTCATGGGCAGCTTTCATAACCACCGGCATTTGTTCCCAGCCTTGTACTTGCTTTGCGTCTTCCTCTGTAATCTCTACATTATCGCGGAAGAAAACATCTACGTGTTGAGTAATCTCCTGCATATAAGAGATGTAGTTCCGTGCAATGGCCACCACCTGCTCCAACCAAGCCATCTTTTCGGTGCTGATTTCTTCCTTTAGGTAGCCTGCCCCTTGAAGATAGGGTACAGCAAGCTTTGTTAGCCTTTCAACCGAAGCTTGACGAATATAATGACCGTTTAACCAATTTAGTTTGTCAATATCAAAAACAGCCGGATTTTTAGCCACCCGGTCCAGTGTAAATTGTTCCTTAATCTCTTTCAATGTGAAGATTTCTTCTTCGCCCCCTGGAGACCAGCCCAGCAAAGCTAAGAAATTAACCAGAGCTTCTGGTAAGTACCCTAAATTGTGATATTGCTCAATGGAGGTTGCCCCGTGCCGTTTACTCATTTTGCTGCGATCTTTTCCTAAAATTAAAGATATATGGGCAAACTCCGGTTTCTGCCAACCCAACGCCTCATAAATAAGAATTTGCCTCGGTGTGTTGGAAAGGTGTTCCTCTGCTCTAACCACGTGGGTAATGCCCATATCATGGTCATCCACCACCACCGCAAAATTGTAGGTTGGGATGTTGTCAGACTTCATAATAATGAAGTCACCAATACCATTACTTTCGAATTCCACCTGACCCCTAACGTGATCATTGATGGTAATGGTCTGGTTTTCTGGAACTCTAAATCTGAGTACAGGTTTTTTTCCCTCAGCTTCAAACTTTGCTTTATCCTCCGGACATAAATTACGACAGCGACCCAAGTAGCGAGGTAATTCTCCTTTTTCCATAAGGGCTTCCCGCTCGACTGCCAACTCTTCTTCACTGCAGTAACAATAGTACGCATGTCCGGCATCCACCAGTTCTTTGGCTAATTGCCGATATATATCTAAGCGTTCTGTCTGGCGATAGGGACCATTAGGACCTCCCACTTCGATTCCCTCATCCCAATCAATACCCAGCCATCGGAGGGCATTCAATATATTCTCTTCAGACTCTCTGGAAGATCTCTCCATGTCAGTATCTTCAATTCTTACCAAAAATTGTCCGCCATGATGACGGGCATAAAGCCAGTTAAAAAGTGCTGATCTCGCTCCCCCAATATGTAAAGGCCCCGTGGGACTTGGGGCAAACCTTACTCTTATAGACAAAGAGACTTCCCCCTTTTTATTTGTAAAATATACTTGGTCTCTAGATGGATATTATATCATCTTTATGTAAAGGCACACAACTTTTTGTATTGTTGCTACATTTTGTCGGTATGTTTAGGGTTTATTGCATTGATTTAAACATTTCTAGGTTTGTGATTTTTTTTTCAAATTATTGAAGGAATTTTCTTGAAAAGGGCGAAATATTTTATGCCTAATATGTTTTTCAGGAGGTATTTGTAGGTATGACAACTCCGAAATTGGCCGATTTAATTGATGAATACAACGAAATAAAGGGTCAAATTAGTTTTCGTCCGGATTATAAAAAGTTGGCTGATAAAAACCTAGCTCGGGTCATCTTCTGTGAAAAAACCGTTGGTTCATCCCATTTTTCTCTTATTCGCAATGAGGACTTTGAAATTATTTTCACTCATAGGATTGGTAAAAAAACTCACCAAGCCACCCTTGATCTTAACACCTTTGATCCCCGTTACGATAACAATCTTCTTCTTACTTGGTGCCCAGACTATTGTGAATTGCGTTGGGACTATCAGCATAGTTGTTGCTTGGATTCTTTTTTATAAAAGGGCTAAAGTATAAGCAAAGACCCCTTCCAATTTGGCAAGGGGTCTTCTGGTTCTATAGGATTATGCGGTTTACTTTTTTTGCATTTTAGCCCAGGAATCCTTTAATGAAACAACCCTGTTAAATACTTTTCTATCTTCCTTCGAATCGGGATCTACACTAAAATACCCTTGTCTCTGGAACTGGTACTTGTCGCCCGGCTTGGCATCGGCTAAACTAGGCTCAAGGAAGGAATTTTTTAACACTTCCAGGGAGTTGGGATTCAAATTCTGTTTAAAATCGGTATCCCTTTCTTCCTCAGGGTTTGCTTTGGTAAATAAATGGTCATACAATCTTACCTCTGCACGGATAGCATGCTCCACTGACACCCAATGAAGTGTTCCTTTTACCTTACGGACCTCGTTGTTTGTGCCGCTCTTTGTATCAGGATCGTAAGTACAGTGGATTTCCACAATCTCTCCGGTTTGCTCGTCTTTTACAACCTGCTCACATTTTATGATATAAGCGTATTTTAGACGAACTTCTTTACCCGGAGCTAAGCGGAAAAATTTCTTTGGAGGGTCTTCCATAAAATCATCCTGTTCAATATAAAGGACACGGGAGAATGGTATCTTACGTCCACCCAGTTCAGGATTCTCCTGATGGTATTCTGCTTCCAACCACTCCACTTGGCCCTCTGGGTAGTTGTCAATCACTACTTTAACTGGACGAAGAACCCCCATAATACGAGGTGCCTTAGAGCTCAAGTCCTCCCGGATGCAGTGTTCAAGCATTGCAATATCAACGGTACTCACAGCCTTGGCTACCCCTATGCGTTCACAGAAATCCCGGATGGCTTCCGGCGTGTAGCCTCGCCTACGCAAACCAGAAATGGTAGGCATTCTTGGGTCATCCCATCCCTTAACGTGTCCTTCCTCCACTAATTGCCGTAGCTTCCGTTTACTCATAACGGTATGGCTAAGATTCAATCGGGCAAATTCAATTTGCTGTGGTTTGGATTTAAGTCCAGCAATGGCGCTAACATTTTCAACAACCCAATGATATAGTGGACGATGGTCCTCAAATTCGCAGGTGCAAATGGAATGTGTAATTCCTTCGATGGCATCGGAAAGGGGATGGGCATAGTCATACATCGGATAAATAGACCACTTATCACCAGTGCGGTGATGTTTTGTTTTTTGAATGCGGTATAGAACCGGATCTCTCATATTGATGTTCGGCGAGGACATATCTATCTTGGCACGTACTACCCGGGAACCATCCGGGAAGTTTCCCGCCTTCATCTGCTCAAAGAGCTCTAAATTTTCCCCCACCGACCGATTACGGTAGGGACTATCCTTTCCTGGTTGGGTTAATGTTCCCCGGTACTCTCTGATCTCTTCCGCGCTTAAGTCATCAACATAGGCTTTCCCTGCTTTGATTAACTGGACAGCAAATTCATACAATTGATCAAAGTAATTAGATGCATAAAACATACGATCTTCCCAGCTAAAACCCAACCATTTTACATCCTCTTGTATGGAGTCGACGTATTCAACATCTTCTTTGCTTGGGTTGGTATCGTCAAATCGCAAATTACAAAGGCCACTGTATTCCTTAGCAATACCAAAGTTTAAACATATGGACTTAGCATGTCCAATATGAAGGTAGCCGTTTGGCTCGGGCGGGAAGCGTGTATGTACCTTGCTACCGTTTTTACCTTCTTCCAAATCTTTATCTATAATATCATGGATAAAACTTGTGAGTTTTTTATTCATACTTCATGACTCCCTTTTTAAATTTCTAAAACGTAAAAGTACGTCATAAAATGTCTACTTTTCCACATATTATCCAAAAATCCTTTTTCCTATAAGTAAAACTTGTCTTCACCAAGTGCCGTTACCTGTACTACGATAAGTCGTTTCGCTGGTGTTAATGTGATTCCCCTGCTTTTAGACCTGCTGCGGTCAGCCCTGCTGGAGTGTACAAACGGCATAGGCGCCAATGCCTTCTCCCCGCCCTGCAAAGCCAAGGTGTTCGGTGGTGGTTGCTTTTATATTAACACTGTCTAAATCCACCTGTAGCGTACGGGCAATGTTTTGCTGCATGGCTTGAATATAGGGTGCTAATTTGGGTGCTTGGGCTACGACCACGGCATCCAAGTTGTTTACACTGTAGCCCTTTACAGCCAGCTTTTCTCGTACTTCCTCTAAAAGCTTCATGCTCGATATTCCTTTATACCGTGGCTCGTTGTCAGGAAAATGTCGGCCAATATCCCCCAGTGCAGCAGCCCCCAATAATGCGTCCATAATGGCATGAATTAAAACATCCGCATCGGAATGACCTAACAGACCAAACTCGTAGGGGATGACCACTCCCCCCAGCACTAGTTGCCGCTCAGCTACCAGCTTGTGTACATCATAACCGATGCCTACTCGCACCAACAATTCCTCCTTTTAAGAAAGGCCTGGGCCATAACCATATCTTCTGGTGTAGTGATTTTAATATTTTCATAACTTCCTTGCACCAGTTTGACTGGTTGCCCTAATGCTTCTACCAAAGCGCAATCATCAGTGGCATAAACACCCTTTTCCCGTGCATCCTGGTGTGCCTTGAGAATGAGTTCATAGTTAAATACCTGAGGCGTCTGAACTGCCCAAAGCTTTTCACGATTAGGCGTAGCTATAACATATCCTTGATCGTTAACCAGCTTGACCGTGTCCTTCACCGGTACAGCCAAGGCTGCTGCTCCTACCCGGCGAGCTTCCTTTATAATGTGGCTTATTTCTGCCCTTTGTACCAAGGGCCTGGCGCCATCATGTATAACCACCAGTTCGGTATCACCTGGCAGACTGCAAAGCCCATGATAGACAGAAGTTTGGCGGTGGTCACCACCAGGTACCACCGCCATGATCTTGTTAAATAAATTGCCCTTTAATATCAATTCCTGGCACAGGGTCTCTTCACCAGGAGAAACAACTAATACAATACCTGTAATATCGGGGACTTGTTCTAACGCATCAATGGTATGGGCTAAAATAGGTCGGTCTTGCAATTTTAGATACTGCTTTTTAACCTCAGTACCCATACGGCTCCCCATGCCCGCTGCAGGAATTACAGCAACAATATTACCCAATTGCATTCACTCCACTTATTACTTGTCCAGTAGCTTCGCTTCTTTTATCCAAACCCTTTGGTTTGGCAAATATCATACGTCCCGCCGCAGTCTGTAAAACACTGGTAACTAAAACGCTAATGGTTTGACCAATATAACGCTTTCCACCATCCACAACAATCATGGTGCCATCATCAAGATATGCAACACCCTGACCCATTTCCTTACCATCTTTAACAACGGTAACAGTCATTTCTTCACCGGGTAATACCACCGGCTTAATGGCATTGGCCAGTTCATTGATGTTAAGCACCTTAACTCCCTGTAGTTCAGCCACTTTATTGAGGTTATAATCGTTGGTAACAATCTTCGCCCCAAGCTTTTGTCCCAGTTTCACAAGTTTGGCATCTACTTCCGGTATATCATCTAACCCTTTTGTATTTTCGTATATTTGTACTTTTATATCGGAGGATTTTTTCATGGCATTAAGAATATCAAGACCCCTGCGGCCCCTATTCCGCTTTAAAAGATCTGCGGAATCTGCAATATGTCTTAATTCATCTACTACAAAAACCGGAACCAACAAAACCCCTTCAACAAAGCCGCTTTGACACAACTCCGAAATTCGCCCATCGATAATGACACTGGTGTCAAGTAATTTGGTTTGGTTTACTTTAGTCTCTGCCTTTCCAAGTTTCTCCTTGCCAAAACGAGGCAAACTAGAAAATAAAGAGACGATTTCCTCCCTTTTCTTCACTGCCACCGAAAGTCCCAAGTAACCAAGCAAACATGTTCCAGCCAGCCAGATTGCCTTGCCGATAGGACCCATGGTCGATAGAATTGCGCCTAATAAATTAGCAATTATAAGTCCAAAAATAAGTCCAAGGGCACCCATAATTAAATCCTGCGTCGGGGTTTTAACTAAATATTGATCAACAACTGCGGTCAGTGCAAGACCACCTTTAATGATCCAAGGAGTACTAATAACCCCCACCAACACACCTAACAAAGCCCCCAATGCAATGACACCAAATTTCAGTTGAGGCAAAGTAGCTGGCACTGTTACCAGATTATTGGAAATACTGTACAGCCCTGCCCAAAACCCCATACTGCCGAAAAGTAAAATCAAAAGACCATAGATCATTTTACGAACCATTCACAATTCACCCCCTTTCCCTATGGTAATTTTTTCATGTTCGTACTGTTATTATATGTTAAGCCTTAAATAGGTTCAATAACAAAAAAGGGCGAATTATGCAACACCCATTTAATAGCATATAATCACCAGGAAAGAGGTCTGTTTATTCTTCTATCATGCAAAAACCTCATCAATTAATGATCTTGCCTTTGTTTCTTCCATTTCGGCTGCCAGAACCAATTCACTAATCAATATTTGACGGGCATTCTCCAACATTTTACGTTCCCCAGAGGAGAGACCTTTTTCCTTATCACGGGTTAGAAGGTTTCGTACAACTTCGGCCACTTCGTATATATCACCGCTTTTTATTTTTTCTAAATTGGCACGGTAACGACGATTCCAGTTGCCTGACATGACGGTTGTTTGCCCTTCCAGTACTTCCAAGACAGTGGATACTTCGTCACGGTCGATAATACCCCGAAGTCCAACGTCATCACAATTGCTGATCGGAATCATCACCTTCATATCTCCGATCGGAAGCCGCAATATGTAGTATTGACGTTTTTTCCCTAGAACTTCCTTCTCTTCAATGGCCTCGATAACTCCAGCTCCATGCATAGGATAAACGACTTTGTCGCCAATCTTGAACAAGGCCAATCCCCCCCAAGTTATGTTGCGTTTATTATAACACATTTTAACTTGACTGTCAAAAAACATATATTTTAGCATAGCAATATGTTGGTGTCAATAACCTTTTTATGACATAATGGTCCGTTTGACAAAGCCCCTTGCAGGTAGCTATAATTGCAATAATGGAGAGTAAAAGGAGTGGTCCGGCAGAATGAAAGATTTGCTTTGCGATCAGTTTCAAAATACCGTATCTGAGATGACGCTTTGTCATCGGAGCATATTAGAAATACTGTCAAAGCTTCAGGAATCCGGCGTAAGGGTTCAGCGTTCTGTTGTGCATTCTGTAACATCCTGTGGATGCCAAAAAATCACTGCCAATAAAAAATCCTTACCGGAGAATGCAACTTTCTTGGATTTAAAAAATTTATTGGACTCCCATCTGTCTGGAAACCTTTGTAATAACTGTCGTGATAACATCGAAAGTGAAATTGGGCGTTCGCTTTTTTACATGGCTGCTCTTTGTAACCTTATGGAATTAAATCTTTATGACATCTTTATCAAAGAACATAAGCAGTTGGAAATATTACGGGAGTATAATTTAACTTAATATTTAAATTTACTGAAGTATATGAAAATTTATTGATTTGCCAGAGGCGTGGTTTTCCCACGCCTTCTTTATTGGTTTTTATAGCGATCCTGCAGCAGCATCTCACCGTAACGGGTAAGTCCGTCCTTAATAGACCTAGCTCTGACCTCCCCAATGCCTTCTACCTCGTCCAGTTCCGCAATTGAAGCCGCTAAAATTGTTCGCAAGTACTGAAAGGTTGAAACAAGGTTCTCTATTACTGGCAAGGGCAATCTAGGAATTTTCCGTAAAGCACGGTAACCCCTTGGCGATACACTCTGGTCTAGAACACTGGCACTGCCTGGATATCCCAGAGCCCTGGCAATAAGAACCAGATCCAATAAGTCTTCGGCCGGCCAACTACCGATTACTTTAAGAATACTTTCCGGTGTCTTTTCTCCTAGGGTCGTAGCATAATCCTGAATGATAAGCAAACCTTCTTCCTCAACATTTGCCACCAATTCTTCCATTTGCATGGCAATGAGACGACCCTCTGTCCCTAATTCACTGATGTAACGGTCAATTTCTTTTTTAACACGCAAAACCATTTCAATCCTTTGGATAGCTTTTGTTACATCAAACAGGGTTACAACTTCCTGTAACTCCATCATGGATAACTCATTAATTACACGATCAGAAACAGAGCGATACTTTTCTAAGGTTTGCACAGCCTGATTAGCTTTAGCTAGGATCACACTGATATCCCTTAAAAAATATTTGATTGATCCCTTATAAACGGTAATAACACTTCTCCGTTGGGAGATTGATATAACGGGCATATCACATTGTTTGGCTACCCGTTCCGCTGTTCTGTGCCGAATACCCGTTTCACTGGAGGGTATAATTAAATCAGGAATAAGCTGAGTATTGGCGGCTATAATTTTTTTAGCATCTTCACTTAGGATAATGGCTCCATCCATTTTAGCTAATTCATATAATCCCGCCGGAGTAAAATCAGCATTAATGGCAAACCCCCCCTCGGCTAATTCCATAACCTCGGGTATATCGCCGATCACAATTAACGCTCCTGTTTTGGCCCGTAGAATGTTTTCCAATCCTTCTCTCAGGGGAGTTCCCGGAGCAACCAATCTCAGTAACTTTATTAACTTGTCTTCTATTTTTTCATCCTTTACCACAATTTCACCCCTTACCGCTCGATGGCGGCTTCCACTGCCTCTTGCAATGATTGTACTCCTATATATTCTATTATACCCATGGATTGGCTTTGTTTGTCTTTCGGTCCTATACAAACTTTAAAACCCAATTTTGCTGCCTCTTGTAACCGCTTCTCCATTCCTGCTACAGCCCTGACTTCGCCGGTTAGCCCCACTTCACCCACCAGTACCACTTGCTCTTGAACCGGTTGTTCCTTAAAACTTGAAGCTATGGCCAGAGCAATTGCCAAATCGGCAGCTGGTTCATCTAACTTCACTCCACCCACAGCACTTACGTAGGCATCGTAAGAAGATAATCGAAGCCCTACCCGCCGTTCTAAAACCGCCATTATTAAAGCTACCCGATTGTAGTCTACCCCTGAAGTCATACGCCTGGGTGAGCCAAATCCACTGGCACAAACCAGTGCCTGGAGCTCAACTAGTAGAGGACGGGTTCCCTCTAAACTAGGTACAATTGAGGACCCCGCCACATTCTCAGGTCGTTGATTCATAAATAGTTCAGAGGGATTTGATACTTCTACTAATCCTGCCCCCCGCATTTCAAAAATCCCTAGCTCATTGGTGGAGCCGAATCGGTTTTTCACTGTCCTTAAAATGCGATAGGCTTGATGCCGATCTCCCTCAAAATAAAGCACCGTATCCACTATATGCTCCAGCACCCGGGGTCCGGCCAACGTTCCCTCCTTTGTAACATGCCCCACGACAAAAATAGGAACGCCACTTCCCTTGGCCAATTTCATCAGCATACCTGTACATTCCCTTACTTGAGAAACACTGCCTGGGGCAGACGAAATTTCTGGCTGATATACTGTTTGAATGGAATCCACAACCACTGCTGAAAAAGTTGTTTCCTTTATAACTCTCTCAACTACAGACATATCCGTTTCAGCCATTAAGTACAGATTTGGGTGCAGGGCCCCAATTCGTTCTGCCCTCATCTTGATTTGTCGGGCTGATTCTTCTCCAGAGACGTATAGGACTTTACGGGTACCCGCTGCAATGGCAGAGGCTGCCTGTAAAAGTAGGGTAGATTTCCCGATGCCAGGGTCCCCTCCTACAAGAACCAGTGAACCCGGTACCAAACCTCCCCCTAATACCCGATCCAACTCTACAAGACCTGTGGCATATCGTTCCTCTTCCGTAATAATAATTTCAGTTACAGGAACAGGACCAGTACCCGAAATTCCCCGTAGCTTTTTGCTTTCAACAGCAGTCCGTTCTTCCACCAATGTATTCCACTCACCACAACCGGGGCACCTTCCCATCCATCTGGCTGTCTGATGTCCACAATTCTGGCAGGCATAGGTCGTTTTATTTCGCAACAAAAAACCTCCATAATAGAAATAACTTTGGCTTCCATAGATAATCCACAAGGCCTGTCATTCGATACCTCTTACATAAATTCCTGCCCCCGTTAGCAAAATAATTCCACAATATGTAAATGTTGCAGTTTATTTGTTAGATAATACCTGAATCCGTGAGTTACCTATTCTGTAACCTTATCTTTCAGTAAAATATGTAAAAATTTATATTTTAAGAATTGCCACTAGCATTTAATGAATCTCTCAATAGTATTGAGCTTAAATTTGGCAATAAAAATCTAAGCACTCCTTTTAGTGCAAAGTTTTATCGTTCTGTGGATATTTCTATCTTGCTAAACACACAGAGTAAGCTTGTTTAAATGTTTCAAACCAGGGACTGTGCTTTCCAAATCGTAATTTCTTCTTTCTTGCATGTGAAACTAACCGTGATGCCAACGTGATTAAGTTCTGAATCACCGTCCTAATCCTACGGCGTTCTGCCTGCTTTCGCAAGGGCACATGCTGCATTCTAGTTGTTGATTGTCCTATCATGCGCAACAGATTGTAGGCCACTACTCCAAAATGTAGTATTAGGTTGTTAGTGTCAAATTTGCCAGAGGGCAGTCTTTCTAAATCCAGGTCTGTCTTAAGTTCGCTGTGAAACTGCTCACTGGTGCCATGTTCGTGGTATAGTCTTTCGATTACATGTGGAGGGTCTGGCAATGAGGTCCAATAGGTTTCTGCCTCCACCTGGGGTACGAGAAATATCTGGCCATCTTTACCAAAGGTTCTTTCGGTAATTTTGTAAACTACCCTGATTTCTCTTTTCAGCTCCTTTTTGTATTTCATCATGGAACCATAGTAGACTTTTTTACCTTCACGTTCCTGGCAGTAAATATCTTTATTGTTCTTTGCCAATAGTAGCCACCCTTCAGGGGTTTCTTTGCGAAGGTTTCGCTTAATAATGAAATCAGCCTTAGTATCATCATTTAAGCAAATTTCAATATTACTAGCGCTGTCATTGCCTGAGTCCATCCTTAAAAGCAAAGGCAACTGGG
Source organism: Desulforamulus reducens MI-1 (assembly GCF_000016165.1). Taxonomy (GTDB): domain Bacteria; phylum Bacillota; class Desulfotomaculia; order Desulfotomaculales; family Desulfotomaculaceae; genus Desulfotomaculum; species Desulfotomaculum reducens. Next base: position 196,689 of record NC_009253.1, on the reverse strand, counting down.
TAATTTTTCTGGCATAGCGAATGCTTTCGGCAACGAATTCTGAGGTGTTCTTTTGGCAATGTTCACTCCCTTGGCGTAGCTCAGTATTTACGCAATAACCTTCCTTTGCTAGATATGCAAAGATGGGAGCGTAACCATCGGTGCCTTTGTAGGTGCGGGAGACCCCTTCTTTTTTGGTGTTGGAGTTATCAAAGGGAGACACATCAATATCTAGTGGAAGATAAGCTCTATTTTCTTGACCCAGGTACACTGGGGTTAGTGGTGCATTTGTTTTTTTGATTAGCCCCGCAGATTCTTCCAACAGGATATTATTCCATTGCTTATCTTTAGCAACCATATCTAATCGTTGGCGAAGGGTTGGGCTTGACGGTGTCTCTTTGATGTTTAACGAGATTGCAAAGAAATTATCTTCTCGAAAGGGTTCAATGTGGTCAAAATCACTCTTGCCTTGGCATAACAAGCCAATGTAGGCAATACCAACACTTCCATTAGAAATATGGGGTTTCTTTTGTTCAGCAGACATTGTATTGTTCAGTCGTGTTTTTATCTTGGTATTAGTCAGTAAGGCTCCGATAAGAGCTAAGCCCGAATGGGTGGTTAGCTCTTCGTCACCTTGTTCAATTTCAAAGATAGTGAGCCTATCATCGTCTCTGTTTTTGGTTTTGATTTTCTTGTTTCTTATCTTTTTCATGTTGCACCCCTGAGGTGAAGATTAGAAATATCGATTAGATGTATATTTCTACATATTCCTTCATTTCCCTATAAATTATGGGGTGAGGCAGAAAATTACTTTACGGATTCAGGTAATACCTAAAAGAGGTAGTTCAGCAGGAACTACCTCTTTTACTTAGTATACTATTCTTCCTTTCCCACAATAATTTGCCCGCCTTCAGCACCGATAACAACCCGCTCACCTTTCTTAAAAGTACCCTTAATTAGCTCTTCTGAAAGATGATCCTCCACCCTGCGTTGGATTTCTCTACGGAGCGGTCTGGCACCGTATTCTTCACTGTATCCTACTTGGGCCAAAATCTCCTTAGCGCCTTCAGTGAAGGACAGGTAAACCTCGTGTTCTTCCATCCGCTGGGCTACTTCCTGCAGCATTAGATCCACAATTTGTTGAATGTGCTCACGGGTCAGGGGATGGAATACAATGGTTTCATCAATACGGTTGAGAAACTCGGGCCGAAAAGTACGTTTAAGACCCTCTTCCACCCGCTCCTTCATTTTCTCGTAATCTGCTTGGTCTTGGGCAGTGGCAGCAAAGCCAACCTTACCCACAGACTTAATGGTGGATAGACCAACGTTGGAAGTCATGATAATAACAGTATTACGGAAATCCACCACACGACCTCTAGAATCTGTTAATCGACCATCTTCCAGTACCTGAAGCAGGATGTTAAATACATCGGGATGTGCCTTTTCAATTTCATCCAGCAGTACTACGGAGTAGGGCTTTCTGCGAACGGCCTCTGTCAATTGTCCGCCCTCATCATAGCCAACATAACCAGGAGGCGCACCCACCAGCCGGGATACCGCATGCTTTTCCATATATTCGGACATATCTATCCGAACTAATGCATCTTCATCTCCGAAAAGGGACTCTGCCAGTGCCCTGGCCAACTCGGTTTTCCCAACACCTGTGGGACCAAGGAAGATAAAGGAGCCCACAGGGCGCTTAGGGTCTTTTAGGCCCGCCCTAGCTCTGCGTACAGCTCGGGAAACGGCCTTTACCGCATCATCCTGCCCCACCACTCTCCGGTGAAGAACTTCCTCTAGGTTAAGAAGTTTTTCAGATTCTTCTTGGGCTATTTTCTGTACTGGTACACCAGTCCAACTGGCAACAATATGAGCAATATCCTGCTCGGAAACAACTAGGTTATTGCCCCCCTTGGTTTGGTTCCAATTCTCTCTGGCCTGATTAATTTCGGTCAACAAGGCCTGCTCTCGATCCCTTAACTCAGCGGCTTTTTCAAACTCCTGGTTGTTAATGGCTGACTCCTTTTCCTTGCGGATTTCTTCAAGGTCCTTTTCTTTCTGTTTTAAATCTGGTGGCGCAGTAAAGGCCTTGATCCTTACACGGGAAGCGGATTCATCTATTAAATCGATGGCCTTGTCAGGTAAAAACCGGTCAGTAATGTAACGATCTGATAATTTAGCTGCTGCCTCCAAGGCCTCATCAGTAATACTAACACGATGATGCGCTTCATATTTATCCCGGATTCCTTTTAAAATCTGAAGGGTCTCTTCTACGGTGGGTTCATCCACTTGAATCGGTTGGAAACGTCTCTCTAAAGCTGAATCCTTTTCTATATATTTTCTATACTCATCTAGAGTCGTGGCACCAATGGTTTGTATTTCACCTCTGGCCAAGGCCGGTTTAAGAATATTGGCCGCATCAATGGCGCCCTCTGCGGCCCCAGCACCAATTAACGTGTGTAATTCATCAATAAATACAATGATATTACCTGCTTGTCGAATTTCTTCCATGATTTTTTTTAGGCGGTCTTCAAACTCACCTCGATATTTGGTACCTGCAACCATGGCTGCTAAATCCAATGTAACAACCCTACGATTTAGTAATATCTCTGGTACGTTACCTTCTATAATACGTTGAGCCAGGCCTTCTGCAATGGCGGTTTTCCCTACTCCGGGTTCACCAATTAAAACAGGATTATTCTTTGTACGGCGGGAAAGCACTTGTATGACTCGTTCAATTTCCTTTGCCCTTCCAACAACAGGGTCCAATTTTTCTTCCTTGGCCAATCTAGTTAAGTCGCGACTGAATTGATCCAAACTAACAGTCTTACATCCACCCGCGGGGCAGCCTTGACCGTTTCCACCAGGGGTCTGACCCCCCCCACTCCCCAACATGTTAATAACTTGCTGTCGAACCTTTCCTAAATCTGCCCCCAGTGAAACTAAAACCTGGGCAGCGACCCCTTCTCCCTCTTTAACAAGCCCTAACAGTAGGTGCTCGGTCCCAACATAGTTATGTCCCATACTTCGGGATTCCTCCACTGCCAGTTCCAATACCTTTTTTGCCCTAGGGGTTGGGGGTATTTCACCGGATACAGCTTCATTTCCTATTTCCACAATTTGCTCCACAGTGGTTTTTACTTTGTCCGCATTTATATTCATTTGTTCAAGGGCTCTGGCTGCAATGCCCTCCCCTTCACGGATAAGTCCAAGAAGAATATGTTCAGTGCCAATATAGGGGTATTTTAGCCTACGAGCCTCTTCCTGGGCTAAAATTAATACTTTCTGTGCTCTCTGGGTAAATCTTTGAAACATAGCTTTACCTCCTATTCATTTGACAAAGAGTTTAGCCGTTCCCGTATTAGAGTGGCTCTAAAGATATCCCTTTGATAGGGATTTAAATCGGCCCCTTTCACTTTACTTAAAAAAGCTGGCCTGCTTAGAATGATTAACTCCATAATAATACCAGGTGGAATCCCAGTTATGACTCCCAGGTCAACCCCTAGCCGCATATCAGATAACAGAGTCATGGTCTCATTGGATGTCATTGTACGAGCATATTTTAACAAACCATAGGCCCGCCATACTTTATCTTCAATCTGATGTAGTTGCTCTTTATGTAGCGCCCTTCTTGCAGCTCTTTCCTGCGTTACCAGTTGTAGAGCCACCGTGATTAGATTATCTATAATTTCTTCTTCAGTTAGCCCTAATGTTACTTGGTTAGAAACTTGGAACAGGTTGCCCGTAGCCTGGGTCCCCTCTCCATACAGTCCTCTTACGGTTAAACCTAACTTTGATAAAGTGGTAAGAACCGCATTAATTTGCCGGGTCATAACCAAAGCGGGCAAATGTAACATGACTGACGCTCTTAAACCAGTACCAATATTTGTAGGACAAGATGTAAGATAACCCTGTTCTTTGGCAAAGGCATAGTCTATTATTTGTTCAAGGCCGTCATCAACGGTATTTGCCAAATCCCAGCATTCCTTTAGCTGTAGGCCAGGCAACAGGCATTGAATTCGTAAATGGTCTTCTTCGTTCACCATAATACTAATTACTTCATCGTCCCTTAAAACAACTCCCCGTTTTTCAGGCTGTTCAAGCATATCCGGGCTAATTAAATGCTTCTCTACTAGTATTTGTCTTTCTATGGAGGATAATTCAGTCATCCGGGACAGCTCTAAATTTCCCACGGCTTCTTGCAAAGACTTTTGAGCAACGGCTGACTGAACTGCATAGAGTACTTTATCTGCATTCTCATGACCCAATACATGAGGAAAGGGGTATCCCATTAAATTCCTAGCCAAACGTACCCTGCTACTGATTATTACATCATTTTCCGGCCCCGTTGCCTCTAACCACTTACTATATGGATTGCTAACTGTTTCCTTTAACGACATTGCTTATCCCCCCTATTGGAGCTTTTGTTCCAGTTCTTTAATACGATCTCGAATGCTGGCTGCTTCTTCAAATTCCTCATATTTTATCGCATTCTGAAGCTGATTCTTTAATATTCTAATCTCTTTAGCAATAAGGGCCGTTCCACCAGTTCTCTTGGGAACCTTACCAGTATGAATACTGCTGCCATGAATTCTTTTTAATAGCGGCCTAACCCTCTCTCCAATTTGACTGTAACATTCACTGCAGCCAAATAACCCAGTCTTCGCCACCTGGGCTTCCGTAGAACCACACTTCTCACATCGCATCTGCGGTAAAGCATTGGTTTGTATACTGGAACCTGTAAAATGGTGGTTTATTAAACCTGCTAAAAAGTCATGTAAATTTAATTGAGGAGCAAACCCTAAGCTCCCGGCTTGCAGTTCCGAAGCACAGGTAGAACACAAATTCATTTGTTTTTTGGAATTATTAATGATCTGTGTAAAATGCACCTCAGCGGGCCTCTTTTGACAACGATCACAAAGCATGGGTAAAACCTCCTTCTATCTTTCTCGAAATATTGCCCCTAACATTGCCCTTAGAAGCTGGGCCCTTAGATTATCTCGCCAGGGTAATCCCATTCGTAAAACGTTTCTGTCGATAACAGCTTTAAAAATAAGTGCTTCCCTTTGAGTAATAAATTCTTCTTCTGCTAGTCTTTTGATAATTTTTTCAGCCTGGGATTGGTTAATATCGTCCCCTACTAAATGATAAATTTGTGCAGCCGGGTCATTATGTTGATCTAGGGGGATCTTAACAACTCTTATAAAGCCGCCCCCTCCCCTTCGACTCTCTACAATATAGCCATTTTGACTGGAAAACCGAGTAGCAAGTACGTAATTAATCTGGGAAGGTACACACTTAAACTGGGCCGCCAATTCGTTCCTTTGGAGTTCAACATAGTCACATGGGCTAACCTGAATCAGTTCTTTAATGTATTTCTCTATTAATTCTGATATGTTTGCCATAAAACCCTCACCTCACCAGCAAATAAAAAACTCGGAAGTTTTACTGACCTTGCCTAACCTTAACTTTATTATAATACTTTTATAAAATTTTTAAACCCATAGGAATCCTTGTATTTGTCAAAAAAAACGATTGATGGCAAATCTATATCATTTATATTTTTATTTTAAGCTCTTATTTTTGTTTTTATAGTTTTTCCTATATTCTTGATATGAATCCAGGTTTTTTGCCAAGTAAAGCCATATTAATTCCCCACAGGCAAATAAAAAAACCCCTCTGCAAATGCAGAAGGTTTTATTGGCTCCCCGAGCTGGACTCGAACCAGCAACCTACCGGTTAACAGCCGGTTGCTCCACCATTGAGCTATCGAGGAATATAATTATTCTGGCGACGACCTACTCTCCCAGGAGCGTGAGCTCCAAGTACCATCGGCCCTGGAGGGCTTAACTGCTGTGTTCGGGATGGGAACAGGTGTACCCCCTCCGGTATCGCCACCAGAAACTTTATGCTATTGGGTATTACTTTTAGGTCAGCCATGGACTGTGGACCTTGGGCTATGAGCTTTTTGGCTTTTCCTTTGAGCAAACAATTTATGTTCTCTCAAAACTGAACAGCTATTTAGTATTGCGTCATATATTTTTACCTTCGCTCATAGCTCATGGCTAAAAGCTGATGGCTATTTTACTGGCTCCCCGAGCTGGACTCGAACCAGCAACCTACCGGTTAACAGCCGGTTGCTCCACCATTGAGCTATCGAGGAATATAATTATTCTGGCGACGACCTACTCTCCCAGGAGCGTGAGCTCCAAGTACCATCGGCCCTGGAGGGCTTAACTGCTGTGTTCGGGATGGGAACAGGTGTACCCCCTCCGGTATCGCCACCAGAAACTTTATGCTATTGGGTATTACTTTTAGGTCATCCTTGGGCCATGAGCTTTTTGGCTTTTCCTTTGAGCAAACAATTTATGTTCTCTCAAAACTGAACAGCTATTTAGTATTGCGTCATATATTCTTAACCTTAGCTCACGGCTCATGGCACATGGCCTAAGGCTTGTTTTTGGTCAAGAACTCGATCTATTAGTACCGGTCAGCTGAAAACATTGCTGCTCTTACACTCCCGGCCTATCTACCATGTAGTCTTCATGGGATCTTACCCTTCTCGAAGTTCGAAATTCGTGGTTCGAAGTTCGATCTAAGTATTTCTTTTGGGTCTTTATTTTTAACAACCCAAAATTCTTACCCAAATTCGAACATCGAATGTCGAAACTCGAACTTCGAGAAGGTGGGAAACCTCATCTTGAAGGAGGCTTCGTGCTTAGATGCTTTCAGCACTTATCCCTTCCGGACTTAGTTACCCAGCACTACCGTTGGCACGATAGCTGGTACACCAGCGGTCCGTCCATCCCGGTCCTCTCGTACTAGGGACAGCTCTTCTCAAGTTTCCTGCGCCTGCGACGGATAGGGACCGAACTGTCTCACGACGTTCTGAACCCAGCTCACGTACCGCTTTAATGGGCGAACAGCCCAACCCTTGGGACCTACTTCAGCCCCAGGATGCGATGAGCCGACATCGAGGTGCCAAACCTCCCCGTCGATGTGGACTCTTGGGGGAGATAAGCCTGTTATCCCCGGGGTAGCTTTTATCCGTTGAGCGACGGCCCTTCCACTCAGAACCGCCGGATCACTAAGCCCTACTTTCGTACCAGCTCGACTTGTTGGTCTCGCTGTCAAGCTCCCTTTTGCCTTTACACTCTAACGTGCGATTTCCTTCCGCACTGAGGGAACCTTTGGGCGCCTCCGTTACCTTTTGGGAGGCGACCGCCCCAGTCAAACTGCCCACCTGACACTGTCCTCATTCCAGCTTCATGGAATTTAGTTAGAATTTCAATATCTAAAGGGTGGTATCCCAACGCTGACTCCACCTACACTGGCGTGCAAGCTTCTAAGTCTCCCACCTATCCTGTACATCAAATACCAAAACCCAATGTCAAGCTACAGTAAAGCTCCACGGGGTCTTTCTGTCCTGTCGCAGGTAGACGGCATCTTCACCGTCATTACAATTTCACCGAGCCCCTCGTTGAGACAGTGTCCAAATCGTTACGCCTTTCGTGCGGGTCGGAACTTACCCGACAAGGAATTTCGCTACCTTAGGACCGTTATAGTTACGGCCGCCGTTTACTGGGGCTTCGGTTCTATGCTTCAGTTTCCTTAACATTTCCCCTTAACCTTCCAGCACCGGGCAGGCGTCAGCCCCTATACGTCAGCTTTCGCTTTAGCAGGGACCTGTGTTTTTGGTAAACAGTCGCTTGGACCTTTTCTCTGCGGCCTCTTCTCGCTCCAATCGTACAATTTTCACGATACCGAGGCACCCCTTCTCCCGAAGTTACGGGGTCATTTTGCCGAGTTCCTTAACGAGGGTTCTCTCGCGCGCCTTAGGATTCTCACCCCACCTACCTGTGTCGGTTTGCGGTACGGGCACCAACTTACCTCGTTAGAAGCTTTTCTTGGCAGTTTGGGATCAGTTACTTCGCTACTTGTTTTCGCTCCCCGTCACCTCTCAGGTTTTATGTAAGACGGATTTGCCTATCTTACACCCTACGGGCTTGGACCAGCTTTTCCAACCGCTGGCTTAACTTACCCTCCTGCGTCACTCCATCCTCATACGGTTTTTGGTGGTATCGGATTTTCAACCGATTGTCCATCGCCTACGCCTTGCGGCCTCGGCTTAGGTCCCGACTTACTCTGGGCGGACGAACCTTCCCCAGAAATCCTTAGGTTTTCGGCGGGCAGGATTCTCACCTGCCTTTTCGCTTACTCATACCGGCATTCTCACTTCTTACCTCTCCACAGCTCCTTTCGGTACTGCTTCAATGTGGTAAGAACGCTCCCCTACCATTCTCGAAGTTCGATATTCGAATTTCGAAATTCGATTATTTCCAAGTTTGTATCAGTTTGTTTAGTTGCCTTCCTAGATGATCGTATTCCTCTTTAAAACCTTCATACTGATCTGATATATATCCAAGGTCTTTGATCATATCTAGTAAAACTGCAACCTCATTACAGGATCCAAGTGCATTTATTAAGAACCTCTTAAAATCATCTACATAGTTCTTTCTACCGTATCCTTCGGCTATATTAAGCGGTATTGATACGGCCGCACGTCTTATTTGGCTCCCTATCTCATACAACTCATGCTGCGGAAAACCCTTTGTTGTTTTGTGTATTTGAAGAGCCAGTTTATATCCCCTCTTGTACACTTCAAGATCATGATAATCTTTTATCATGTGAGTTTTCCTTTCGAACATCGAATCTCGAATATTGAACCTCGAGAATCCAAAGCTTCGGTGATATACTTAGCCCCGTTACATTTTCGGCGCAGGGTCACTTGACCAGTGAGCTATTACGCACTCTTTAAATGGTGGCTGCTTCTAAGCCAACATCCTGGTTGTCTTAGCAACCCCACATCCTTTTCCACTTAGTATATCTTTGGGACCTTAGCTGTTGGTCTGGGCTGTTTCCCTTTTGACTACGAATCTTAGCACCCGCAGTCTGACTCCCGGTTTCTAAAATAACGGCATTCGGAGTTTGATTGGGTTCGGTAACCCGTGAAGGCCCCTAGCCCATTCAGTGCTCTACCTCCGTTATTCATCCACCGAGGCTAGCCCTAAAGCTATTTCGGGGAGAACCAGCTATCTCCTGGTTCGATTGGCATTTCACCCCTACCCACACCTCATCCGCCTCCTTTTCAACGAAGGTCGGTTCGAGCCTCCACTTTATTTTACTAAAGCTTCACTCTGGACATGGGTAGATCACCAGGTTTCGGGTCTACTCCAACGTACACTCTCGCCCTTTTAAGACTTGCTTTCGCTTTGGCTCCGGCTTTCCTGCCTTAACCTGCACGTTAGATGTAACTCGCCGGTCCGTTCTACAAAAAGTACGCCGTCACACTTCGAAGTTCGATGTTCGAAGTTCGTGGTTCGATACACGCATTCCTTTAGGGTCTTTTTTACTTGACCCGTAAGATATGACATGCATTCGAATTTCGAATCTCGAATATCGAACCTCGAATAGTGCTCCGACAGCTTGTAGGCATACGGTTTCAGGTTCTTTTTCACTCCCCTCCCGGGGTGCTTTTCACCTTTCCCTCACGGTACTGGTTCACTATCGGTCGCTATGGGTATTTAGCCTTGGGGGGTGGTCCCCCCTGATTCCCACGGGGTTTCTCGTGTCCCGCGGTACTTGGGATTTCCTCTGTAATGTTCAACCTTTCGTCTACAGGTGTTTTACCTTCTGTGCAGCACCTTTCCAGGTGTCTTCAACTAGGTCTAGTTATCACGTGATGAGGGTCCCGCAACCCCAGATTTCCGAAGAATTCTGGTTTAGGCTCGCCCCTTTTCGCTCGCCGCTACTTGGGGGTTCGATGTTTCTTTCTCTTCCTCCGGGTACTTAGATGTTTCAGTTCCCCGGGTGCCCTCCTCTATGCCTATGGATTCAGCATAGGGTGACGGAGGTTTGCTCCGCCGGGTTGCCCCATTCGGGTACCCACGAATCAATGCCTGCTTGCGGCTCCTCGTGGCTTTTCGCAGCTTACCGCGCCCTTCTTCGGCCCTTAGCGCCTAGGCATCCACCGTATGCCCTTTCTTTCTTGACCAATCTTGCTTTTCGGCTCGGTTACTTTTGGTAACCTACTGAAATTGTTTTTGTCGACGCTTTACTTGTCGCTGTTCAGTTTTCAAAGAACGTTGGATTTCAGGTTTGTTTTTAAGAGACTTAGCTTAAGCTCATGGCTCATAGCTAAATAGATAAAAATGGTGGAGACAAGCGGGATCGAACCGCTGACCCCCTGCTTGCAAGGCAGGTGCTCTCCCAGCTGAGCTATGCCCCCACGATATATCTATTTATTGGTGGGACTAGGTGGACTCGAACCACCGACCTCACGCTTATCAGGCGTGCGCTCTAACCGGCTGAGCTATAGTCCCATTTGGTCTCTCAAAACTAAACAGGTTGATGATGAATGACCGACCTTAGATAATTAGCTTTCGCTAATTTCTCCTTAGAAAGGAGGTGATCCAGCCGCACCTTCCGATACGGCTACCTTGTTACGACTTCACCCCAATCATCGGCCCCACCTTCGACGGCTGCCTCCTTGCGGTTAGCTCACCGGCTTCGGGTGTTGTCAACTTTCGTGGTGTGACGGGCGGTGTGTACAAGGCCCGGGAACGTATTCACCGCAGTATGCTGACCTGCGATTACTAGCGATTCCGACTTCATGTAGTCGAGTTGCAGACTACAATCCGAACTGGGACCGGCTTTCTCAGGTTTGCTCCACCTCACGGCTTCGCTTCCGTCTGTACCGGCCATTGTAGTACGTGTGTAGCCCAGGACATAAGGGGCATGATGATTTGACGTCATCCCCACCTTCCTCCGTTTTGTCAACGGCAGTCACATTAGAGTTCCCACCTTTACGTGCTGGCAACTAATGTTAGGGGTTGCGCTCGTTGCGGGACTTAACCCAACATCTCACGACACGAGCTGACGACAACCATGCACCACCTGTCTCTACGTTATCCCGAAGGATAAGGCTCATATCTCTATGAGTTTCGTAGGATGTCAAGCCCTGGTAAGGTTCTTCGCGTTGCGTCGAATTAAACCACATACTCCACCGCTTGTGCGGGCCCCCGTCAATTCCTTTGAGTTTCAGTCTTGCGACCGTACTCCCCAGGCGGAGTGCTTATTGTGTTTACTGCGGCACTGCAGGGGTCGATACCCGCAACACCTAGCACTCATCGTTTACGGCGTGGACTACCAGGGTATCTAATCCTGTTCGCTCCCCACGCTTTCGCGCCTCAGTGTCAGTTACAGTCCAGAGAGCCGCCTTCGCCACTGGTATTCCTCCCAATATCTACGCATTTCACCGCTACACTGGGAATTCTGCTCCCCTCTCCTGCACTCAAGTCCACCAGTATCAGAGGCAATCACGGGGTTGAGCCCCGAACTTTCACCTCTAACTTAATGCACCACCTACGCGCCCTTTACGCCCAGTAAATCCGGACAACGCTCGCTCCCTACGTATTACCGCGGCTGCTGGCACGTAGTTAGCCGGAGCTTACTCTTCAGGTACCGTCATTTGTTCTTCCCTGAAAACAGAGGTTTACAACCCGAAGGCCTTCTTCCCTCACGCGGCGTTGCTCCGTCAGGCTTTCGCCCATTGCGGAAGATTCCCCACTGCTGCCTCCCGTAGGAGTCTGGGCCGTGTCTCAGTCCCAGTGTGGCCGTTCGCCCTCTCAGGCCGGCTACCCATCGTCGCCTTGGTGGTCCGTTACACCACCAACTAGCTAATGGGACGCGGATCCATCTGATAGCACGATAGCTTTCCTTACAGAGCCATGCGACTCCGCAAGCGTATCCGGTATTAGCAACCGTTTCCAGCTGTTATCCCGGTCTATCAGGCAGGTTATCCACGCGTTACTCACCCGTTCGCCACTATCTTCGAAGTTCGACGTTCGAAATTCGTGATTCGATCCAAGCATTTCTTTGGGGTCTTTTAAATGACCCTTAAGCTTTACTCGAACTCAAAATTCGAACCTCGAATGTCGAACCTCGAAGACCGTTCGACTTGCATGTGTTAAGCACGCCGCCAGCGTTCGTCCTGAGCCAGGATCAAACTCTCCGTAAAATATTTCGCAATATTTTAAAGAGTTTTTGGCTCTTTTCTTATCCTTGATTTACTCGCTAGCGTCTTTTAACGCTTGACGAGGATGTTTTTTGTGGTCATTCATAGTTTCATCTTGCGATGACTTTTGACTTGACCTTTTGCATCCATCATCTCTGTTTAGTTTTCAAAGACCAGTTTTTCTCGGCAGTTTTTACTGCCCTCGATTTGAAATGTTACCATATTGTAAATTCTGTGTCAAGTTTTATTTAACATTGTTTTTTTATAACAAATGTTGTCAGCTCTCACAAGAATTAATTATACATGTGGTATAATGTTTTGTCTAGTATTATTTTTATCTTTTTTGTTCCGGCATTTAACCCGCCGGGAGACAAGAAATAGCTTATCATTCCCGGCGGTTAAAGTCAAAAGGTAATTTGTTCTTATACTAGGATTCCTTGGGTCTCATTAACGGAAATAATATTACATCACGAATAGAAGATGAGTTGGTTAATAACATAACTAGACGGTCAATACCGATTCCTAATCCTCCGGCTGGTGGCATGCCATATTCTAGAGCCTGAATGAAATCTTCGTCATACATTTGGGCTTCTTCATCCCCTGCATTTCTCTTTTCTACTTGGGACATAAATCTGCCCTTTTGGTCAATAGGATCGTTAAGCTCGGAAAAAGCATTGGCTAATTCCCGTCCATATATGAATAACTCAAAACGATAAGTCAATTCTGGGTTCTCTTGCTGACGTTTTGCCAGGGGTGATATGTCTACAGGGTAATCTATTACAAAGGTTGGTTGAATCAGCTTGTCCTCAACCTTTTCCTCAAATACCGTATTAAGAATATCTCCCCAAGAAGCACTGGGTTCAACATCAAGGCCTAACCCCTTAGCTGCTTCAAAGGCTTCTTTAGCGTCTTTTAACTGGGAAAAATCTAATCCTGAATGTTCTTTGACAATTTCTAGCATAGGAACCCGTCGCCATGGTTTAGCAAGGCTGATTTCTACACCCTCGTATTCAACCATAGTGGTCCCCAGCACATCCTGAGCCACCTGAGAAATAAGATCTTCTGTGAGATCCATCATATCATTATAGTCAGCATAGGCTTGGTATAATTCAATAGTAGTAAATTCAGGATTATGCCTAGTAGAAATACCTTCGTTGCGAAAGTTGCGATTAATTTCGTAAACCTTATCAAATCCGCCCACTAATAACCTTTTTAGATATAACTCTGGGGCAATCCTCATGTAGAGATTCATATCCAGGGTATTATGGTGGGTAATAAAGGGGCGTGCACTGGCACCGCCGGCAATGGGGTGCATCATGGGGGTTTCAACCTCTAGGAAGCCCCTCTGATCTAAGTAGTTGCGGATACCCCTTACCACCCTACTACGGGTAATGAAGGTTTGTTTTACTTCGGGATTTACAATAAGATCTACGTAACGTTGACGGTAGCGTAGGTCAACATCCTTTAGCCCATGCCATTTTTCGGGCAGAGGTCGTAAGGACTTTGATAATAATTTATAACTGTCAATATGTACGGTTATTTCACCTTTACGAGTTCTAAATACCTTTCCGTAACAGCCAATAATATCACCGATATCCAGTTTCTCAAGGCGAGCATATTCCTCTGCTCCCAAATCGTTTAACCTAGCATATACTTGAATATTCCCTCTACTGTCTTGGATATTGGCAAAACTAGCTTTACCCATTACTCGTTTTGCTGTAATGCGACCCGCAATGGTAACGGTTTGCCCTTCCATTTCTTCAAACCGCTCTGTGATATCAAAGGTATAATGAGTAACCTCAAATTTTTCACCAAAGGGCTGAATGCCTTGGTTAATAAGTTCTTGTAGTTTCTCTCTGCGAACTTTCATAAGCTCATTAAGATCTTCAAGCATGGTTTGTCCGGCATCCGGTGTCTCCGAAGACGGTTGTACTAAATTATTTTCGTTTACATCTGTCATTTCAAAACCCCCAAACGCTACCTCAAAATGTCGACAATTTCATACTTCAAAATACCCGCAGGAACATTAACTTCCACAACACTCCCTTTGGATTGTCCTAAAATAGCTCTACCAACCGGTGATTCATTAGATATTTTGTTTGCATCTGGATCTGCTTCCACAGATCCTACTATGGAATATTCCAACTCATCCCCAAACTCCAAGTCCTTTAAAATCACTTTGGAGCCTAATGAAACCACTTCGTTATCTAGGTTTTCGTCATCAATAATTTTAGCGTTACGCAGCATTTTTTCAAGGGTTAAAATACGACCCTCAATAAAAGCCTGTTCATTTTTAGCATCTTCATATTCAGAGTTTTCACTAATGTCTCCGAATTCGATTGCTTGCTTAATTCTCTCGGCCACTTGCCGTCTCTTCACGGTCTTAAGTTGTTCCAGTTCATCCTCCAATTGCTTTAAACCAGTAACTGTAAGCATGACATCTTTTTCTTTCATTCTAACTCTCCTTATCCTTAAAATCCGTTTTCTCTATCTTCTTTAATTAGCAATAAGCCTATCTACAGTTAAAGCACTGCAAAAGGGGGAATACCAATTGCAGTGCTTCCTTTCTTTGTCTATTGTTCCTGTACATTATAAAAACACCATGAATTATTTGTCAAGAATTCATTTGAAAACATCTTAAAATCCTAAGATGCTTTTATTAATGCCCTTTGTTTTATTAAACTAATCTCTTCTTCTAATATGGGTTTTTCAAAGCTGCGGAATCCTGCTAAGCGAAAACCGTGTTTCTTACCTAATTGATAGATCTCCTCTACCTGCTTGAGAGTTAGTTCTCGCCCCAATGTATAGCTTTCCATTTTTCCTTCAAGGGCCAATATCATAGTTTCAGCCATACATGCATAGGCAGTTTTTGGAGGAAAGCCAAAATTAAAATTGAAATTGACATCTCCTGGAACCTCAACAATCCCTCCTTCGATAACCAGAACATCATCCCTTTCCTCTACTACCCGACGGGAAACATCCCTTGGTCTGGCTACATCACACACCACCGCCCCTGGTTTTAAATCCTCTGGCTGAATAATGGTATCCATCGAACTAGTTACAGTAATAACCAGTTCGGACTTTCTTAGGACGGATTTAATATTGGAGTTGACCTCTGCTGCCAATCCAGTCTCATACATAATACGATCTGCCAGCAGGTGCAGTTTTGCCTCGTTTCTACCAACCAAGGTTAAATTCTTTACATCTCTGGCTAAAAACAATGCGCATACACTGCCAATGGCTCCAGTGGCCCCCACCACTGTAACCCGTGATTTCTTCAAATCGTGACCCATTAATTGTGCGGCTTTCTTTGCTCCTTCCAGGGCCATGGCAACGGTGTAACTGTTACCCGTTGTTACGGGTATTTTTAGATTTTTTGCCACAGTTATACCAGCATCCCCAACCACTTTTGTAAAAGCTCCTAACCCCACAACATTAGCCCCTAATTTTTCAGCCAGGCGGCCGGCCTGAATAACCTTATTTATAACAAATTGCTGCGGTAGTGTTATCATTTGTTTCGTTGTAAGCAGGCAGGACACAAAGGCCCCCTTGGTTTCTGCCTCTGGGGAACGGATTCCTGTGATGGAAGATATCTGAACAGGGGGGAGCAGTTTTAGAGTCTGTTCAACCAGGGTATCTGGCATATAGCGTGTAAAGTTAAATTTTCTGGCCACATCACTGCAATCCAGTGGGTGTACAATAAAAGCAAAGCTTTTCATGGTGCTTCCCCCGTTCTCGTATTATGGTTATTTCTTTACAATCATATGCCTGTAAATCAACAATCATTATAAAAAATACGAGAACAGGCCATAAATTTTACTGAAAAAAGGTTCTGTTAGAAAACAAAACCTTTTCTTTAATCCAGGAGACTTCTCAGTATATCCTCAATCTCTTTTTTACTTTGGGACTTGTTAATGGTCTCCCTTATCCGGGCAGCTCCCCGCATACCCTTAGTGTACCAGGCAGCGTGTTTTCTCATTTCAAAAACCGCTACCTCCTCGCCCTTAGACTCCACCATGAGCTGTAAATGACGAATTGCAGTTTCTACCCTTTCCTGTGCACTGGGACAAGGCAGTTCCATTCCGGTCTTTAGATAATAGACAATTTCTCGGAAGATCCATGGGTTTCCCATTGCCCCTCGTCCTACCATTACACCATCGCAACCAGTCAACTCTAACATCTTAGCAGCATCCCGGGCACACCAAATATCCCCGTTCCCAATAACAGGTATTTTTAAAGCTTCTTTAACTTTTCGAATGCTTTCCCAGTCGGCCTTACCACTATAAAATTGGCTTCGGGTACGCCCATGCACTGCCACAGCCGAAGCCCCTGCGGCCTCCACTAACCTCGCAAATTCAACAGCATTTACCGATTGCTCATCCCAGCCCTTACGAATTTTTACGGTAACTGGCACGGCAGGTACGGACTTTACCACCGCCTCCACAATTTTGGCAGCCAATTGTGGGGTCTTCATCAGTGCACTGCCTTCGTTGTTTTTTACAATTTTAGGTGTGGGGCAACCCATATTAATATCAACAATCGTTGCCCCCCTTTCCACAACAATGGCTGCGGCTTTGCCCATGGATTCAGGGTTTGAACCAAATATCTGAACGCTTAGTGGTACTGTTTCTCCCCTGAAATCCAACATTCTGTAAGTCCTGGGATTGGCATAAAGTAACGCTAAATCACTAATCATTTCTGTAACAGCAAGTCCACATCCTTGCTCTCTAGCAAGAATTCGATAGGCCCTATCTGTTACCCCGGCCATGGGAGCCGCAATCACCTGATTTGGTAACCTAACGGAACCTATTTGCATAAGCCTTGTCCCCCATTAGTCGCCTGGTTGCGTTCGTAGAGAATATATAAACCCATCAAAGTTAACGAGGGGTTAATTATATCTATCACTGTGGTTTCCCTGGCAATAATCTCTGCCAACCCCCCAGTTGCAATAACCTGTACATCAGTTCCTATCTCTTGTTTCATCCTTTTCACAATCATTTCTACCTGCCCCGCAAAGCCAAAAACAATTCCCGCTTGCATGGCATTTATTGTATTCCTACCAATAACTGACAGAGGTTTAACAAGTTCTACCCTAGGCAGTTTAGCTGCCCTGGCAAATAAAGCTTCGGTTGAAATACCTATGCCCGGTGCGATGGCCCCTCCTAAGTATTCGCCTTTGGCTGTTACGCAGCAAAAGGTAGTTGCTGTGCCAAAGTCAACGATAATTAGAGGACCCCCGTAGAGGGAGTAGGCGGCTACTGCATTGACAATTCGGTCCGCACCAACTTCTCTGGGATTGTCCGTTTTAATAGGAATACCGGTTTTAATTCCCGGTCCAACCAGAATGGGATCCAACTTAAAATATTTTTTAATCATAGATTCCAACAGCCCATTTACCGGAGGCACGACGGAAGAAATAATAACCCCTTCCACAGAAGTCATATTTATTTTCGATAAAGTAAAAAGTTCTTTTAATAAAACACCATACTCATCAGCGGTCCGGTTACGGTCTGTGGCTAAACGCCAGTGATCTACCAAATTTTTATCCTGAAAAACACCAAAGACAATGTTAGTATTGCCAATGTCTATTGCCAGTAGCAAATTGTTCCCTACCTTTCTCTTTTAACAACATTTCCAATTTTGTTGACAAGTGATTCCCTTTGTCAATCAACTCAAGAGCAATTCTATCAATTTAGATGACAAAGTGCAATAAGACCAATATATCGTAAAGCCAGCCTAAGATAACTCATCATTTGATTAATTTTTATTTTTCTGTATTATTTTGTTTTCCCTTGACATTAAAGTTATCTTTTGTATACTATTTTAGTATACTTTTTGTTGTGAAAGGAGCTATGCTCATGTCAGAATCCCCCAAAAATGCTATCTTACAACGTGATAATACCTATGCAATTATCCCTAAAACTGGTTTCGCCGGGTTATTAAACGGTGACTCCTTACGTAAGTTGGCCGATGTTGTGGACAAGTATCAAATTCCGGTGATAAAGATGACTGCTTCCCAACGAATCGCATTGGTGGGCATTAAAGAAGAAGATGTAAACAAAGTATGGGCAGACCTCGGAATGGAAGCTGCACCTGCCACAGGTCTCTGTGTAAGAAGTGTGCAATCCTGTCCAGGAAATTCCCTGTGCAAATATGGTAAACAGGATTCCTTAGGACTGGCCCAAAGGCTAGATGAACTTTTCTCTGGCATAGCATTGCCTAATAAATTTAAAATGGGTATTTCTGGATGCCCATTAAATTGTTGCGAAGCTTGGACGAGGGATTTTGGGGCCTTTGGAAAACCAAATGGCTTCACCGTTGTGATTGGCGGCAACGCCGGTGCCGCTCCCCACATTGGTAAAGTGCTGGCAGAGGGCCTGAGTATAGAAGAGGTTGTATCCCTGGCTGGTCGGTTAATTAGTTATTATAAAGAGAATGCTAAGAACGGCGAGAGAATGTTTAAATTTGTAGAGCGACTGGGCATTGAAGAAATACAAAAGGTCACCTTAGCTTAATGCAAAAGCTGCCGAGGTTAACTCGGCAGCTTTTGGTTTGGCTTGGTTGAAGAATTAGGCAGTCGTTGATGAATGGCTCTTGCCAAAACAGCCACAATTACAGCCTTTAATAAATCCCAAAGGACAAAGGGTAAAAAGCCAATTTTTAACACTCCCATCAGGGATACTGTTTTTCCAAGATAAAAATTTAATGTCACGTAAATATATGGTAGCCCCACTACATAGATAACAGCCATCCCTGCCACTGAGGCCATCAAATAATAGATTAATTTCTTGTCTTTATGTCCTTCTAAGATTTTTCCTGCTACATAGGCAGCAATTACCTGTCCTAAAAGAAATCCAAAAGTGGGCTTCAGCACATAGGCAGGACCTCCGAAGGGCTCCGTGGCAAATACCGGCAGCCCGATCAAGCCCAATAGTAAATAAACAATCATACTCAAGGCCCCGGTCCTTGCCCCCAATAGCACCCCCGCCAGTATCGCTATCAAAGGTTGTAAACTGAAGGGCACCAGTGCCAGTACAAATGGAACCCGGGTGATTAAGGTCACCACCACCATAATTGCCGCCATTAAGGCTGCCATTGAAATTTCCCTGCTAGTAAGTCGCAATCGATACACCTCCTTTGTTAACCATTATATTTCCCCCAAGTTGACATTTAGGCCAAAAACTTGCCCGAGAGTCTATCCCGGGTCATTTATTGGCTGGTCTCAATGATACTTCCCCTGAATAAAATGTTTTTATGGTACCGTCGTATAACCGAAGAAGCAAGGCCCCGCCGTCATCGATTCCTTCCATAGTACCTTGGTAATTGCTATTTAATCCACTTACTTGTACCTTGTTACCTATCCATAAAGCGTTATCTCGCCATAAACCCTTCAGAGGTAAAAATCCTTCCTGTTGCCAAAGGGTATAAAGATTATCCAGTTCCTCCAGTAGTACCTTTAATATCTGGGATCGCAGCAGTGTCCGCCCTAATTGAACCCTCAGGGAAGTGGCTGTATTACCAAAACACACCAAGTCTTCCTTGCTTTGATTCACATTCAGGCCAATCCCCAAAACAACATACTTTACTCGATCTGCCTCCGCAGCCATCTCTGCAAGGATACCACATATTTTTAGTCCCTCAATGTAGACATCATTGGGCCATTTAACCTGTGCCCTAAGACCGAGGGTACGATACAAAGCCTTAACCACAGCCACCGCTGCCAACATAGTAAACTGGGGCACCTCCATTGGATTGGCCCGGGGGAATAGGACTACGGAAAAACAAAGACCCGTCCGGGGTGGGCATTGCCAGGTGCGACCCAGCCTTCCCCGACCTTTGCTTTGTTCCTCTGTAATGATAATGGCCCCTTCGGTTATCCCTTGCCTTGCAAGGTCCTTGGCAACCTCATTGGTGGAAGTGGTGGTTTTGTAATAACGAACAGTCTGTCCGATGATATGGGTCTTGATATCTGTCTGCCACTCTGCTGGGTCTAGAATATCCGGAGAGGTTAACAAACGATAACCCAAGCGAGGTCTGGCCTCAATATCATACCCATCACTCCTAAGGGACTCAATGGTTTTCCAAATAGCTGTTCTGGACACCTGGAGTTGCTGACATATGTATTCGCCTGATACATACCCTGGCTCTTCTTCCCGAAGTAGCTCTAGGATTTTTTGTTTAGGATTCATAATACCACCCTTTGGCATTTTATCCCATTAGAACTTCTTTGTCAACCATTATATCCACCAAGGTTTACATTTAGTCGCTAAGAAACCTTTTACTTAAGAAGCTCTCCTTTGCCCCTTTATGGATACCAAGGACGTGTATAAAATTCTGATACGGTAACTCTAAACCGTATATTGGAGTTGCACCATGGCCTTTCACAGTAATGGGGAGATTTACCGCCATGGGCATGGACCGGGTTTCTTTTCTGTTTTAAATACTTTGTTAATCAGTTTTATTTTTTGATCAGAAGAACCGTTACAAGGAGCAATGCCCGACTTATCCTGCCTTAAACAATCCTCTTGCATATTAGCTGCCGTTTTTAAATTGGGACATTGTCTATAGTTTTTCCCCTTACAGTACTGTTTCCACCAGTTTTCCGGTAAAACCAATGTGTTCTGAGCAAAACCATAGTCTATTAAGGCATTGCAACCGTAATGCCCTTTTGCATGGGGGCAATTGGCCATAATAACACCCCTTAAAATATGATTGTTATAATCATATCTATAAAAGTGTTATTATGGTAATAGAGCAATGGGGTAAAATCATAGGGACCTATGTCCTTTAATCATATGATAAATCCCCTTTACCTTTCTTCCTCCATATGAATTTGGGCATTGCCCTTAGTAATCCAAAGACCTGTGGATTTAGCAGCCAAATATGTTCCCATAAATAGTCCAATGGTGATAATGCCTACCATTAGTATGGATATGGTTTTTTTACCAAAGCGCATAGCAAGGGTTCCCGGTTTAACACAGTGATTAACACATTCCCCACAGGCTATACATTCCGATCCTTGGACATGATCTTGCAAGATAGACACCTGCATAGTACATTTTCGTTCACATTTTCCACACTGTACACATTGCTGCTGGTCAACACCCAGTTTTACCAAACTAAACTTATGAAAAAGACCTAAGAAGGCACCCAGGGGACAGAGATACTTGCACCATAATCGGTCAATAAAGATGGCCCCTACTAATGTTACGACCAGTAAAATCAGTCCTATGGGCCGCTCCGTTAGTTTTTCCCATCCGCCAAAGATATGCGCATAGGCAACCCATGGGTCCAAATCACGAAAAACTAAGGTTCCTGTATGCCAGGTTAAAGCAATAATAAGGAGTAGGAATAAATACTTTAAAGACCTTAAATAACGGTCTATTTTCTCCGGCGGGCTAAAGTTCTTGCCCATTATCCTCTGACCCAAACGGTTTAACCATTCTTGGAGGGTCCCCAGGGGACAAATCCAGCCACAAAAGGCCCTTCCCACCACGATGGCGGTTAATATGGTTCCCACCAGTAAAATAACATTGGACAGGTTCGTTCTCTTGATAAACTCACCATAGGCTATAAATCCATAAAGACTCTCTAACCCACCAAAGGGACAAAAGGCATCAATGGGAGGCCTCCCGTTTGGACCCCCGCCGAAGAATTGGTGTGCCCAGGCCACATAGGTCATGGATAAAAGGAAAATCCCCTGAGTAAACCTACGCAAGGTATTAGACGACATAATAATTCCCCCCTGCAACTAACTTTTAAATTAATTATAGGGGGGAATTATTACTAAATTCACATCAAATTGTTACATTTCTGTCACAATTAGTTATTTCTTACTTTTATCTCACCAATATCTAAACTAATATCCAGGGACTTAATGGAATGAGTAAGGGCTCCCACCGATATTAAATCAACCCCTGTTTTTGCCACAGAAACAATGGTTTCTTCATTTACTCCACCGGATGCTTCCACCAAGGCTCGTCCATCGATCAACTTGACGGCTTCCCGCATAGTAGCATGATCCATGTTATCCAACATAATAATATCTGCTTTAGCATCTAATGCCTCGATAACGCCGGCTAAACTTTCTACCTCAACCTCAATTTTAATGGTATGGGGCACATTATGTCTGGCCGCCAGTATAGCCTGTGTTATGCCCCCAGCCACTTTTATGTGGTTATCTTTAATTAATACTGCGTCATTTAATCCAAAGCGATGATTAAAACCCCCGGCAATCCGGACAGCATACTTTTCCAACATGCGTAAGCCAGGCGTTGTCTTGCGGGTATCCACAACACGCACAGGGTAAAGCTTTACTTTTTCAACTAAAGATGCTGTCCGGGTGGCGATGCCACTCATTCTTTGCAAGAAATTTAAGGCCAGACGCTCCCCGGTTAAAATAGCCCGAGCATCCCCCTCAACCTTTGCAATGGTTTGGCCGGCCTCCAATTGATCCCCATCCTTTGCATGGGCGATAAAGCCAATCTCCGGGGATAAATAACGGAAAACCGCTTCTGCCACCGAGATACCCGCCACAATGCCAGTTTCCTTAACAAATATAATCCCTTTGGTCTTACATTCAGCAGGAACAATGCTGTTGGTTGTAATATCTCCCGTACCTATGTCTTCAGCTAAGGAAGTTTCAATCAATTTTCTTAATTCCATAAAATTCAGATCCATGGGGAACCTCCATTTTAATTACCCTTAAGAATAATATGCTTTTGCCACCGCTCTGATGTCTCGGGATAATCTAAGCGAAAATGGCCTCCTCTGCTTTCACTCCGCATCATTGCGGCCTCAGCTATCAATGCCCCAACCTCCAGCATGTTTCGCACTTCCATTTTTGCTGTATCCCTAACTTCATGCTTGGTTAAATATGACCAACGTTCAAAGAATGCCAGTGCTTGGGCTAGTCGCTGGGCGGTCCGTAATGGACCTACTTTGTCTCCCATAATATGCTGTATCTCTTTCCTTAGGTCGATAAAGTCTTCTTCAGGAGTTGTCAGCAAATCTTGACAGAAGAACTCTGTTTCCTCGGGTAATCTTTCTTCTAGGACATGGTTGGCCCTTGCCACAATACGCCCGCCCCAGACCAGACCATCCAACAATGAGTTGCTGGCCAGTCTATTTGCACCGTGGACTGCCATGCAACTGGCTTCACCGCAAGCGAATAAGCGTTGGATACTTGTTTCTCCCCAGAGATCCGTTTTCACCCCACCCATCATATAGTGGGCCGCCGGGGCAACTGGAATAAATTCCCGGGCAATATCTACGCCGTATTTGGAACAGGTTTGTGTGATAGTCGGAAAACGTTCCTTAATTTTATCGGGATCTAAGTGAGTCAGATCAAGAAAAACAGAATTAGCCCTTGTCCTAGCCATTTCACTTAAAATCGCACGGGATACTATATCTCGGGGGGCAAGCTCCGCCATACCATGATATTGGGCCATAAACCTTTCCCCCCAAGAATTTCGCAGTAGAGCCCCTTCTCCTCTTACAGCCTCCGAAATTAAAAAGCGGGGTGCATCTGGTAAAACCAATGAAGTGGGATGAAACTGAATAAACTCCATGTCCATGACTTCAGCACCAGCTCTGTAGGCTAAGGCAATTCCGTCAGCTGTAGCAACTTCGGGGTTTGTGGTATAGTTATATAACCGTCCAGACCCTCCAGTGGCCAAAACAACGATTTTACCCCTAAAAACACGAAATTGGCCGGTAATTTGATCCATAGCCAGAGCACCGTAACATACATTATTTTTGACCAGCAGGTCAACAACATACTGATTTTCAATAATCTCTACACTAGACAATGAGGATACATTTTGATATAGGGCACGTAAAATCTCCGCTCCGGTAGCGTCACCCTGTGCATGAAGGATCCGATGTTGGCTATGGCAACCTTCTCTGGTGAAACAAAGATCTTCTCCTGTTCGATCAAAGGATGCACCCATTTTAATTAATTCCTTTACTCTCTCGGGTCCTTCGTTTACCAATATTCTAACAGCATCTTCATCACATAGACCAGCCCCGGCAATTAATGTATCTTGCATATGTAATGCTGGGGAATCATGCTGACCCAATGCGGCAGCAATACCACCCTGAGCCCTATCGGTATTACTTTCGGCCACCGTGCGTTTTGTCAGGAGAGTTATTTGTGCACCGGATTTTGCTGCCGCCCAAGCAGTAAAAAGCCCTGCAATACCCCCGCCTATGATCAAATACTCTGCTTCCTGTTGGGGTAATTCCCTGGAGTCAAAATTAACCAGGTATCGGTTTGTCAAAGAAAACAACTCCCCCCAAATTTAGCTATTATAAAAAAATCTATGTTTTATTGCACTGCCAGCATTCTATCCAGACAAGCCAGCGCCTTTTCTCGAATATCAGCAGCTACAGTAATTTGTGGTTGCATGTTGTCTAAAGCTTCCTTCACTTTATCCAGTGTTGTAGCCTTCATATTTGGACAAACCAATCTTTTGGTGGCCAAGTAAAATTCTTTGCCCGGGCACTGTTTGTACAATTGGTGAAGAATACCTGCTTCCGTTCCGATAATAAATTTCTTTGCGCTACTTTCCTTGGCAAATTTAATTAGACCAGTTGTGCTGGAGACGTAATCTGCCAAAGCCACTACCTCCGGCCGACATTCCGGGTGAATTAATACCAATGCCTCCGGATACGTCTCTTTGGCCTTCATCACTTCCTCCGTTGTAACCCAATCATGGGTATTGCACCAGCCTTCCCAAAGGGTCATCGGTCGCGCTGTTTTATTGGCTACATAGGCACCCAGGTTCTTATCCGGAATAAAAATTATAGGCTTGTCCTCCGGGATCGATTGAACAATTTTAACTGCATTGGCAGAAGTACAGCAGATATCACTTTCTGCCTTCACTTCTGCCGAAGTGTTGACATAGGCAACCACTATAGCCTCTGGCATTTCCTTCTTTTTAATAAACAATTCCTCGGCAGTAACCATATCTGCCATGGGACAACCTGCATTTTCTTCGGGCAATAGAATAACTTTATCAGGGGAAAGAATAGCAGCACTTTCTGCCATAAAATGAACCCCACAGAAAACTATAACATCAGCATCGGTGGTGGCCGCCCTCCTGGATAACTCCAGGGAATCCCCAATAATGTCAGCTACCTCCTGTACCTCTGGGCGTTGATAAACATGTGCCAATATTATGGCATTTCGTTCTTTTTTCAATCTTTTAATATCTTCCGTGAGCTGGCTAATTTTATCCTCGATTGACATTTACTCAACTCCTTGCCCGAAAAAGGTTCAGGCAATTTTATTAAAATCTTCGTTGCATCTGGGCCTATCAGAGAGCAGGTGTCTTTCTAATAGGCCTAGCAGATGCTACTCTTGTAGAAATTCTATCCAGTGGGTTGAAATTTGTCAATACAAAGGGCCTAGCCACAGACCCCATGGCATTCCTGGTCTATAACCTCTGTTATTTTATTCTTCTCGTCTACCATAACAACCTTTGGTTTAAAATCCCTGGCCTCCTGCTCACCGATCATTGTATAGGCAATGATAATGACGGTATCCCCTGGTTGAACCAGCCTAGCCGCAGCACCGTTAAGACATATCACACCGGAGCCTGGTTCACCCTCAATAACATAGGTTTCCAACCGTGCACCATTGTTATTATTAACCACTTGCACCTTTTCATTGGGTAGAATGCCAGCGGCCTTCATTAGTTCCTGATCTATGGTAATACTACCCATATAATTCAAATTGGCCTCTGTGACAGTGGCCCTATGTATTTTGGATTTGAACATGAATAGTAGCATCGTTTATGCCTCCAAAATAGAATTATCAATTAGTCTGGTTTTTCCAAACCGTACAGCCAGTGCCAAAAGCACATTTCCCTTGATTATTTCTATAGGTTTAAGATCTGGAACGGAAAGGATTTCAACGTAATCAATATTAGCAAGGGGTTCGGCCTGGATTTCCTTGATTATCCGCTCTTTGATTTGCTGAGCACTCCGTTCTCCCTCATTTACCTGCTCCTTGGCTAAATGTAAGCTACGGTGTAAAACCAATGCTGCCTTTCTTTCTTCCTGTGAGAGATAAACATTGCGAGAACTTAGGGCCAGTCCATCTTCTTCCCGTACAATGGGCACATCAATAATTTGCACGCTCATATTTAAATCTGCAACCATTCGTTTAATAACCATTACCTGCTGAAAATCTTTCTGCCCGAAGAAAGCAGCATCGGGCAAAACAATATTAAAAAGTTTCGTAACCACTGTTGCTACACCCCGAAAATGCCCCGGGCGTGATGCCCCGCAGAGGCATTCACTAACCCCTGTAACATCTACAAAACTACTAAAGCCCTGGGAGTACATTTCCTCGGCCTCCGGAGCAAAGATAGCTTCCACACCGGCATCAGCAACCAACGCTACATCCCGCTGCAAATCCCTTGGATAGGTCTGGTAATCCTCATTGGGGTCAAATTGGGTCGGGTTAACAAAAATACTGACAATCACAACATCACAACTACGCTTGGCCTCGTGTACCAGGCTAAGGTGCCCCTGGTGTAAATAACCCATGGTGGGGACCAACCCAACGGTTTTTCCTTCCCTGCGTACTGAATTTATAAAAGAACGTACTTCATCAACAGTTTTAAATAGTCTCATACATTACCACCTAATAAATCTTTTTTAATTCCTCATCGGCCATGTTGAAGACATGCCCGGGACCAGGAAATGCCTTATCTCTTACTTCTTGTTGATAATCCTCACAGGCCTTTATAATTTGTTCCTTTAGATTGGCATATTTTTTAACAAATTTAGGTGTAAAATCGGAAAACATTCCTAAAAGATCATGGGTCACCAGAATTTGGCCATCACAATCACTTCCTGCACCAATACCAATGGTTGGTACCTTTACCGCTTCGGTGACCACCTTCGCTAGTTGTTGAGGAATACACTCCAGTACAATGGCAAAGACCCCTGCGGCTTCCAAGGCTTTGGCATCCTCAAGCAATCTCCGGGCAGCCTCGCCATCCTTTCCCTGCACCTTATAACCACCCATCTGATGCACAGATTGGGGTGTAAGTCCTAGATGACCCATTACCGGGATGCCCGCTTCAGTAATTGCTTTCACGGTGTCGGCTACCTCACGACCACCCTCCAATTTAACCGCCTGGGCTAAACCTTCTTGCATTAATCGACCAGCATTACGAACACTTTCTTCCCGGGAGATATGATAGGATAAAAAGGGCATATCCCCTACCACCAGAGCCCTCTTTGCACCACGGGTAACCGCCCTAAGGTGGTGAATCATATCATCCATGGTTACAGGCACAGTGGAATCATACCCCAGAACCACATTACCGAGGGAATCCCCAACCAGGATGCCGTCTATACCAGAAGCATCGACCAACATAGCCGTCGGATAATCGTAAGCGGTTAACATGGCTATTGGTTTGGCTTCCTGTTTCATGCGCCGAAAGTCGGCAGTAGTTACCTTTTTGTTCACAGTTTTCTACCTCCAAAAAAATATTACTGAGGGCTGCACCCTCATTGGTTGTAATACTTCCGTTTTCTAAGGCCAACCCCACCGTGTATAAGCCTAGACTACGGTAGACTTCTTGGGTTCGCCAATTCATTCTGGAAAGTGCACTGATATGTCCCTTTACTGTACTAGCGTCGCCTCTGGCAACAGGGCCGGTAAGGGCCTGTGCAGGCCCTACCTTAGCAATATTGTTTAGTGTTCCCTGAATAAGTGGAAACAAAGCGTCCCTGGCTTGTTCTTCATCCAGTCCCAACTGACGGTATATGGATGCACTTAGATGCATAAGAGAAACGAGGTAATTAGAAGCAATCACCGCCGCCGCATGGTAAAGTGGTTTATCCGCTGCTTTAATAATAAAATAACGACCTTGTAGATCCTTTACCATTTTCTCGGCAAGGGGTAGTGCCTGTTCATCACCTTCCAGCGCAAAGGAAGATCCGGGTAAATTCTCTTTGGCGCTTTCTATACTGGCAAAGGATTGCAGCGGGTGAACAGATACCGCCCACGCCCCCTGTTCCCGTACCGGTTCCATCACATCGCTGGCTAAGGCTCCACTGGTATGAATTACAATCTGCCCTGGTTTACATCCACCCTTACGGGCGATAATTGCTGCTGTGGTGCCTATTTCCCTGTCTGTGGTTGTTATAAAAACCAGGTCCGCAGCCTTGGCTGCATCTACGGCATTTTTATATAACTTTGAATGGAGTTGGTCTGCTAACCTCCGGGCAGACGTTTTGGATCGACTATAAACACCTACTGGAGCATAACCCCTTTCTTTTAGCAGCACTCCTATGGCGCTACCCACTTTACCTGCACCAATAATTGCAAAGGAAGGCTTGCAGTTCATAATATCCTCCCGTCCACATTGATCTTCATTTAATACTATTTAAAAAACACAAAAAACCCCCCGAGAATATTCGAAAGGTTTTCAATCAAATTAACACCCCCCGTCTCGGTCCCTTCGGCTCCAAGCGGCAAAATATTTTATTTGTCAGGAAAAAGGTGCAGTTCCCCTAGGGATACTACCCGAAATCAATAATAGCACTGTTTTAACAAGCTAACAACTATTTTACGCATAGTTAGAATTTTCGTAAGTCCCTGTCAAGACAGAAAATACTACCAAATGTTATAATAAATTGTAGATAAATTACCCATTGTATAGGATTGTTAGGGGTTGCAAATAATTTAATGATTCCCTGCGGTCTTATTCTGGACGGTGATAATTCGTGTGGAGCTTATTGAGTACCATCAGTATGCTTTCTCAACAGCTAAGCATTCAAACCTATCTGGTGGGTGGTGCTGTGAGAGATTTATTCTTAAACAAGATACCCGTTGACCTAGATTTTTGTGTGACAGCTAAGGTTTTTGCATTGGCCCAAACTTTGACCCAACAATATCAGGGAAGCCTGGTTACACTGGATGACCAACGTGAAATGCTACGGGTTGTAACAAATTCGTGGCATCTTGATTTTAGCCCTCTGCGGGATGAAATCCTGGAAAAGGACCTTTTTGCCAGAGACTTTACACTCAATGCCATGGCTCTACCTGTATCGATGGGTATTAACAAGTATAATTGGCAAAATCAAATACAAGACCCAACAGGGGGTAAAGGGGATTTAAAAAAAGGTTTACTGCGGGCTGCATCAAGTTCCTCTATCCAACAGGACCCTCTGCGGTCCCTGCGTGGCATACGCTTTGCAGCCACATACAATCTAGCCATTATTCCAGAAACCATGGTATTGCTTAGACAAGGTACCCGCCGTATTGAACAGATCGCCGGCGAACGGCTTTGGCATGAGCTAGCTATCCTTTTTAAATTACCAATCACATCATTCTGGATTAATTATATGGATCAAGAATTACATTTTTGGCAGTATTTATTACCTGGCCAATTACGCATGGCTCAAACTAAACAAAATCACTATCATGTTGAAAACGTTTGGCGTCACTGTCTGCGTACCTATGAATGTCTTGAGGTGATTTTACAAGAATTATCCACCATACCGTCAGAAGGAGAACCGTTGCTTATTCATTTTAATCAACACCTATCCGGTGGCAGAAGTCGTTGCCAAGTACTTAAGCTGGCAGCTCTTATTCATGATGTGGGAAAGCCCGATACCGCTGTAATCAGAGAAGATGGCCGCATTTCTTTTCATGGTCATGCCGAAGCAGGCGTTCCCTATGCTGAAGCCCTGGCAACACGGCTCAAGCTTTCCCGGCTTGAGAGACATTACCTTGTAAATCTGGTGCTTCTCCATATGCTGCCCCTAAACCTTTATAACTCTGGGGACCGTTCTGATCTGTCCGTATACCGATTATTTCGTTCTCTGGAAAATTACATTCTAGATGTTCTTATCTTATCACTGGCTGACGTAACTGCCACTTTAACCGCTGGAGAAAGAATCAGTGAATTAGAAGCCTATCGTACATTTATTTTGAATCTCCTCGGTAAATTTATAGTAGAAAAGGACAGGTTCCATCCAGTGCCTTATCTATCAGGTGCGGCTTTGCTTGAACTGGGTATCCCTGAAGGCCCAGAGGTGGGGCTTATACTAGAAAAGTTATGTGAAGAACAAGTCACCGGTTCTATCACCGATACAAAAACTGCACTCCTATGGGTAAAAACAAAGCTAGCCGGAAATAATAAAGATAAATAAGTTTTTCAAGGAGTGTATACCATGCCAACGATCAGAGTTGAGGGCTTTAATGAGGCGCCGGATTATATGGTCGAAAAAGTGCTGATGGATAATACCCCTAACCTAGGGGATGCCACGGGAAAAGCTTTTATTCAAAATTTTGAACAGGCAATTTCAGAGTGTCAAAAAACCTTGGAAAAGGGCTACCGTTTAACAGATTTCTGGGCTAACCCTGATACCGGAGTGGAATTTATCTTCAAAAAAATAAAAGATACTTAGTTTAGCTAAAGCCGGAGGATGCTTCCGGCTTTAGCTTTCTATCTTTCTGATTGCCTGCTCCGCTAATGTCTTCTCTGCTAACTCCATCACAGTTCCTTGTGTTAAAATCATATTCGGGCATAGCTCTGCCAGGGGAACCAGTACAAAGGCCCTTTCATGCATACGGGGGTGTGGTACTTGCAAATGGGGAAAACAAATTGTTTGACTACCGTAAAGTAATAAATCCAGATCCACTGTCCTGGGTCCCCAATGAATATCCCTGGTTCTGTTCAGACTCCTTTCAATATCAAACAGCACCTGTAATATTTTTTCGGGTGAAAGGGTTGTTTCCACTTCTGCCACAGTATTGACAAACCAATCCTGCTCCAAATAACCCCAGGGGGCACTCTCGTAAAGGGATGCAACCCTAAGCAAATGAATCCCTGTATAATGGTCCAATTTCTTTAGGGCACTTTGAATATAGGCTTTTTTATCACCCATGTTGCTTCCTAGGCCAATATATGCCACGGTCATAGTTTAATGCTTCCTCCCGCGGGTTATTTCTACCGCCATATATTGAAAATTTCCTTGGATGGGTGCGTTTGGTTTTTTAAGTGTAACTTTTATTTCTTCTACTTTTTCGTATTGCTCTAATACCCGTTGCGAAATTCTTTCAGCCACTGCCTCCAGCAATTTGTAAGGTTCCCCGGTTAAAACCTGTTCTACAATCTCGAAGACTTCAGCGTAGCTGACACTTAAATTTAAGTCATCTCCTTGTCCTGCTGGCTGTAAATCCATGGATAACTCCAGATCTACTTGAAAGGGCTGACCCAACCTGCGTTCTTCCTCAAAGACTCCATGATAACCAAAAAAATTCATGCCCCTCAGTATAATTTTATCCTTCACAGTTAACCCCCCGTAGTATGGCATCACTCATTTTTGCCACCCTCACCATTGCTTTCACATCATGTACCCTTACGATATCTGCTCCACAGGCAATTCCCAAGGCCACTGTGGCTCCAGTACCTTCTACCCGCTGGTCCACCGGAAGGTTGAGGGTCTTTGCAATTACTGATTTACGAGATGTTCCTAACAATATAGGACAACCAAGAACAGTTAGCTCTTTCATTCTCCGAAGAACTTCTAAATTTTGTTCATAGGTTTTAGCAAAACCTATACCCGGGTCCACAATGATATTCTGCCTTGAAATGCCGGACTCCTCTGCTATATCAATACCTACACGCAGGAAATGAAGAACCTCCATCATTATATCCCCATAGTTTGTATTATAGCCGTTGTGCATCATTATAATGGGAGCCTGGTACTTAGCTACCACCGCTGCCAAACCTGGATCGCCCCTAAGGGACCATTGATCGTTAATGATATGAACACCAGCTTCTAATGCCTCTTTCGCCACTCCGGCCCGCCAGGTGTCAAGGCTAATCGGTACCGGTACAGCCTGTAAAAGTTTTTCTAAAACAGGTACTACCCTTCGTTTTTCTTCATCCTCAGTAACTTCAGAATAACCGGGCCGGGTGGATACTCCACCCAAATCAATGATGTCTGCCCCTTCTTCCATCATTCTCAAGGCATGTTCCAGGGCAGACTCCACTTCCATATAACGCCCCCCATCCGAAAAGGAGTCTGGTGTGATGTTTAAAATCCCCATAACCCGGGTTCTCTGGCCCAACTCCAAGACCTTTCCCCGGCAGTTTAGTTTTCTAACTTTTACTCCTTCAAGATTGCCCAGGGCTTCTGCCAGTCTTTCTGCCAGCTTTGCTAAACCAAAGGGCTGCATTCTAAGCTTGTCCACAAATCCTCTGTACTGCTTAAGGCTGGCCATTAGTAAAACATCTGTTTTTTCAACCGAATGGTTTACCACACCACGGGCCACTGCAGCTTCACCGCCCCTGGCTAATATCTCCTGCTTAATGATATTGGCCTGGGTAGGGCTTACATCCGTTAACTTTATTACCCTATGCACCGCTTTGGGAGCCATACGCTGCCAACCACCCTGGTCACTACCCACATCCTGAATCTCCAACCTGGCTTGCTCCAGATTATCGATAAACTTAACTCCTATTTCTATACTCAAGTCCTTCACCTCTTGCCTACTCTATTAAAATCATATCTTCAAGTATATCATTATCTAAAGTTAACCTAATATATAAAAGTTGTTAGCCCTATATAGCTCTATTAGAAAAACTCCCATATAGGGAGTTTTTCTTAGTGAATGATTCTCACAACATCCTCAGCATTCCGCCGGGCAACAGGTTCCTGCTTCTCATCTGTATTCCCTACGGCAACTATGGCAACGGGCCTTAGGTCGCCACCCAATTGCAGGATCTGCGACACTTTGTCCTCTTGAAAGGCTGCTACCCAGCAGGTACCATAACCATAACCTGTTGCAGCCAACAGCATGTTTTCAATGGCCGCCCCAATATCCTGGTACTGGTAGACCTGGCCCTCCGGCCCATAAACCTGTTCGGATTTGCCCTTTTCCAGACATACCACAATGTTCACCGGGGCGTCCGCAATAAAGGACTCCCTTTCACAGGCCCCTGCCAGGTCCCGCTTTACTTCATCTTTAAAAACAACCACCAGTTTCCAGGGCTGCAAATTACCGGCACTGGGTGCCCTAAGGGCTGCTTCCACCAGTCGTCCCACAGTGGCTTCCGGTATCGGTTCTCCGGTGAAAGAATGAACACTACATCGCTGCTCTATGGCTGCTATAACATCTTTTGTCAACAATTTCCCCTCCTTGGTAAAAACTCTATAACAGAGTGTTTCCCTGGAGATTAAAATCATACTTAATTTGTATCTTGGACAATAAACCATACTCCGGTAGAGCGGGCCAGAATGTCTTCACCCCTTGTTAGGGTGCACTCCGCAGAAATTAGCGTGCTTCCTTCATGAACCACTTTGCCTCGGGCTACAACTCGATCCCCAGGGTTCCCAGGGGCGATAAAATTTGTATTTAAATTTACCGTTACACCAGCCTTTCCCAAGGTGCGGATAGCCACTCCCATGGCCGTATCTGCCAAGGCGGAGATAACTCCTCCATGCAACTTCCCCCGGGGATTCAGGTGATTCGTATTGACTGTAATTTCGATGCACGATTCACCCGGTTTTAATTCGGTGACTTCCAGATTCATCATCTTATTAAAGGGATTTTCCTTTGTAAATTGGAATAACTGCTGTCTTAATTCATCCACTACTTTACTCCCCTTTGTCTGGTAGATTCTTGTTTAAACTTCCACTGTAAAACCCATCTAAATCTAAGGTTACCTTGGGAAAACCTAACTCCCGGAGTCCCTTTGTTATATCCTTGGATTTTTCTATCAATTTACTGAATTGTTCCGGTGAAATCTCTATTCTTGCTTCTGCTGGATAGTGTCGAACCCTCAATGGAGAAAAACCCCGTTTTGTTAGATATTCCTCCGCCTTCTCCACCCGACGCAACTTCTCTTCGGTTATCTCCTGTCCATAGGGTATTCGGGAGGCCAGACAGGGAGAGGATGGCTTATTCCAGGTGGGTAAGCCCATTTGGCGGGATAATTGCCTTATTTCACTTTTCGTTAAAGTTACTTCCTGCATGGGACTCCGCAACCCCAATTCTTTGATGGCTCTGTTACCCGGACGATAATCATCTAAATCATCCATGTTAGATCCATCCAGCACCCAGGGTATCTTTTTTTGCTTGGCAATTTCCTGTAGATCGAAGTAGCGACTGTACTTGCAGATATAACATCTTTCTGCGGTATTTCCTACAAAATCCCTCAGGTCCATTTCTTTTGAATGGATTATCCTATGGTGAACGCCCAGTTCCTTTGCCAGTTGCTGTGCCTCCGCCACCTCTGCCTTTGTAGATGTTGGTGAAATGGCTGTTACTGCCAATACGTTGTCTCCCAGTTCCTGAACCGCCACAGCCAACAGAAAGGCGCTGTCTGTACCACCGGAATAGGCCACCAGTACCTTGCCACACTCTCCCAGTAGCTGCCGTAGCTTTTGATATTTTTTTTGTAACAACAAGCTTTTTCCCTCGCTATTTTGTAATCTATAATCTGGGTTACTGGTGGCTGTGGCTATGACTTTGTCCATGACCATGATTATGACTATGTTCATGGGGCTGCTGCCAATGCGAAAAGGTAAAAATATGGTGATCCCTTTCTCCTAACATAATTCTTAGCAGGTTGGGGATGTCTGTCTCCCTATCCCCAGCTCCATATCCCACAGCCTTTAGGGTCATGGCTGGCAGTAAGCCAAACTCTTTTGCTAAATACTTCGCCAATACAGCACCGGTGGGAGTTACCAATTCAATCGCAGGCCCGGCCGTATATAGGGGTACGTTAACCAACAACTCAGCTGTAGCAGGAGCCGGTACCGGCATAATCCCGTGGGCACATTTCACTGTTCCTCTACCAACATTTAATGGAGAGCAGTATACAGCCTCAATCCCTAATTTTTTCAGGCCAACTAGTGTCCCCACAATATCAACAATGGCATCCACCGCCCCAACTTCATGAAAGTGAACCTTCTCCGGTGGACAACCATGAATTTTTCCCTCTGCAGTTGCCAGCATGCCAAATATTTCTTGGGCATCCTGTTTAATGGTATCTTCCAACTCACTGTTGCTTAGAAGATTAACAATGTCATCGAGATGCCGGTGGGGTTGATCTCCTGTTACTTTTACATCAACCTTAACGCCACTAATTCCCTTTCGGGTCACTTTTCTTGCTATCATATCAAAGTTTTCGACCCCTAGCTTCAACAGTTCCTGCTTCAGTTCCGGTAGTTCTACTCCTAAATCAACCAATGCCCCTAAAAACATATCACCACTTATGCCAGCAAAACAATCCAAATAAGCAACTCTCATCATTGATCACCTGCCAGTTTATTAATCAGGCTAGCGGCATAACCAGCCCCAAAGCCATTATCAATATTTACCACAGTAACTCCTGAGGCACAACTATTAAGCATTCCCAGCAGTGCTGCCAGCCCATGAAAACTGGCACCATAACCAACACTGGTTGGCACAGCAATGACTGGCTTATCCACCAAGCCACCCACAACACTGGGCAAGGCTCCCTCCATACCCGCCACCACGATGATAACATTGGCCTGGGATATTTTATCAACTTGATCCAATAACCTATGAATACCGGCTACCCCAGTATCATAGATTCTTTCCACATGGTTACCCATCAGTTCACAGGTTAAAGCCGCCTCTTCTGCTACCGGTAGGTCTGCTGTTCCAGCACTGCATACACATACCTTCCCTCTCTTTGCTGTATTGGAAAAGCGGCGCATCAGCATCTTAGACATTGCATCATATTCTGCCCCCGGGACATGCTTCTTTACTGCCTGAAACATTTCCTCACTGGCCCGGGTTCCGATAATATTAGTATCACTGGCCCGGGATAGTCTTTTAAAGATTTCTGCCACCTGTTCTACGGTTTTCCCTTGGCAAAAAATAACTTCTGGAAAACCCTTTCTTAAATGTCGATGATAATCAATTTTGGCATACCCAAGATCGTCATAGGGCAGCATTTTCAATTTATTGATAGCCTCTTCAATGGACGTATCCCGGGTACGGACACTCTCCAGCAATTTCCTTAATTCCTCTGGCCCCATTGAGTACCTCCTGGTGAATCCAGATTTTTGCCATCCTAATTTTATTATACTTTATTCTGTTGAAACTTTCCTAGTAATGCAAATATTACTTTGTATGTAAAATATTATGCCGTTTTTCCCTTGATTATAAGAAACGCAAATAAAAAGGACTGGCATAAAACCAGTCCCTTACTAGGTATTTTTAATATTCGTTGGGCAGCTTATCCAACTGTTCTTTGGTAAATACAGGGCCGTCCTTGCAGACATATTTACTGCCAACGTTGCAGCGACCGCACATACCAATACCGCATTTCATTCTGTTCTCTAAGCTCATGATAATTCGGTCCGGCGTAAAGCCGCACTCTACCAGCACCGGCATGGTAAACTTAATCATCACCGGTGGTCCGCAGATAATGGCATAGTCTGTCTTGGGTGCTACATCCTTGGTAACCGTGGGAATAAAGCCCACTCGACCATTCCAGCCTTCCACTTCACGGTCGATGGTGGTGATTAGGTTAATGTCACTTCTGGCTTCCCATTCAGCCAGTTCATCTTTGTACAGCAATAGGCCGGGGTTCCGAGCACCGTAGATAACAGTTAAATCTCCATAGTCCCCACGGTTCGCCAAAATGTATTGGATGGTGGAACGCAGGGTGGTGAAGGCAAAGCCCCCGCCGATGATAGTCAGGCTCTTACCCTTCAGTTGCTCCAGCGGGTAGCTGTTGCCCAAGGGACCCCGTACACCTACAATGGCCCCTTCCTCCAGCATGTGCAGGGCAGTGGACACTACTCCTACTTTCGCCACGGAGAATTTTAGAATTCCTTTCTCTGTGGGGGAAGATGCAATACCAAAGGGGGCTTCCCCTTTGCCGTATACCATTAGTTCTGCAAATTGGCCCGGCTCATATTGGAAGCTTGCAGCATCTTGTTCGTTTTGGAATTCCAGGGTAAAGGTATGAATAAGTTTGTCTGATGTCTCAGTGAAGTTCTTCACCAATTTCATCGGCAGCGGTAGATAAGGGTTTCTCATCTCTTTTCAACCTCGCTTCCGCTAGTCCAACGCCCGGACATCGGCCAATACTTGGCGAATATCCAGGTTTACAGGACAGTTTTTGATGCACCTACCGCAACCAACACAGGCTGTGGCATTGTAGCGTTCTACAAAGTAGTTAAATTTGTGCATGAGTCTTTGTCTCCAACGAGCCTTTCCACCCGGTCTTGGGTTGTGACCGGAACCATGCAGGGTAAATAGCGGGAACATGCAGGCATCCCAGTTTCTTACCCGGCAGCCGTTGCAATCTGTGGCTTCATCTGCTATGTCAAAACAGTGGCAGGTGGGACACAGGTAGGTGCAGGCTCCGCAGCCCAGGCATTTTTCATACAGGCTATCCCAGTATGGATGTTCAAACATGCCGCCCAGTTTTTCTGCCAGACCTTCAATGTTAACGCTGCCATCTGCCTTGGTTTCTTCTTGCAGTTTGGCCGCTTGACCCTTTGCTTCTGCACTGGCTTCGGCTAAGCCCAGTTTGGCCAATAATTCTTTTCCTTTTTCGCTGATGCCTTCTACCACGTAGGCCTCTCCAATGTCTGTCAGGAAGATATCGCTTCCTTCTTTGGCAAAGGGACCACAGCTCATGCTGCTGCAGAAACAGGTGGCTGACGGTTCATTACAGCCCAGTCCCACGATCAGGGTATTGGCCCGACGAGTCAGGTAGTATACATCTTCATATTGATCATTTTTAAACACATTGTCCAATAGTACCATGGATTTTACGTCGCAGGGGCGCATACCAAATACAATGGTGGCCTTCGGATCAACGTTATCTTGCATCCTTACTCCTTCAGCATCCACTGTATAGCTATACAGTTCTTCAGACTGAGGGAAAAGGATTTCTTTGCCAGGTTTTTTGGCATTCATGTAGTCTAGTTTGG
This sequence comes from Desulforamulus reducens MI-1, assembly GCF_000016165.1. GTDB lineage: Bacteria > Bacillota > Desulfotomaculia > Desulfotomaculales > Desulfotomaculaceae > Desulfotomaculum > Desulfotomaculum reducens. The sequence goes on along the minus strand of NC_009253.1, from coordinate 158,672 downwards.
CCTCTTCACCCTTTTGAATTGCTGCGAATTGTACCAGGCCTTCTTTTTCTACCGGGGCAATCACTCGGTATTCATTTGCCAGTTTGTCCAGTAAACTCGCGGTTTCGCTTTTGTTTAGAATCATCCTTTTTCACCTCACTCCTATAGCATGAAGTCTTCATTATCTTCGAACTTATGGGTGTTTAGGGCCGGGGGATCTTCTAGGTTTACGCCGGCTTCTGCACCAAACAGTTCTTTTACATCCTTCACCATCTTGCGGTTTAGCAGGGACAGTTTTATGCCCATGGGACAAGCTCTTTCACAGGCACCACAGTCCACGCAACGTCCTGCCAGGTGCAGTACTCTTACCGCCTGGAACAGGGCATTGTCATCTACGTTGGCGGCACTTTTACCAATCCAGGCAGGGGCGCCGCAGTCTACGAAGCATTCGCTGCAGTAGCACATGGGGCAGGCCTGCCGACAGGCGTAGCAACGGATGCATTTTTCCATTTCTTTGGCTATGAATGCTGCACGTTCTTCGTCACTCAAGGCTTCAAAGGCTTCAATATCCGCATAGTTTGCTTCTTTTACTTCTACTTGTTCGCCAATTAGTTCGTCAAAGATTACTGGGTTGTTGTATTGGCAGGTTTTGCAGGAGCCAAACATAACTTCGGCTTTGGCTACTGTCTTTTCAAAGTCTTTTCCTTTGAGTACCAGTTCTGCTCCGGTGTCGGTTGCTTCCAGGATTTCTTTGCATCCCACTGCCTGACAGATTTGTTTACGGTCTACCATTCCTTCACAGGGTACACCGATGATGGTTAGGTTTTCCCTGTTTACTTGGCCTTCTTTGATCAATCCCACAATGGCTCGTACATCGCAGCCCTTGGCGATTACCGCTACTTTTTCGGTACGCTTGCGTACAAAGTTGGCCAGGTTGTTTTCACAGGTGGCGCTCCAGATGAGCTTTTCTGCCTCTTCCGGTGTCCTCGCAAAGTACGGGGTGCTGCGGAGGGGCAGGCTACCTTGGGCAAATCCCACCACTAGGTCTACTTTCTTTTCTGCCAGTAGTTTCTTGGCGGTTTCTCTAATACTTTCGGTTTTGTTCATTCCCTCTCACCTCACTCCACTTTACGAAATAGACCTTTGTTGGGTCCCATTTCTTTTACTTTTCCGGTCAGATCGGTAATCAGATCCGCAAATCTTGCCCCTTCAGACGCTGATACCCAGGTGAAGTTCACTCGGTCTTTTTCGACTCCCATGTAGTTTAAGAGGTTTTTCATCAGCGCGAATTTACGGCGGGCCACCAGATTGCCACTAACATAGTGGCAGTCACCGGGGTGTCAGCCAGAGGTTAGTATTGCATCGGCACCAGATCTCAGTGCACCCATGATAAACAGTGGGTTAATTCGTCCGGAGCAGGGTACCCGTACTACACGGATATTTGGGGGGTATTGCAGTCGGCCTACCCCTGCCAGGTCTGCGCCGGCATAACTGCACCAGTTGCATAGAAACGCCACAATTTTTGGTTCTCGTTCGGCCATTTTCTTCCCTCCTGGAACAGCCAAAGGCTGTTCAGCCGTCAGCCATCAGCCTTCGGCCTTCAGCTTTTTAGCTGTGAGTTATTTTGTTAATTGGTCTTTCTTTTTGGCCGTGAGCCCTGGGCCCTGGGACCCGGGCTTTTTTGGGCCGAGTTGTAATTCTTAGGTGTATCTGAATATCCTAAGGTCAGGCGGTGCAAGCACCGCCCTGACCAGTATATTGGTTGTTTGTCCTTCTATTTTAGGGAATCATTTTTCGTTTAGCCATTTCTTCCAATGGCTCACAGCCCATGGCCGACCCATAAGCACGACCCCAAAGCTTACGCTACTGCCAGGCCACCGCCTGTACCATGGCCATGAGTTGTTCGTTGCTGCAGCCTTTTACGTTGATGGCTCCGCAACGGCAGGAGGAGGAGCATGCTCCACAACCTTTGCACAAGGCCGGGTTAATATCTGCTGCGGTGTTGCCTCTCTCATCGGTTACTAGGGTTGCTGCTTTGGCCGGGCATACTTCTACGCAGACACCGCAGGCCATACATTTCCGTTTGTCAACATAGGCTGCTTTACCATCTGTTTCGATGTTTTCCTTGGCCAAGGCTGTAACGGCACGTCCGGCTGCCGCTTTTGCCTGGGAAATGTTTTCTTCCAGGTTTTTCGGTCCATGGGCTAGTCCGCACATGAATACTCCGTCCGTTCCAAAGTCCACCGGACGCAATTTCATGTGGGCTTCTAAGAAGAAGCCTTCTGCGTTGATGGGCACTTTAAATAGTTTGGACAGGGATGTGTTATCGTTGGGTACAATGGCTGTGGCCAGTCCGATAATGTCTGCGTAGATTTCTACGGGACGGTTTAGAACATGATCTGTAAAGGTTACTTTGGTACCAAAGCTGGTTCCTTCTACTACCGGTTTGGCATCCACACTGTAGCGTACAAAGACGACTCCTTTACGGCGGGCTTCGGTGTACAGGTCTTCGAAGTAGCCGTAGGTACGGATGTCACGGTAGAGAATGTAGACGTTGGCACTTGGTTTAGCTTCTTTTACTTTCAGAGCCAGTTTGATGGACTTAGTACAGCAAATCCGGCTGCAGTAGGGTCGCTCGTCATCGCGGCTGCCCACGCATTGGATAAAGACATAGTTGTTGGCGTTTTGCAGTTTACCGTCTGCCAGCATTCCTTCTACTTCCAGCAGGGTGCGTACTCGGGTGTTGTGGCCATACAGGTATTCCGTGGGCTGGTATTCAGCAGCGCCGGTGGCTATGATGACTACACCATGTTTAATTTCTTCACCGTTGGTCAGTTTGGTTTGGTAGTTGCCCATAAAGCCCTGTACATCAGCTATTTCTACGCTGGTATAGACTTTAATCTTTGTATGGCTATTTACTTTGCCAATTAGTTCGTTAAGGTAGGCTGGTACATCTTCGCCGCCCATACCATACTTAATACGTTTGGCGATACCACCCAGTTCTTCAGCTTTTTCTACTATATATACTTGGTAGCCCTGGTCAGCCAGATTCAGGGCAGAGGTTAAGCCAGATACGCCGCCTCCAATGACCAGTACATCATGGTTCATGGGCAGGGTAATGGGGTGTACGGGTTCCAGCAGGGCTGCTTTTTTAACAGCCATTTTTACTAGGTCTTTGGCTTTTTCGGTGGCCTTTTCAGGTTCGTTCTGGTGTACCCAGGAGCAGTGGTCACGGATGTTTGTCATTTCAAAGAGGTGCGGGTTCAGTCCTGCCTCTTTTAAGGTCTCTTGGAACATGGGTTCGTGGGTACGCGGGCTACAGGAGGCCACCACAATCCGGTTTAGGCCATGTTCTTCTATGGCTTCTTTGATCTGGGCACTGGCGTCCTGGGAACAGGCGTACAGTTTTTCGGTGGCGTATACTACGCCAGGTAGTGTCTTGGCATATTCGGCTACCGAGGGTACGTCTACCACACCGCCGATGTTTATACCGCAGTGGCAGACAAATACGCCGGTCCGTACTATTTCACCGGACACATCTTTGGGTGCCGGGTATTCTTTGGTTTTGGTCAGGGTCCCTTTGGCTTCTGCCAGCAGTTTTTGTACTTCTCCTGCTGCTGCACTGGCCTGCATAACGGTTTCCGGAATGTCTCTGGGGCCGCTGAAAGCACCTGCTACGTATACGCCGGGCTTGTTGGTAGCAACTCCACTTAGTTCTGGTACATCCACAAAGTTGTATTGGTTCAGTTCAACTCCCAGTGTTTTTGCCAGTTCTACAGCTGCTTTGTGGGGTTCTAAACCCACCGACAGTACCACCATATCGTATTCTTCGGTTATTACGGTGCCATCTTCTAAGGCATAGCGTATTTTTACGTTGTCATTTTCACCAAGGTCTAGGCTGTATACACGGCTACGTACAAAGTTTACGCCATATTGGGCTTTGGAACGTTCGTAGTATTTTTCAAAGTCTTTACCGTAGGTCCGCATGTCCATGTAGAATATGGAGGCTCCTAGGTCGTACGGGGTGTGTTCCTTGGCAATAACTGCCTGTTTGATTGCGTACATACAGCATACTGAGGAACAGTAGCCATTACCTATCCGGCAGTTCCGGGAACCCACGCATTGGATCCAGGCAACTTTTTGAGGTTCTTTATGGTCACTGGGGCGTATGAGGTGTCCTCCAAAGGGTCCAGAGGCACTCAGGATTCTTTCAAATTCCAGGGAGGTTACTACGTTTTTCAGTTTACCGTATTGATATAATTCAAGTTGGGTTGGGTCAAAGGCTTCAAAGCCCGGTACCAGCACGATAGAACCTACTTCAATTTGGGTTTCTTCATCCTGCATGTGGTGGTTAATGGCCCCAGCCTGACATGCTTTTATGCATTTCCCACAGAGTTTGTCATTGCTTAGGTTTTTGAATTTTAAGCATTTACTGCTGTCTATGGCATAGGCATTGGGGAATGCCTGGGCGTACAGCTTGTAGATGGCTTTCCGTTTGTTTAAACCCTGGTTAAAGGCGTCGTCTACTTTCACTGGACAGGCCTCGGCGCAGCTGCCACAGCCTGTACATTTATTTACGTCGATGTAACGGGCTTTGGTCCGTATGGTTACCTTAAAGTTTCCTGGTTCCCCTTCCAGTCCAACTACTTCTGAGTTGGTCATGCTGTTTACGTTCAGGTGTCTCCCACAATCTACTAGTTTGGGAGATAGAATACACATGGAGCAGTCGTTAGTGGGGAAGGTTTTATCCAGCATGGGCATGGTACCACCAATGGCCGGCTCTCTTTCCACCAGGTATACATAGTAACCGGATTCAGCTAAGTCCAGGGATGCCTGGATACCGGCTATCCCGGAGCCCACTACCAACACAGCTCCTACTTTATTGGTTGTAGTCATTTTCGCACCTCGCATCCGTAGCAGAATTTATATCACTTATTTCCGAAATTTTCGCTATTTTACAAAGGAAACCCTGAATCCACGGGGCAAGACCCGCGGTCAGGGTCACCTAAAACCTGTCATTATCTATGGGTCTACTCTTCTTCTTTTTTAGCCCAGTCGGGAAGAATGATTGCCTTTGCCAAGAGCGGTGTAATATGGGTACACTTCCAGCCCTTCTTGTATTCCTTATTCATGTCAGTAAACTGGTCCATACAGTTGTGACAAGGAATAGCAACAGTGGTTGCTCCAGTGGCGTCAATTTGCTCAATCTTCCTTCTGGCCTTTTCCATCCGCATGGATTTTTGTTCAGGTACGGCCAGAGCGCCACCACCAGCACCGCAGCAGTAGTTGTACTGACGATTGGGATACATCTCACGGAAATCGGAGCAAATGGCGTTCATAACGTTACGGTTAGCATCTAAAACACCGGATTTACGTACCAAGTTACAGGGATCGTGCACGGTGCAAGGTTCAGGGTTACGACTGGGATCTACTTTCAGTGTACCATTTTTAATCCACTCATCGTAAACTTCCAAAACACTGAGAATGGGAAGCTTGGGACCATCCCAGAATTTTTCGTCAAACAAACGAGTTGACTTATAGGCGTGGCCACACTCGGTAACAACAATTTTCTTTACACCCAAGCGAACTGCTTCTTCAAAGAAGGGACGCTGAATTTCACAGAAATCGTCGTTTTTCCCACTGAATAATGCCAAGTTTGTGCAGTCCCAACGGTGCTCACCCAGGGTATAATCGGCCTTGGCATAGTAGAACACCTTAAGGATTTCTTGTAATTCATGGGAGTAGTATTTAATTTCACGGGCATTCAGGCCAAAGATAAACTCTGCACCCTTTTTACCAACATTAACTTTATAATTAGGATCGCCTAATTCTTCCTGCAGTTCTTCCTCAATCCACTCAATGGTTTCTTGATATTCATCCTGAGGAACATCCATCTGGTTACCAGAATGAATGTGTTCATTAACAACCTTATCCATAAATCCAGGCGTGGGAATACCAAATTGACCCCTCATACCACGGGTAATAATACCGAAGTTTATACCCATGGGGCATTCAACAGTACAACGCTCACAGACTGTACAATTCCAAATGAAAGGATCTTTGAGAGCCTCTTCGCGAAGTCCCAGTACCAGCTTACGCAGGAACTTACGGGGGTCATTGTTCCCGTGAACATCAGCGTAGGGACAGCCGGCAGTGCACATTCCGCAGGCCAAGCACTGAGTCCAATCAATATTTTTAAGTTTTTCCATCACTTCATCTCTAAATTTGGGATCCATGTTAGAGAAATTAATAACTTCGGGTTCTTGGACCTTGGCATTCTCAGACATAATCGAATTCCTCCCCCTTCTCAGTTGATATCTATCTGTTGATTAATATTCGTTGGGCAGCTTATCCAACTGTTCTTTGGTAAATACAGGGCCGTCCTTGCAGACATATTTACTGCCAACGTTGCAGCGACCGCACATACCAATACCGCATTTCATTCTGTTCTCTAAGCTCATGATAATTCGGTCCGGCGTAAAGCCGCACTCTACCAGCACCGGCATGGTAAACTTAATCATCACCGGTGGTCCGCAGATAATGGCATAGTCTGTCTTGGGTGCTACATCCTTGGTAACCGTGGGAATAAAGCCCACTCGACCATTCCAGCCTTCCACTTCACGGTCGATGGTGGTGATTAGGTTAATGTCACTTCTGGCTTCCCATTCAGCCAGTTCATCTTTGTACAGCAATAGGCCGGGGTTCCGAGCACCGTAGATAACAGTTAAATCTCCATAGTCCCCACGGTTCGCCAAAATGTATTGGATGGTGGAACGCAGGGTGGTGAAGGCAAAGCCCCCGCCGATGATAGTCAGGCTCTTACCCTTCAGTTGCTCCAGCGGGTAGCTGTTGCCCAAGGGACCCCGTACACCTACAATGGCCCCTTCCTCCAGCATGTGCAGGGCAGTGGACACTACTCCTACTTTCGCCACGGAGAATTTTAGAATTCCTTTCTCTGTGGGGGAAGATGCAATACCAAAGGGGGCTTCCCCTTTGCCGTATACCATTAGTTCTGCAAATTGGCCCGGCTCATATTGGAAGCTTGCAGCATCTTGTTCGTTTTGGAATTCCAGGGTAAAGGTATGAATAAGTTTGTCTGATGTCTCAGTGAAGTTCTTCACCAATTTCATCGGCAGCGGTAGATAAGGGTTTCTCATCTCTTTTCAACCTCGCTTCCGCTAGTCCAACGCCCGGACATCGGCCAATACTTGGCGAATATCCAGGTTTACAGGACAGTTTTTGATGCACCTACCACAACCAACACAGGCTGTGGCATTGTAGCGTTCTACAAAGTAGTTAAATTTGTGCATGAGTCTTTGTCTCCAACGAGCCTTTCCACCCGGTCTTGGGTTGTGACCGGAACCATGCAGGGTAAATAGCGGGAACATGCAGGCATCCCAGTTTCTTACCCGGCAGCCGTTGCAATCTGTGGCTTCATCTGCTATGTCAAAACAGTGGCAGGTGGGACACAGGTAGGTGCAGGCTCCGCAGCCCAGGCATTTTTCATACAGGCTATCCCAGTATGGATGTTCAAACATGCCGCCCAGTTTTTCTGCCAGACCTTCAATGTTAACGCTGCCATCTGCCTTGGTTTCTTCTTGCAGTTTGGCCGCTTGACCCTTTGCTTCTGCACTGGCTTCGGCTAAGCCCAGTTTGGCCAATAATTCTTTTCCTTTTTCGCTGATGCCTTCTACCACGTAGGCCTCTCCAATGTCTGTCAGGAAGATATCGCTTCCTTCTTTGGCAAAGGGACCACAGCTCATGCTGCTGCAGAAACAGGTGGCTGACGGTTCATTACAGCCCAGTCCCACGATCAGGGTATTGGCCCGACGAGTCAGGTAGTATACATCTTCATATTGATCATTTTTAAACACATTGTCCAATAGTACCATGGATTTTACGTCGCAGGGGCGCATACCAAATACAATGGTGGCCTTCGGATCAACGTTATCTTGCATCCTTACTCCTTCAGCATCCACTGTATAGCTATACAGTTCTTCAGACTGAGGGAAAAGGATTTCTTTGCCAGGTTTTTTGGCATTCATGTAGTCTAGTTTGGCCTCTTCACCCTTTTGAATTGCTGCGAATTGTACCAGGCCTTCTTTTTCTACCGGGGCAATCACTCGGTATTCATTTGCCAGTTTGTCCAGTAAACTCGCGGTTTCGCTTTTGTTTAGAATCATCCTTTTTCACCTCACTCCTATAGCATGAAGTCTTCATTATCTTCGAACTTATGGGTGTTTAGGGCCGGGGGATCTTCTAGGTTTACGCCGGCTTCTGCACCAAACAGTTCTTTTACATCCTTCACCATCTTGCGGTTTAGCAGGGACAGTTTTATGCCCATGGGACAAGCTCTTTCACAGGCACCACAGTCCACGCAACGTCCTGCCAGGTGCAGTACTCTTACCGCCTGGAACAGGGCATTGTCATCTACGTTGGCGGCACTTTTACCAATCCAGGCAGGGGCGCCGCAGTCTACGAAGCATTCGCTGCAGTAGCACATGGGGCAGGCCTGCCGACAGGCGTAGCAACGGATGCATTTTTCCATTTCTTTGGCTATGAATGCTGCACGTTCTTCGTCACTCAAGGCTTCAAAGGCTTCAATATCCGCATAGTTTGCTTCTTTTACTTCTACTTGTTCGCCAATTAGTTCGTCAAAGATTACTGGGTTGTTGTATTGGCAGGTTTTGCAGGAGCCAAACATAACTTCGGCTTTGGCTACTGTCTTTTCAAAGTCTTTTCCTTTGAGTACCAGTTCTGCTCCGGTGTCGGTTGCTTCCAGGATTTCTTTGCATCCCACTGCCTGACAGATTTGTTTACGGTCTACCATTCCTTCACAGGGTACACCGATGATGGTTAGGTTTTCCCTGTTTACTTGGCCTTCTTTGATCAATCCCACAATGGCTCGTACATCGCAGCCCTTGGCGATTACCGCTACTTTTTCGGTACGCTTGCGTACAAAGTTGGCCAGGTTGTTTTCACAGGTGGCGCTCCAGATGAGCTTTTCTGCCTCTTCCGGTGTCCTCGCAAAGTACGGGGTGCTGCGGAGGGGCAGGCTACCTTGGGCAAATCCCACCACTAGGTCTACTTTCTTTTCTGCCAGTAGTTTCTTGGCGGTTTCTCTAATACTTTCGGTTTTGTTCATTCCCTCTCACCTCACTCCACTTTACGAAATAGACCTTTGTTGGGTCCCATTTCTTTTACTTTTCCGGTCAGATCGGTAATCAGATCCGCAAATCTTGCCCCTTCAGACGCTGATACCCAGGTGAAGTTCACTCGGTCTTTTTCGACTCCCATGTAGTTTAAGAGGTTTTTCATCAGCGCGAATTTACGGCGGGCCACCAGATTGCCACTAACATAGTGGCAGTCACCGGGGTGTCAGCCAGAGGTTAGTATTGCATCGGCACCAGATCTCAGTGCACCCATGATAAACAGTGGGTTAATTCGTCCGGAGCAGGGTACCCGTACTACACGGATATTTGGGGGGTATTGCAGTCGGCCTACCCCTGCCAGGTCTGCGCCGGCATAACTGCACCAGTTGCATAGAAACGCCACAATTTTTGGTTCTCGTTCGGCCATTTTCTTCCCTCCTGGAACAGCCAAAGGCTGTTCAGCCGTCAGCCATCAGCCTTCGGCCTTCAGCTTTTTAGCTGTGAGTTATTTTGTTAATTGGTCTTTCTTTTTGGCCGTGAGCCCTGGGCCCTGGGACCCGGGCTTTTTTGGGCCGAGTTGTAATTCTTAGGTGTATCTGAATATCCTAAGGTCAGGCGGTGCAAGCACCGCCCTGACCAGTATATTGGTTGTTTGTCCTTCTATTTTAGGGAATCATTTTTCGTTTAGCCATTTCTTCCAATGGCTCACAGCCCATGGCCGACCCATAAGCACGACCCCAAAGCTTACGCTACTGCCAGGCCACCGCCTGTACCATGGCCATGAGTTGTTCGTTGCTGCAGCCTTTTACGTTGATGGCTCCGCAACGGCAGGAGGAGGAGCATGCTCCACAACCTTTGCACAAGGCCGGGTTAATATCTGCTACGGTGTTGCCTCTCTCATCGGTTACTAGGGTTGCTGCTTTGGCCGGGCATACTTCTACGCAGACACCGCAGGCCATACATTTCCGTTTGTCAACATAGGCTGCTTTACCATCTGTTTCGATGTTTTCCTTGGCCAAGGCTGTAACGGCACGTCCGGCTGCCGCTTTTGCCTGGGAAATGTTTTCTTCCAGGTTTTTCGGTCCATGGGCTAGTCCGCACATGAATACTCCGTCCGTTCCAAAGTCCACCGGACGCAATTTCATGTGGGCTTCTAAGAAGAAGCCTTCTGCGTTGATGGGCACTTTAAATAGTTTGGACAGGGATGTGTTATCGTTGGGTACAATGGCTGTGGCCAGTCCGATAATGTCTGCGTAGATTTCTACGGGACGGTTTAGAACATGATCTGTAAAGGTTACTTTGGTACCAAAGCTGGTTCCTTCTACTACCGGTTTGGCATCCACACTGTAGCGTACAAAGACGACTCCTTTACGGCGGGCTTCGGTGTACAGGTCTTCGAAGTAGCCGTAGGTACGGATGTCACGGTAGAGAATGTAGACGTTGGCACTTGGTTTAGCTTCTTTTACTTTCAGAGCCAGTTTGATGGACTTAGTACAGCAAATCCGGCTGCAGTAGGGTCGCTCGTCATCGCGGCTGCCCACGCATTGGATAAAGACATAGTTGTTGGCGTTTTGCAGTTTACCGTCTGCCAGCATTCCTTCTACTTCCAGCAGGGTGCGTACTCGGGTGTTGTGGCCATACAGGTATTCCGTGGGCTGGTATTCAGCAGCGCCGGTGGCTATGATGACTACACCATGTTTAATTTCTTCACCGTTGGTCAGTTTGGTTTGGTAGTTGCCCATAAAGCCCTGTACATCAGCTATTTCTACGCTGGTATAGACTTTAATCTTTGTATGGCTATTTACTTTGCCAATTAGTTCGTTAAGGTAGGCTGGTACATCTTCGCCGCCCATACCATACTTAATACGTTTGGCGATACCACCCAGTTCTTCAGCTTTTTCTACTATATATACTTGGTAGCCCTGGTCAGCCAGATTCAGGGCAGAGGTTAAGCCAGATACGCCGCCTCCAATGACCAGTACATCATGGTTCATGGGCAGGGTAATGGGGTGTACGGGTTCCAGCAGGGCTGCTTTTTTAACAGCCATTTTTACTAGGTCTTTGGCTTTTTCGGTGGCCTTTTCAGGTTCGTTCTGGTGTACCCAGGAGCAGTGGTCACGGATGTTTGTCATTTCAAAGAGGTGCGGGTTCAGTCCTGCCTCTTTTAAGGTCTCTTGGAACATGGGTTCGTGGGTACGCGGGCTACAGGAGGCCACCACAATCCGGTTTAGGCCATGTTCTTCTATGGCTTCTTTGATCTGGGCACTGGCGTCCTGGGAACAGGCGTACAGTTTTTCGGTGGCGTATACTACGCCAGGTAGTGTCTTGGCATATTCGGCTACCGAGGGTACGTCTACCACACCGCCGATGTTTATACCGCAGTGGCAGACAAATACGCCGGTCCGTACTATTTCACCGGACACATCTTTGGGTGCCGGGTATTCTTTGGTTTTGGTCAGGGTCCCTTTGGCTTCTGCCAGCAGTTTTTGTACTTCTCCTGCTGCTGCACTGGCCTGCATAACGGTTTCCGGAATGTCTCTGGGGCCGCTGAAAGCACCTGCTACGTATACGCCGGGCTTGTTGGTAGCAACTCCACTTAGTTCTGGTACATCCACAAAGTTGTATTGGTTCAGTTCAACTCCCAGTGTTTTTGCCAGTTCTACAGCTGCTTTGTGGGGTTCTAAACCCACCGACAGTACCACCATATCGTATTCTTCGGTTATTACGGTGCCATCTTCTAAGGCATAGCGTATTTTTACGTTGTCATTTTCACCAAGGTCTAGGCTGTATACACGGCTACGTACAAAGTTTACGCCATATTGGGCTTTGGAACGTTCGTAGTATTTTTCAAAGTCTTTACCGTAGGTCCGCATATCCATGTAGAATATGGAGGCTCCTAGGTCGTACGGGGTGTGTTCCTTGGCAATAACTGCCTGTTTGATTGCGTACATACAGCATACTGAGGAACAGTAGCCATTACCTATCCGGCAGTTCCGGGAACCCACACATTGGATCCAGGCAACTTTTTGAGGTTCTTTATGGTCACTGGGGCGTATGAGGTGTCCTCCAAAGGGTCCAGAGGCACTCAGGATTCTTTCAAATTCCAGGGAGGTTACTACGTTTTTCAGTTTGCCGTATTGATATAATTCAAGTTGGGTTGGGTCAAAGGCTTCAAAGCCCGGTACCAGCACGATAGAACCTACTTCAATTTGGGTTTCTTCATCCTGCATGTGGTGGTTAATGGCCCCAGCCTGACATGCTTTTATGCATTTCCCACAGAGTTTGTCATTGCTTAGGTTTTTGAATTTTAAGCATTTACTGCTGTCTATGGCATAGGCATTGGGGAATGCCTGGGCGTACAGCTTGTAGATGGCTTTCCGTTTGTTTAAACCCTGGTTAAAGGCGTCGTCTACTTTCACTGGACAGGCCTCGGCGCAGCTGCCACAGCCTGTACATTTATTTACGTCGATGTAACGGGCTTTGGTCCGTATGGTTACCTTAAAGTTTCCTGGTTCCCCTTCCAGTCCAACTACTTCTGAGTTGGTCATGCTGTTTACGTTCAGGTGTCTCCCACAATCTACTAGTTTGGGAGATAGAATACACATGGAGCAGTCGTTAGTGGGGAAGGTTTTATCCAGCATGGGCATGGTACCACCAATGGCCGGCTCTCTTTCCACCAGGTATACATAGTAACCGGATTCAGCTAAGTCCAGGGATGCCTGGATACCGGCTATCCCGGAGCCCACTACCAACACAGCTCCTACTTTATTGGTTGTAGTCATTTTCGCATTACACCGTCCTCCTATTTCGGCTTTTCCGGGGGCTAAGGATTTCGCCCCAATAAAACTATTTACCCCAGAAGGGATTATGGGGTAAATTTTAAATTTCTTTAGAGCTTATCAGTTCGTTAAATAATTAGAAAAACAAGATTTAGCTCTAGCTTGTACTTAACTTAACAAACCCAAGTACACCTCTGGCTATGTAAATACCAAGGAGCAACTTGTCTTTAAATAGGCAAAAGCACTTTCTCTGAATGGCTATAATATGTCGCCCACCCGACACCTAGCGTAACGAACATACTATTTATGGTGTAATTTACCGGATCCGTTAGTTAGAAAGCTTGTTGACATGATTTTTCACTGTGTATACAAAAAACTAAAAAAATACAGTATTTTCGGCACTTTTACCCCTATGGCTAGTATATAGTTTCTACTTAGTAGTGTCAATTATTTTAGAATATTTTAAAAAGTTCAATCCGCTTCGAATATTTTATAATGTTTTATGGCAATTTATACCTTTTATTATTTCGCTGTGGCTATTTGTCTGAATAGACACCTAATTCATAATTATTTTATCTTTAATAACAAATCCCTTCAAAAATATTATGAAGGGATTTGACGGATTATTCAGAGCTGAATCTTTTAACCATAAATCTATTTCGCATTGAGTTTAAACTTTGTTTGAGCCATCCCAGTCATTTTTTCTACCTTAGATTATAAAATACATCTTTACCACGATACTTGGCCATGGTGCTAAGTTCTTCTTCAATACGAAGCAACTGGTTGTACTTGGCGACCCGGTCTGTACGAGAAGGTGCACCAGTTTTAATTTGTCCCGCATTGGTGGCCACCGCCAGGTCAGCGATGGTGGTATCAGCGGTTTCACCAGAGCGGTGGGAAACCACTGCGGTATAACCCGCCCGCTTGGCCATTTCTATGGCATCCAGGGTCTCAGTAAGGGTGCCAATCTGGTTCAATTTAATTAAAATGGAGTTGGCCACTGCACTTTTGATTCCTTTATCCAATCGCTCAGTGTTGGTTACAAACAGGTCATCCCCCACCAGTTGCACCTTTTTGCCCAGGGCCTGGGTTAGCTTAGCCCAGCCTTCCCAGTCCTCCTCGGATAGGCCATCTTCAATGGTGATAATGGGAAATTTCTCTACCATCCGCTGATAAAATTCGATCATTTGTTCGGAAGTGTAGGTTACACCCTCTCCTTCCAAAACATAGTTACCCCCTTTGTATAATTCGGTGGCAGCTACGTCCAGTCCCAGAAAAACATCCTGACCTGGTTTGTAACCGGCCTTTTCAATGGCTTCAATGATTACCGCTAGAGCCTCTTCGTTGCTTTTAAGATTGGGGGCAAAGCCGCCTTCATCCCCCACAGCGGTGTTCAGTCCGCGGGCCTTAAGAACAGCCTTCAGGTTATGAAAGATTTCCGCTCCCATACGTAACCCTTCGGAAAAGCTGTCGGCACCCACCGGCAGCACCATAAACTCCTGAATATCCACATTGTTATCAGCATGGGCGCCGCCGTTTAGGATGTTCATCATAGGCACCGGCAATTCCTTGGCATTGACGCCTCCAATGTATTGATATAGAGGCATACCAAGGAAATTGGCAGCAGCCTTGGCCACCGCCAGGGAAACACCCAGAATAGCGTTGGCACCTAATTTTCCTTTGTTAGGGGTACCATCTAACTCAATCATCCTCTGGTCAATACCGATTTGATCTGTAACATCCATGCCAATAAGTTCAGGGCCAAGGATTTCGTTTACATGATTCACGGCCTTCAATACACCCTTACCTAGGTAACGTCCTTTGTCTCCGTCCCGTAGTTCCACAGCTTCATATGCGCCAGTGGACGCACCAGAGGGTACTGCCGCTCTCCCTACGGTTCCGTCTTCCAGCCAAACCTCTGCTTCCAATGTTGGATTGCCCCGGGAGTCAAGAATTTCGCGGGCGAAAATATCACTTATAATAGTCATGGTTGTTTCTCCTCCTATTTAGTCCCTTAAATATATAGGTCAACTATGATGTAGGTTTTACATTGGCCTTGGACCATGAGCACTGAGCTTTGAGGCTAAGGAACTCATGGCCCACAGCTCATTACCCATAGCTCAACCCCAAAGAATCTATCCCTTGGGCAGCAGACTCTCTCCGGTCATCTCCGGAGGTTTAGGCAGACCCAAAATTTCCAGCATCGTAGGGGCAATATCCTGTAAGCTGCCACATTCCTTAAGCTTGCCACCCTCATAGCGATCACCAACTAGTATAAAAGGAACCGGGTTCGTGGTATGGGCTGTATAAGCGCCACCGTTTTCATCAAGCATTTTTTCTGCATTGCCATGGTCAGCTGTAATAATAACGGTCCCTGCTTTTTCCAATACCGTTGATACAATTTTCCCGACGCATTTGTCCACTGTCTCCACCGCAATTCTGGTTGCCGCCATATTCCCAGTATGTCCCACCATATCGGGGTTAGCAAAATTAGTTATATAAACATCATATTGTGCAGTATTGAATTTCTTAATAAATGCCTCTGCCACTTCCTGGGCAGACATTTCAGGCTTTTGATCATAGGTTGCTACCTTGGGGGAAGGAATCAGTACTCTTTCTTCATTAGGATTTGGGGCTTCCACACCCCCGTTAAAGAAAAAGGTAACGTGGGCATACTTTTCGGTCTCTGCCAAACGTAATTGTTTTAGCCCCTGCTTGTCTAACCATTCACCCAGTGTGTGAACAAGCTGGGTCGGCGGAAAAGCCACCGGTGTTTTAATGGTTTTATCATAAACCGTTAAGCAAACAAAATGCACCTTTGGCCCGCCAGTACCCCGTTGAAAGCCGGAGAAATCATCATCCACAAAGGATCGGGTGATCTGTCTGGCCCGGTCCGGACGGAAGTTCATAAAAATGATAGAGTCTCCGTCAGCTACCCTGGCGATGGGTTGTTTACAGTCATCGGTGATAACGGTGGGCTTAATAAATTCATCGGTTTCCCCCCGCTGGTAACCCACATCGATGGCTTCAACAGGAGAGTTAGCCTGCAATCCTTCGGCGAAAACCATGGCTCGATAGGCTAATTCCGTTCGCTCCCAGCGACTATCTCTATCCATGGCATAATAACGTCCGGAGACAGTGGCCACCTGTCCAACGCCCAGTTCTTTCATCTTAGCTAAAAGCGCATTCATATATCCCTTGGCACTAGAAGGAGGAACATCTCGGCCATCCAAAAAGGCATGAACATAGACCTTGGACAGTCCCTGCCTCGCAGCCAATTCCAGGGCAGCAAATATATGTCGAATATGGCTATGTACCCCGCCATCTGATAAAAGACCCATAATATGAAGTGCCGAATTACTTTTCTTGGCCCCTTGGATAACCCTTAATAGTTCCTGGTTTTGGAAAAAATCACCATCCTTAATGGCTTTGGTAATGCGGGTAAGTTCCTGATAGACGACCCGTCCGGCACCCATGTTCAGATGCCCC
The DNA here is from genome assembly GCF_000016165.1 of Desulforamulus reducens MI-1. Classification (GTDB taxonomy): domain Bacteria; phylum Bacillota; class Desulfotomaculia; order Desulfotomaculales; family Desulfotomaculaceae; genus Desulfotomaculum; species Desulfotomaculum reducens. Next base: position 142,273 of record NC_009253.1, on the reverse strand, counting down.
ACCTCGGAATTTCCCATCTGCCCTGCGGGCAACCCCACAGCCTCACCGGAGCAGGCCAAACTAGTGGACGGATACCTTTTTAGCAATCCTTTGACATATGGTATATTGGCACAGGCGATGGCATTACCCTTTTCATCCCGGTGTAAACCCCAGCCATCTAAGATAATCAAGGCCAGGGGGTGATATTGATGCTGCAATTTAGCAACCTCCTTTTTCTGAGGTTCTGGTTTGGAAAGCCAACCTTGCAAAGTTAAGTTTTAAAGAACATTTTGAATGATGCCGACAAAATCATGCATTTTCAAACTGGCACCACCCACCAAAGCTCCATCGATATCCGGTTGAGCCATGAGACCCTGGGCATTGGCAGGCTTGACACTACCTCCGTACTGAATGCGAACCGCTTCAGCAACAGTGTTGCCAAAGCGGCAGGCAATCACCTTGCGTATGTAGCCGTTTACTTGCTGAGCATCTTCGTCGGAGGCCGTTTTACCTGTACCAATGGCCCACACAGGTTCATAGGCAATGACAATACCTGCTGCCTGTTCTGGACTCAGGCCAGCGAGAGCCCCGTTGATCTGTTTTTCCACTGTGGCCTCGGTGGCACCGGTTTCCCGTTGCTCCAGACTTTCCCCTACACAAACAATGGGAATTAATTCACTCTCTAGGGCAGACTTTACCTTTTTATTAACATGGTCATCCGTTTCGCTAAAATATTGCCTTCTCTCCGAATGGCCGAGTATAACATATTTGCAACCTAATTCCTTAAGCATGGCCGAGGAAATTTCCCCAGTAAAAGCCCCTTGTTTTTTCCAATGCATATTCTGGGCAGCTAAAGCAATGGGGCTGCCCTTTAAGACTTCAGCAGCCGCCGCCAGGGCGGTAAAGGGAGGGCTTACCACCACTTCAACCGCGGTATTGCTTAATTTCTCTTTTAGTTCTACTAAAAACTCCAATGTTTCCGTTACGGTTTTGTGCATCTTCCAGTTTCCAACGATAATTAACTGCCGCATGGTAGTACCTCCCAACAAAGATTTATATGGCATTCGTGTTTATTGATCTAACAGAGCTGCCACTCCGGGTAGTTCTTTTCCTTCCAGAAACTCCAGAGAAGCCCCGCCACCAGTTGAGATATGGCTGATTTTATGGGCTAAACCAATCTTGTTAATGGCCGCTACCGAATCCCCACCACCCACAATACTTGTGGCAGGGGCCTCTGCCAGGGCTTTGGCCACCGCTTCGGTTCCTTTGGCAAAGGCCTCCATTTCAAAAACACCCATGGGGCCATTCCAAACCACGGTGGCGGCCGATTTAACTGCAGCAGCAAAGTTAGCTGCGGTTTCAGGGCCAATATCCAGCGCCATCCATTGCTCAGGAATGCCTGTCACCGGAACCACCTGTTGTTCGACCTCTGGTTCCATAGTCTGTGCTACCAACACATCGGTGGGCAACAGTAACTGCACCTGGCGAGCCTTAGCCCGTTCAATCAACTCTGCGGCCAGTTTTACCTTATCTGCTTCCACCAGGGAATTGCCTATTCTGTATCCCTGGGCCATTAAAAAGGTATTGGCCATGCCACCGCCGATAATTAAAACATCAACTTTATTTAAAAGATTTTCTATAACACCAATCTTATCCGATACCTTGGCCCCACCGATAATGGCTACAAAAGGTCGTTGCGGGGTGGTTACAGCCTGACCAAGCATTGACAGCTCCTTTTCCATCAGAAAACCGGCAACCGCAGGCAGGAATCGAGCAATACCTGCCGTAGAAGCATGGGCCCGATGGGCTGCGCCAAAGGCATCATTCACATAGATATCAGCCAGTTCCGCCAACTGTCTGGCGTACTGCTCATCGTTCTTGGTCTCAGCGGCATAGAAACGGACATTTTCCAACAACACTACATCGCCTTCATCCATACCAGCAACCACTTGGAGGACTTCCTGCCCCACAGAATCGTTAACTTTTAGCACCTGTTTCCCCAATAACTCAGACAATCTTTGGGCCACCGGTGTAAGGCGGTACTTCTCCACCACTTCTCCCTTGGGACGCCCCAGGTGGGAGGCCAGTATAACCCTGGCGCCTTGCTCCACCAAATATTGAATGGTGGGCAAGGCCTTTTGAATGCGGGTATCATCGGTTATCTTATCCCCGTCCAGGGGTACGTTAAAGTCCACTCGGACAAAGACTCTTTTACCTTTTACAGCAATTTCCCTAAGGGTTTTTTTGTTCATGGCTTACAACCCCTTTTGGGCCAGCATCAGCGCCAAATCCAGCACACGGTTGGAGTAACCCCACTCGTTATCGTACCAGGAAACCACTTTGGCCATATTGCCTTCCATAACCATGGTAGATAAGCCATCAATGATGGAAGAGTTGGGGTTGCCGTTGAAATCTCTGGATACCAACGGTAAGGCGTTGAAGGCCAGAATACCCTTCATCGTGCCTTCCGCAGCCTCTTTTAAAGCAGCATTAATTTCTTCGGCAGTGGTGGGTTGGGCCAACTCAACCACTAGGTCTACCACAGATACGTTGGGGGTGGGAACCCTCATGGCAAAACCGTTTAGCTTACCCTTTAGCTCCGGCAGTACCAGGGCCACAGCCTTAGCGGCACCGGTGGTGGTGGGAATGATGGATTGTCCCGCAGCCCGGGCCCGGCGCAAATCCTTGTGGGGTAAGTCCAAAATACGCTGATCATTGGTGTAGGAATGAACAGTGGTCATCAAGCCCTTAACAATACCGAATTTGTCATGAAGCACTTTAGCAAAGGGAGCCAAACAGTTGGTTGTGCAAGAAGCGTTAGAAATCACATGATGATTGGCTGGGTCATAGGTATGGTCATTAACACCCATCACAATGGTGGCATCCACTTCTTTACCTGGCGCGGAAATAATCACTTTCTTAGCACCGGCTTGGATGTGTTTGGCTGCATCCGGACCTTTAGTAAAACGACCAGTGGATTCTATAACAATATCAACACCCAATTTGCCCCAGGGCAGTTTAGCAGGGTCAGTTTCGGCACAAACTTTAATTTCAACATTGTTTACCAGCAGGGTATCTTCCGTGCAGGCTACCTCAGCAGCTAACTCACCATGTACAGAATCATACTTTAGCAAGTGAGCCAGGGTTTGTGGGTCTGTCAAGTCGTTAACCGCAACAATTTCCACAGGAGATCCCGCCCGAACAAGATCCTTTTTCAGCATGGCCCTCAGTACATTTCTGCCAATACGTCCAAAACCATTAATCGAGATTTTAACTGTCATTTTCTATTCCCCCTGTTTTTTTAGTTGGTTAATTAATTTGTATTGCCAAAAAATCTCCCGGCAATACCAGGATTACTTATCTGTTTTCAGCAATCATCACTTGAACCCCTAAGTTTTCCAACTCCCGACGGGTATTCTCCGGTAGCCCGGCATCGGTAATCACTGTATGCACCCTATTCCAATGGGCAAAGGTATGATAGTATACCTGACCAAACTTTTTACTGTGAGCTACGAGAATCACCTGTCTGGCTGCGTCCAACATGGCCTGTTTAACTTCAGACTCTAACATGTTATCGGTGGATAAACCCCGTTCGATATTAATACCAGTGGCAGCCAGAAACACTTTGTCAGCATTAAAGCCCGTGAAGCCGCCCCTGGCCATAGGACCAACCAGGGCTTGGGTGGTACCTCGCACCTCCCCCCCGGTTATCAGTACGGTCATTTCATCGCCATGATTGGCTAGGGTAGAGGCAATGGGCAGTGAATTGGTAATCACAACACAGCTTTTGTTAATTTCCTGGGCAACTGCCAGGGTTGTTGTCCCTGCATCCAGAATAATGGTCTCTCCCTCGGCTATTAAATCTGCGGCCAATCGGCCAATGGCTATTTTTTCCTGTTCGGCCTCTCCTAACCGGGCGAAAAAGCGATCATCCGGCGCAGTTTGAAGAAAGAGTGCCCGGCCGTGTTCTCGCTGTATCAGGCCTAAGGCAGCCAGAGCCTTCAGATCACGGCGAATGGTCATTTCCGAGACATCAAAGCGCTGCGCCAATTCGGCAACGGTAAGGTTCCCGTGTTCCCGAAGTAATGATTGAATTTTCTCTTGACGTTCACTGCCCATGATCCTTCCCCCTATTTTGGTCGAGGTTATAAAAGAATTTATAAACTTTTACCTAAGAAAAAACTGCTTGTGAGTAAAAGTTGTTTGTTTGTTTAAACATTATATTCTGTTTATTTAAACAAAAATCCTTCTTTTTATTGTTTAATTAAACAACTTTTTTAAATTTTTATTATTTTAACCATCACTCTCCCATATAGCATTAGATTACCCAGCTATAATTTGTTTATTATAAAAAGGAAAAAGCAAGCCAAGGATAATTTCTTGTTTCTACCCACCGGCCTGCTCCAAATCTCCCTGCCGTAATATTTTTCATTCTTCTAAACCTTACTTTTCGTCAATCCATTGACTGACTCTGGCTGCCACTGCCCCCTCAAGCTATTTTATGGTAATTTACAAAGCAACATTCCAAAGATGCCTTAGACTGGTTGTGATGGCATCAATGCCTTTACCAATGGTTTCTTTAACATCCGATTCTGTTTTCAATAGGCCTCCCCCCAAAACAGGAAGCCTAAGGGATTTTTTTATGTCCTGAATCACATATTGGGGAATTGTTGCCGGCAATACTTCCACTGCATGGGGCTTAATATTTTCTGCCACCCGAACAGCAGTTTTAACGGATTCGGAATCTACAATAAATAAGCGCTGCACCACCCAAAGCCCTTCCTCCTTTGCAAATTTTGCTAGATTTGATTTGGTGGTAACAATCCCCTGTACACCCATTCTCTTGATGAGATGAAGCCCTGCCCGATCTTTGCCAATACCTTCAACCAAATCTATATGTGTAAGCAACATCTTCTCTGAGGCACGTACCTTTTTAATCATTCCCGGGAGATAATTAATATCCCCACCTAAAAGAAATATAGCATGGACTCTGGGATGTCGAATGGCCTCTTCCAGATCTTCAACCCGCCGGATAGCCGCTCCTATATGGCTTTGGCCCATTACTTTTGTTAAAAACTCCATATCCTTCCCCCTAACCACTAAAAATAAGTCTATTATTAAAATGTTTTTCAAAAAAACAAACGACCCATAGGTACATAAATTATGTACAAATAGGCCATTTCACCTTTCAGAAGGAGCATAAACTAACACAATAAAACCAGACAATTCCAAAGGAAACTGCCTATTTCGGGTTATCTCTATTACTCCAACCATAATATCAAATTGTTTTAATAAGTTTTTACTTCGACATAGTATTTTATTTTCCTTTTGGAAAATAACAAATTTTTTAAAAATTTGTTATTGTTTTTAACCTATTATTCCTTTTCACCCATTCCCAAGTGAGGTCGTTTTTACTGGTAAGATTATTTGGGGGTGTTTTAGTAGAACAATTATAAAAAATAACCCCCTGCAATTTCTTTTAGAATTGCAGGGGGTAGCACTCACCCTTTAGAAAAGGCCCACCGTACGTCCGTATTCGTCTATATCAACATTGTGAGCAGCTGGTTTGGAGCCCAACCCTGGCATAGTGCGCATGGCACCAGCCAGTGGGTAGAGGAAACCGGCACCCACGGAAGCTCGGATATCCCGTATGGGGAAGATGTAGTTTTTGGGAAGTCCCTTCATAGCTGGGTCATGGCTGATGGACAGGTGGGTCTTGGCCATGCAAATTGGTAAATGCCCCAAGCCCAGATCCTCAAATTGTTTTATCTTTCGTTCGGCCAAAGGCTCAAACACTACCCCATCGGCATTATAAACCTTAGTGGCCAATACCTCTATCTTTTCTTTAATGCTTAAATTATCAGGATAAAGAAGCTGAAAATCAGCTGTTTTTTCACAGGCGGCCACAACGGCTTCGGCCAGTTCAATGGCTCCTTCGCCCCCTTCGGCCCATACTGTTATGGGATAAGCCCCCAATGCACCTGCTTCCAACGCTTTTTTACGAACCAGATCAACCTCCGCATCGGTATCCGGGGTAAAGCGGTTAATGGAAACAACCACTGGCACACCATAGTAACTGGCCACTTTGATGTGGTGGGCCAGGTTGGCACAGCCCTTCTCCAGGGCAGGCAAATTTTCTCTGGTTAATTCTTCGGGCAAGGGTTTTCCTGCTACTACGTTACCCAAGCCGCCATGCATCTTTAAAGCCCGGATAGTGCAAGTAATAACAACACAACTGGGACGTAGGCCAGACTGACGGCACTTAATATCCATGAATTTTTCCATTCCCAGGTCAGAGCCAAAACCACTCTCGGTCACAACATAGTCTGCCAAATTCAGTGCAATCTTATCTGCTAGCACAGAGTTATTACCATGGGCAATATTGGCAAAGGGACCCGCATGCATAATACAAGCTTGACCTTCCAAGGTTTGAACTAAATTTGGCTTTAATGCTTCCTTCATAATAACCGTCATGGCGCCTGCAGCCTTTAAGTCTTCAGCAGTGACAGGCTTTCCATCGTAGGTATAGGCCACAATGATTCTCCCTAAGCGCTGTCTCAGGTCGTGCAGATTTTCTGCCAATGCTAAAATTGCCATAACCTCTGAGGCCACTGCCATGTCAAAACTGGTTTGACGTGGATAGCCGTTCTCTTTACCACCTAATCCCACCACTATATCCCGCAGTGCTCGGTCATTTGTATCTAAAACCCGATTCCACATAACTGTCATGGGATCAATATTTAAAGGATTTCCTAACAAAATGGATGTGTCGATCATAGCAGCCAACAGGTTGTTGGCCGCTTCCACTGCATGAATATCACCGGTAAAGTGGATATTAATATCTTCCATCGGTACTACCTGGGAGTAACCACCACCGGCGGCTCCCCCTTTTATGCCAAACACAGGACCCATGGAGGGCTGTCTTAAAGTGGTAATCACTTTTTTACCTATCTTCCCAAGACCCTGACATAATCCAATGGTTGTAACCGTTTTACCCTCCCCCAGAGGAGTGGGTGTAATGGCGGTAATATCAATTAGCTTGCCCATGGCTCTGTCATTAAACTTTCTTAATACATCTAGGCTTATTTTAGCCTTATACTTACCATAGAGGTCAATATCGTCTTCTCCTAAACCAATGTTCTTAGCAATCTCGGCAATGGGAATCATTTCGTGTGCCTGGGCAATCTCCAGGTCGCTTGGTACCTTTTTCATTTTACTACCTCCTGCCTAGTCTAGTTTACTTTCTGCTCTTTGAAGAAATTTTTCCTGATTTACAATGAATCTTTCGTGTTTACCAGCGCCAACGGGACCTGTTTCGTCCCTGGCCTCAACAACAAAGCTCAGCTTTTTACCCTCAATTTGAATCAACTCTGCTCTAGCCACCACTTTCATACCAACCGGAGTGGCTGCTGTATGCTTAATGTTTACCAGGGTACCTACCGTGGTTTCACCCTCAGGCAAATATTGATCTGCTAATTCCAACGCTGCCTTTTCCATTAAACCAATCATGGCAGGTGTGGCAAACACCCGAACCCCACCGCTGCCATAGGCAATGGCAGTATTGCTCTCCTCCACCATAATGCTCGTTTCATGGATTAAACCAGTTTTTAATTCCATATAATTCAGCCCTCCAATACAACCATTTACTTTATAACCATTATTTTCTATTTTTTAAAGTAAAATTCTCCAGTTTATGATAACTGGAGAACTTTTATATTACTCATAGATCCAGGTGTCAATGGCACGGTCGTAGTCTATCAGTTCTTCTGATTTAAAGAAAATTCCAATTTCCCTTTGGGCACTCTCTAAAGAGTCTGATCCATGGATAATATTACGCCCTACATCCACCCCAAAGGTGGCGCGGATAGTACCAGGGGCAGCCTTCAGTGGGTTGGTGGCACCCATCATTTCTCTGGCAGTGGTAACAACATCCTTGCCCTCTATGACCATGGCAACCACTGGACCGGAGGTAATAAAATCAACCAGCCCGTTAAAGAAGGGTTTCCCTGCATGTTCTCCATAATGCCTTTCTGCCACTTCACGTGATATTTGCATCATTTTTAAACCAACAATTTTATAACCCTTTTGTTCAAATTTACTGATAATTTGCCCTATCAAACCCCTTTGGACTCCATCAGGCTTGACCATTAAGTAAGTACGCTCCATTTTTTCCTCTCCTTGATGTTAAAGGAAGGGTGCCTGAAAGACACCCCCCATGCTTCTCAGTACTTTCTGTCAAATCCCAAGGTGTCAAAATTTAGGTGCAAAAGAACACTTACTACAGTTGAGCCGGCTTATCAAGGCCTGATTCCTTCATAATCCGGGCAAATTCTTCTGCTTCAATGGTTTCTTTATCCATAAGCACCTTTGCAATTTTGTCCAGGGTATCACTATGTTCTGTAAGGAGTTTCTTTGCCTTGCCATATGCTTGATCGATCATCTTACGAACCTCACGGTCAATTGCAAAGGCAACTTCCTCAGAGTAGTTGCGATCTCGATTAATATCTCTGCCCAGAAAAGGAGTATCTTGTTTATGTCCTAGAGTAAGAGGTCCAAGCTCATCACTCATACCATATTCCATAATCATACGTCGAATGATGCTGGTGGCTCGCTCCAAATCATTTTGTGCTCCGGTGCTAATTTCCTTTAGCACAACATCTTCAGCAACCCGTCCTCCCAGCAACATAACAACTTGATCCAGTAACATGGATCTGGTCATATAATAACGATCTTCCTTTGGTAACAAAAGGGTGTATCCGCCAGCTCGGCCACGAGGAATAATTGATACTTTATGAACGGGATCGGTGTTAGGCAACAGGTATCCTACTAAAGCATGACCAGCTTCGTGGTAGGATACCAATCGTTTTTCTTTCTCAGAAATCACCTTGGATTTCTTTTCTGGCCCTGCAATAACCCGTTCAATGGAATCTTCCAATTCGTTCATACCGACGGTCTTTTTACCAGACCTTGCTGAAAGCAGTGCTGCTTCGTTCATTAAGTTTGCCAAATCCGCTCCGGTAAAACCAGGAGTTCTGCGGGCCAAAACTTCTAAGTCTACGTTCTCTTCAAGGGGCTTCCCTTTGGAGTGGACTTTCAAAATCTCTTCACGACCCTTAACATCTGGAGAATCTACCACAACTTGACGGTCAAAACGACCGGGTCGCAGAAGTGCAGGGTCAAGGATATCAGGGCGGTTAGTAGCTGCCACAATGATAATTCCTTCATTGGGATTAAATCCGTCCATCTCCACCAGCAATTGGTTTAGGGTCTGCTCACGTTCGTCATGGCCACCACCTAAACCGGCACCCCGCTGGCGACCCACAGCGTCAATCTCATCGATAAAAACAATGCAAGGCGCATTCTTCTTGGCTTGCTCAAACAAATCCCGAACGCGCGAAGCCCCCACACCCACAAACATTTCAACAAAATCGGAACCAGATATGGAGAAAAAGGGAACCCCTGCCTCTCCAGCCACAGCCCGGGCCAATAATGTCTTACCTGTACCAGGAGGCCCAAATAATAGGACCCCCTTGGGAATCTTAGCTCCAATTTCATTAAACTTCTTTGGACTTTTTAAGAAATCTACAATTTCTGCTAGTTCTTCCTTAACCTCGTCTGCCCCTGCAACGTCCTCAAAGGTTACTTTTCTTTTTTCATCCGTATGTAATTTGGCCTTACTTTTACCAAAGGACATCACACGATTACCGCCACCTTGGCTTTGTTGCATCATAAAGAAGAATAGCATTACAAAAACAAGGATGGGTAATAGGGTTGTTAACAATCCGGTCCACCAAGACGGTTCCGGTGGCAATGCTTGTTTATACTGAACATCCTTTTCCCGCAACATCGGGATGATTGTATCATCCAATATTGGACCGTTGGTTTCAAAATCCCGACCATCTTTGAGTTTACCAATAATAATATTGGTGGATTTATCCGTTGTCATTTCCACACTCTGGACCTTGTTTTGTTCCAGAGCAGTAATAAACTGATCGTATCGCAAAGTCACAACGGCGGTTTTTTTGTCTCCCGTAAACTGGATCAAAAATATGATAACCAGTACAATCAACAGGTAAATGCTAAGGTTTTTAAGAACCTTATTCAAAAATGTCACTCCTCCCTGCAAGGCCCTATAGTCCCAAGATAATGAATATTTTACCACAACAGTTATTTGTTATCAATTTATCTAATACTATCATTCCCATTTTCTAGACTAAGTAGAATTACTTTTTTTGTTAAACTTGTTATTCCAATATGGTCAGCCAATCGAATGCCGCACACCCAAATAATACGTCCTGTTTTTTTTTCAACAACCAGAGGAATTTTATTGCGAATATGCCTGGGTATCTTGCGGTCTATCATAAATTTTTTAAGCTTAACCTTTTTCCCTAAACCATAAGGGACAAAGGCATCCCCCTCCTGCCTGAATCTTACCTCTAGGGGCATTGAAATACTGTCAAAATCAATGGCAGCCATTGTAGAAGCTAGCTCCTTGAGATCCATCGGTATTTCATCTCTACGAACAATTTGGCAAGTGATTTTAATTCCTTCCTCCAAAGTAGCACTTCCCGGTACCTCCAAGGTGTATATCTCCTTACTCCGATGGTGTTCTATGTCTCCACCACTCTCAAAGATTAAAAGATCTGGAGTCAGTCTAACCTTCACTGCCCCAGGCATTTCAATAATTCTTTCGGGACCGTCCCTCATAATATGGCTGATCAAATTCTCCACATGAGCAAAGGTTATACCCTGTTTTGTTGACTTTACTTCCTGGTAGGCAATTCTCATTATTCTACGCAGAAGCACCAATGGTTGGTTCATCAGTGACTTTCTATCCAATACCGGGCCATCTGTCATGAGCAGTACCTTTTGATAGCCTCTTCGAGCCAATTCTTCCATGTATTCGTCCTCTTCACGCAGTTGTTCGGACATACGGGATAGAATGGTTATCAAACCCGGTGAATATTCTTTTTCCAGTAGCGGGATCAATTGATGTCTTAATTTATTTCTACGATAAACAACTTCTAGATTCGAGCTGTCTATTCTAAATGTAAGTCCTTTTCGTTGACCATACTGCTCAATCTCACTACGAAGAAGTTTTAATAACGGTCGAATATACAGATTATCTCTGACAGGAGCTATTCCAGATATTCCTTTCAAGCCTGAGCCCCGTAGCATATTCATCAGAACTGATTCCGCTTGGTCATTGGCATGATGGGCCAAGGCTATCTTATGTCCTCCGGTTTCCTCCCGTACATCATCATAAAACTGATACCGAACTTCTCTGGCTGCCAACTCGGAGGATAACCCCCTGGCTTGGGCATAGGCCGGAACATTTCTTTTTTCCACCGTACAGGGAATACCCCAGTTACTACATAGTTCCTGAACAAACAAAGCATCCTCTGTAGCTTCTTCCCCACGAAACATATGATTTAGGTGGGCCACATGCAACGATATGCCTAATTCCTCTTTCAAACAGTTTAGAATATGCAAGAGTACAACAGAGTCTAGACCACCCGAAACCCCCACAAGTACCAATTGACCTTTCTTAACCATTCGGTGCCGGGTCATTTCATTGTATACTCTTTCTAACACCTCCATACCTTTGCTCCTTATAAAATTCTATTTTCTAGTAGTATAATTTCAACACCTTCCAATAATCTCCTTCCCTACCTTTCAATATTGATATATTCCCTAGACCTAATCATATATACTTTGCATCTTTCCCCAATATATCCCTTATTAATTATTTGAATGCCTTGCTGGCTTTTATTCCGAAGGGACCCCAGATTCCTTCCGGTGCAGTACCTGCCCTAGCTTCCTTCATGCATATCGAAAGTATTATACTTCCTGACAACCTAAAAGAGAGAGGTGAACAGGTCACCTCTCTCTATAGGTTATGTTTCCGAAGGCAGGACTCTAGCAACTATTACAGTCATATCATCGGGTATCCTTCCACCGGCAGTACTTTGGGCCAGTTCCATAATAACCTCCGAGGCTTCCTGAGCACCAATTTTGCCCAAATTCTGTAAAATACCGGTGATCCACTGATCTTGATCTGCATCGGTACCCCGGTAAGCATCAAGCACTCCATCACTGAGCATAACCAGTAGGTCTCCCTCTTCCAACCCTTTGCTCACCGAAACAAATTGCAAGTTTTCCACTACACCCACCGGCAGAGCACTGGTTTTGATAATTGCCACCCGGCGTCCTCTGATAATATAACTGGGAACGGCACCAATCTTTAAAAAGGTTCCATTTCCATTGTATAGGTCCACAACTGCCATATCCACCGTAGAAAAGGTTTCTTCGGCTGTTCTTAGCATCATAATCGAGTTTACTGTTTTTACAGCCAAGTCCTGACTAAAACCGGACTCTAATAAGTGTTCCAGCAAAGAAATAATGGTCCCGCTTTCCTTGGCGGCCTTAGGACCAGTGCCCATGCCATCGGATAGAACCAGGGCCATACGGCCTTCCTTTAATTGCAAGATGGAATGGCTGTCACCACATACAGCATTACCATCCTTGCCAACCTTTGCTACTCCTATGTCTAAACTGTACTTCAAAGCTGGATAAAGCTTAAAGGAGCAACTATCGTTATCACCTTGAAGTTGACAGTTGGTGCTGGCAACATAAAAGCCCCTCCCTAGGACTTTAGAAACAATCGGTGCAATGGTAAAACGGCATTCCATTTCTCCCCGGCAAGCCCGCTTTACTACACCCACTTCCATTAACCCGTCTTCTTTGTGTAACGTATAAACATCCTGCACTGGAACTCCTATCTTAGCAAACTGGTTCGTAAGAGCCTCATCAATCTCTCCATCCAATTCCACATCAAATTCTAGTTCGCTGGACATGCTTTCCATAATTTGGGATATACCCTTAAGCTGCTCCGCTACCAGTTCTCTACTTTCCAACAGTCGCTGATGCCAATACTTATTTACTTTGTAAGTTTCATAAAGGCAGGTAAGGGTGATCGACATCTCTTTTAGCCTTGCACAACGTTTTTTTAAGTCATCAGAAAGATCTTCCATGGTAATTTTCCCTTGTAATTCAACTGTAGAAAGCATGTCCAGCATATTCTGATAAGTACGATAAAAATCCCTTTCCCAGCAAGTTCGGTAAAGAGCACAACCCTCGCATACCTTTTTACTAACTTCTGTAAATAATTGCTGCAGGCCATGTTCCTCCTGACTCTTCTGAACATTACTAGAAACCTGCTCAAAGCTTCTTGATAGTTCCGTAAATATGGCTCCCCAATTACGAATACGGTCCACTGTTAATTCCCTTAATCGGCTATCCTGTACCGGCCTTGTCGGTACAGCTTCCTGCCTTGCCTTTGGCAAGTGTTCCATAATCCGTTCCTGCAGTCTCAAAGGGAACAATACAAAGATCACACTGGCAATGGCTGTTTCAGTTATTACACCCCGAAGATCTCCATAATTTGATACATAGACAGCCAGTACAATGTTTCCCAATAGAAAGCCCACTGCCACAGCTAATTTACCGAAACCCCTAACAGTTCCAGCCACCACCCCGGCAAAGGAATAGGCCCCTACAATAGCTGGTGTAACCACAAAGGCTAGACCCGGAATAACGCCAGTTACAGCTCCCGTGGCAGCCCCTATTCCTGCCCCTCCCAGGAAAGCACCTAAAAGAATAACAACACGACTAAGAATCCCCCGCAGGGTCAGGCAGTCATATGCCAGATCACCAGTCCCGGCAATGACCCCTGCTAATAACAATAAAAAACAAAAAACGGTCTCTCCGCCCATGGTACGATGGGTCATTGTTCCCCTGGCAAAGGGAGCCAGGGCCTGCAGATACATAAAGGTAAGGACCCCGGCAAATATTGACTCAAAGCTGGCTGTAATATATGGATAGAGTGCCGGACCTTGAAAGCTGATCAAAATACTTTTTACAGTAAGGGTTGTAACAACAACGACCCCCGGCAGTACAATCTTTGGTCTATTCACCTGGGGTTTTATCGATAATAGGATAAAAAAAATCGCCACAACAATGATGGAAAGACTCCAAAACTGACTGCCCGCGGAAACAGTTAACAACCCGCCAATAACAGACAGGGGCACCAATGGTAAAGGACCAAAGCACCAGACAGTCGCACAAACAAAACTGCTCCCAAAGGGAGAAAGTTCCCCTAAAAGAACCGCCCGTCCTAAGAAGAAACCCAGTACATAAAGCAGCACTTTTTCTTTGGTTAAGGCTCGTCCAATAAAGGCTAATGAAAAACCCTTTGCACCATTTTCCAATTTTTTAGCCTTGACTGCTCCCTTACGAAATTTTGTTTCTTTCTTTTTATCTGAACCTCGACCCGACCTTTGGTAGGTATATATATCCGTGCGTTCTAACAACCAGTCCACCCCTTACATTGTCAGCTTTGCTTCATTATAGTATAGGGGATGGAAATTTTCTGTCATTATTGGTAGGTTATTCCAGTTTTTATTTCGACATCTTATGATATAGTTCTAAAATTAACCCGTGTAGGATATCACTCTCGGAAACCGTCAATCCCGGTAGGTCCAAGGCCTCAACCACATTTCTTACAATGCTGACACCCGCTGTAATGATATCCGCCCGTTGGGGCTGTAAACCAACTATTTTTTTTCTTCCCTCGGGACCCGCTTCCTTTAAACGCTTTAATAAACTAAGGATTTCTGCCCTGGATATAAAAAACCCATGCACAAGTTCCGAACGGTATTGAACTAATTCCAGGGACATTGCTGCCAGGGTAGTGGCAGTACCGCCCACCGCCACCAGGGAAAATTCCTCCCCTTGCCGTGCCTTAACCTTGTTTAGGGTTTCCGCCATAATTTGTTCTATCTGCTCTTCACTGTGGGCCCCTTCGGTCATTCGTACAGCCCCCACAGGAAGGCTGATATAATGAATCCCCTTCGGATCTTGCCAGATAAATTCTGTACTTCCGCCTCCCACATCCATTACCACAGTGGCGCTTTCTTCAATGGGTAACCCACTAAGAACGCCGGCATAACTGGCAGCAGCCTCTGCTTCACCTGTGTAAATCTTAACTTTTAGACCCGTTCTTGCGTAAACCAATTGTAAAAATTCATCCCGGTTGCAAGCGTCTCTCACTGCACTGGTGGCAGCTGTCATAATTGCCTGGGGTTTAAAGGTTGCCATTTCCTCTAGAAATGTTTCAATGGCCAAGACAGTTCTCTCCATGGCCTCGGGTAATAGTCTACCTTCATTGATCCCCTGCCCCAATCGTGTGGTAATGAGGCCACTTTTCTTTACGGATAATTGATTTTTATTGACCTCTGCAAGCAAAAAACGTGTTGAATTTGTTCCGACATCGATGCTGGCAAGACGCATGGTTTACCCTCCTGTCTTTACATACAAATAAGCATTCCCTGATATAGGGAATGCTTATTAGACTGCCTTTTAAAACTTGGAGCCTCGTCCGCCCCTTTTTGAATCGGTCTGCCGTTTAAGGTCAGATAACCGTTCATCACTTTCTTTCATAAACTTGGCCAGCTTATCTTCGAAGGAAGGTTGGAATTTTGGTTTGCGATTACCCCTGTTAGCTGAGGGATTCGCTTGTTTTATGGATAAACCTATTTTCCCCTTCGGGTCCACCGATATAATCCTTACTTTTACTTTGTCGTTAACCTTCAAAAACTCATTAATGTCTTTAACATAGACTTCGGCAACCTCAGATATGTGCACTAGCCCGGTCTGGCCTCCCGGTAACTCCACAAACGCACCGAAATTGGTGATCCCTGTAACAATTCCCTCTACAATACTTCCTTGTTCCAAAGACATTTACTTGCAAGTGCCCTCCTTAATTGGCAAACCAACTTTTACTTAATAAAAGTATATTGTAATAGTATTATAGGTGTCAATACGAATACTTTTAAATCAATCATAGATGTTTTTATACTTTATATCAAATGCCTCTGCACCGGCTTCCTCAGACTTAGAAGATTTTTTTTGCTCCGAAGCTGTACTTGTCTGTTTTGGCTGTGTAGGGACAACCAAAGTTTCCCCTGGTTTGACAAGTCCTAACTGCTCCCTGGCGGCTTGCTCAATATAGGCTTCAGATTTGATCTGTTTAATTTCAGTCCTTAATGCTTCATTCCTGTTTTTTAATTCTTCCACCTGAGTTTGTAAGGTTTTCATACTACTCTGCATGGTATTCATGCGGGTAAACTGATTGTACAGTGAGAAAACCATATAACAAACACAGGCTACGGTAAGAAGTAACATAAAATTACCGCTCTTTTTTCCCCGCCGGACCGTTTTCTCTGGATCTCGATTGTCACTGTGAAGTCTAAGTTCTGTTACCTTTCCTTTTCCAGTGGAAATCATTTATCTATTTCCTCCTCCTCAGGCCCAAACAAACCCAGGCTATCTCCGGATATAACAATAACTACCTGATATCCTTTTGATTTAGCACGATTAAACAAAGTAGCAACCGAACTGGGACTTAGGTTTAACTTGGCTGCAATTTTATCGGTAGAATAACCCATTTCCTTAAGGGCTACTACCTGGCGTTCCCGGAAACTAAGTTTTTCAGCTCCTCGTATCTCCAACTGCACGCTACTTTACCCCCGACCCGGAATCCACAGTTTATCCACAAGATATACACAGGGCGTGTACAAATTTACTACGTTTTCATTACAATTTTACTACAAACCCAAATTTTTACCAGATTGTTTTGTGAAAAATCAAAAAGAAATTATTTAAAAAAACGAGAAAACAGGACGATAGTCCTGTTATTTCTTATTTTTGTATTCAAATACAGGAAATATCGACACTAATCGTTTCCAAAAACCTCCTTTGAGCTTCTTCATGGGTCCACCAAATAATTTTGCCATAATTCTTTTACTGACCGTAACAGTTTTCCCCATTAAGTGTACAATAAACCCCAAGGGAAGGGCCACCAGCAGATATAGTCCTTTAAAGGGCAGGCAGATCATTTTCCACAGAAAGGAAAGTGTCTTTAATATTCCTATCCATATCTGGCGAAGTGTCTTAAAAATCTTGTGAATCATTGTAGTGGTTAGATGACTGAAAACATTTAAATAAAGCACCGCTCCCAAGAGTAAACCGAGTAAAACATAGAGGCGAACTTCGCCCCAGTTTCCCAGTAAAAGCAATATGAATACTACACCTGTAAGGATAAGCCAGAAAAAAATATCCCCCAGAGCGGTCCCGATCTTTCGCAGCCTTAAAGTACCCCTGGTTACCTTGTACAGGTCATAACAGAACCCCGCCACCATACCAATTAAAATTGTTAAAATAAAATAATAAAACTGATCCTGCAAGGGAACCAATTGCTGCACCACCTGTCCGTTTAGTGTGTTACTTAAGTATTCGATTAATAAAACTTTTTCCCCTGGCCTTATTAGCTTTGGTGGATTTCCCTTCGATGTATTCTAAGCCATTGATATAACCCTCCACTACCAAGCTACCCTCATCCAAGTTAAGATGGGTGATATGCATTCCCTCCCCTTTTAATTGCAGAACCCCCATATTGGTATCCAAGGTTATCTCCTGTTCATCAAAACTACCTACGTGCTGTACTCCTGCTAGCTTTAATTTCTTACGTCCCTCAATACTTAAAATATGTTTTTCGTATTCTTCCACAGTACCCCTCCGTTCACAGCGGACTTCGACCACGGTAATATCCACGATAAAAATATATGCTTGTCGTCCCAGGGGTATGACAAGAGCAGACAGGTGTACCAGCTTTTTCTCAATTTAGAAAAGAAAAACAACCTGTTGCCAGCAGGTTGTTTGAGAGTTTTTTAATCGTATAGCTTGTTAATTTTTATATCCTTAAAATAAAACTTTATAATATCTTGCGGTGAAGTCCCCTGTTCAGCCATATTCTTAGCACCCCATTGGGACATTCCAACTCCGTGACCATAGCCTTTACCGGTTAGCACAAGACTACCATTTTGGACAGCTACGTTGGTTAAGAACATCGATCGGACTTCTGTGCTTCCCACAGCCAGACGGAATGCAGGGCCTCCTATGATAGTCTGATTAATTTTTATCTTTATCGCCCTACCCGAAGAACCTTTCTCCGCAATGCTGGCCGATGTTAGGGGGCCAGGATCGGTACCAGATACACTTTTTACTGCTTCGCGCACTTTATAGCCTGGAATGGTGGCAGTCCATTGTTTTATATCCGGCAAAGTATTTTGAACGGACATTGGGTCATTTATATTGGCCTTAATATACGGAGTAGGGGTTTTGTGATAGGCTAACCCTTCGGCAGCACTGGCAGTTTTACCACCATTGCTGGCAGAGAACCAGGCCTTAATATAGTTTCCTTGATAGGTAATAACCTGCCCTCTGGTTTTCGCCACAGCCTGCCTAACATTTTCATTAATTCGAGATGGATCATAGGCCTGGGATTCCTCAACACTGGTCGATACATCCGTTCCATGGAGACCCTTTACCCGACTGGATTTAATGTTTTCCATGGTAAATGTACGAGCCAAGATCGCCTGGGCTGCCAAAGCATCCACGGGCCATTGGGGGTCCATTTCGGCTGCCACAACACCGGTTACATATTTCTCTAGTTTTATTTGCTGCTTTTGACCGGTTTCATTGTTATATAGGCTTATTGTTGGCTCTTCTTTGAACCGTTCCGGCGTCGGTGCCTGAGGTTTTTTGGCCGCTTGCTTGCACCCTCCGGCAAACATTGTTACCAACAAAATTAAGGTGAAGATTAGCAAACTTTGTTTTCTCAAGTTGAACTCCCTCCATTTTCTCTGTTTGCTATATTCTCTACACCTGAAAATAAAAATATGTTAGAAGATTTAATACTGTTTAATGTACTAAAAATAACAGAGGTACTTTGGTTTCCCAAAGTACCCCAGTATTTATAAATTACTCAATAATTTCGTAAAGGCTTGCTGCCTCTTTTACAGGAACTGTTTCCTTTACTTCTAAAATCTTAAATGACAGCTTTCTCGAGCCAAAATTAATCTCAACCTTATCTCCTGGCTTAACCTCAAGCCCCGCTTTAGCCGCACGATTATTCACCTGCACATGACCACCATCACACACTTCTTTGGCTAAAGTACGGCGTTTAATAACCCTAGAGACTTTGAGGAATTTGTCTAATCTCAATTTAGAACCCCCGAAATTATTCTACAGGGAGATTTGCCACAGCATCCTTTAACACTTTACCTGCTTTGAATACAGGCACTCTGGTGGCAGGGATTTGAATGGTATCCCCGGTTTGTGGGTTGCGGCCTTCACGGGCTT
Organism: Desulforamulus reducens MI-1; assembly: GCF_000016165.1. Taxonomy (GTDB): domain Bacteria; phylum Bacillota; class Desulfotomaculia; order Desulfotomaculales; family Desulfotomaculaceae; genus Desulfotomaculum; species Desulfotomaculum reducens. The sequence goes on along the minus strand of NC_009253.1, from coordinate 123,031 downwards.
TGCGAGGTTTGGATTCAAAGGTACCAAAACCCACCAGTTGAATCTTATCACCCTTTGCTAAAGCTTCTTCAATGCTACCAAGGACAGCAGAAACTGCCTTTTCGGCGTCTTTCTTACTCAATTCGGTTTTTTCTGCTACTGCAGAAATCAGCTCGGCCTTGTTCAAATAAGGACCCTCCTTGAACTCAGAATAAACTATTTTTTGCTATTTCGCTATTTTATTAGCTTTTCCTTCCTAGAAGCAAATATTTCCTCCTATTTTTCTTGTTTTTTCAATATTTTGGCTTCTTCCCACCATAAATCCATTTGCTCTAGGGTTAACTCTGTTAACTTTTTACCTGCATCAGATGCTTTTTGCTCAATATAGTAGAACCTTTGTATAAACTTGTTTGTTGTTAAGGAGAGAGCATCCTCAGCCTCAATCTTGAGCAGCCTCGCTAGGTTTACCACCGCAAAAAGTAAATCTCCCACTTCTTCTGACAAGGCCTCTGTACAACCTGTCCCTATTTCCTGAAGTACTTCTTGTAACTCTTCTTTAACTTTATCCACTGCACCAGTATAATCTGGCCAGTCAAAGCCAATTCGAGCTGCCTTTGATTGTACTTTCTGGGCACGTAACAAGGCCGGTAAGGCCCTCGGGACTCCTGATAAATAAGGCTGTTCATTGGCTTGCGCCCCCTGCTCCTGGGTCTTTATTTTGTCCCAGTTCACCAATACTTCCTGACTGTCTTCTACACGGGTGGATCCAAAAACATGAGGATGTCTTCTTATCATTTTCTCCGTAATGGACTGGACTACATCATTCATGTTAAATTGTTTATTTTCGCTAGCAATTTGTGCATGAAAAACGATTTGTAATAATAAGTCTCCCAATTCTTCACAAATTTTATACATTTGCCCTTGTTCCAAGGCCTCAAGAACCTCATAGGTTTCCTCAATTAAATAGGGTTTAAGACTTTTATGGGTTTGCTCTCGGTCCCAGGGGCAACCATTTTCTTCCCGCAGGGTAACCATGACCTCTATCAGCGGATCCAGGGGGAAAGAACCCTCTGTGTTTTGTATTTCCGGCTGGTTAAACTTCTGATGCTCGGAACCTTTAGTTAAAGGTTCGATATACAAACTGGTTAAGTGATCGATCCAGTCCAGTCGGTCTAATTCGTATAAAGGTATTCGCTGAACCCTTTCTTCCTTGGGTACTCCCGCTGCTCGTACAACAGTGATCATATGTTCATCGGGATAATGATCCATGATGCTTAGCTTTGTTTCTCCAGCAGTCATTCGATCATAGATCTGGGTGACAATGGTACCCACTAAGGGATCCGGTTGCTGTACGTCCAGCCTAAGGGCATCAACAATATGTAGACCTTTACAGGGATCAATGCCAAGGGTTGCTGACAACGCATCTATAAAGCTCATAGCGGGAATTACACGTGTAGGGATGCCCCTGGCTGCCGCCAACTCCAGCACCCTCCGCACAGAGTCCTCCGCAACCATAGGATGCCCCGGTACCCCGTAAACCACTGGAGTCTGTTCAGCTACCTCCAATATCTCCTGGGCAATGTTGGAGTAAACTTCTTCAAAGGTTGTTGCATGATCATAATGGTGATCCATGCTGGAGAATTTTACTCCTTTCTGTTTTAACCAGTCAACGGTAGGGTGAACCTCTGTCCGCAAATAAACAGGTAAGCCACCATTAAGAAGTTCCCATACCTGTAAGGGAAGCATCCCAGGGTCGCCCGGGCCAAGACCAACAACTGTAATTAACTTGTCCATTTATCCATTACACCTACCTTTCTCCTAAATGATCTTCATAGCCCCATTCCACAGCCATCCAGTTACAAAAGCCAATTTTATGACTAAAGAAAACTTGGCTTATACCATACCCTATCGGAACTAAACCCTTTAGGCAATAGCGTAAGCTTTGGTTGCCCTTACGTATGCAAGAAAATTTTTTACTTTCCCAAGCAAAAAGAAAAAAGGGCCTTATCGGCCCGTGTTCTCTTTATTGTTCCATTTGTTTAGCAAGAAAACCAGCAGCAGTTTCAGCCAATTTAAGTTCCATTTCTCCCATTTTAACATCGGGATCTTTGGAGGCTAGGATAACCGCTCCAATTGGATCACCTTCAGAGATAATCGGTGCAATAACTTCCGAAGAGTATTTACACTCGCCGTCCTCAGTGATGCCGCATTCTTTACAATGTGGATCGTTACCCGGGGTATTAATAACCACCGCTTTGCGATCTTCCATTACTTTTTCTACATTGGGACCAATGGGCTTATTAATAAATTCTTTTTTCGGAGCCCCAGCCACGGCAATGATAGTATCTCGGTCTGCAATACAGGCAATATGGCCGAGGGCTTCATATAACGAATCTGCGTACTCTTTTGCGAAATCACCTAATTCTCCGATGGGTGAATATTTTTTGAGGATTACTTCACCTTCCCGATCGACAAAAATTTCAAGGGGGTCACCTTCACGAATCCTTAGGGTTCTTCTAATTTCTTTTGGTATAACCACTCGTCCTAAATCGTCAATACGACGAACAATACCCGTTGCTTTCATATATGATTCCTTCCCTCCTTTTTCTGCATAATCTACGCGGATTAACTTTCATTGATAGTATATAACGGGAGGGAAGGTGTTATTCATAATTTTCCATTGTTAGAAGTTTATTTTCGTCTTTTCGTTTTTTAGCTATTTTTTTGACGAATCCTCTGTTTTTGGGGCTAACTTGTTATTAATTTTAGCATTTTTTCTTAAATTATCAATAAATTGGGTGAATTTGGCTTGTTTTGCTTCACCCTCCAATTGAGCTGCTATGCTATCCTTAACTTCCGTGAGGGCTTTTGTAGAAGCAGGGGTTACTTTCTCTAATTTAATAATATGAAAGCCGTAGGCACTTTTTACAGGCTCTTTGGTAATCTCTCCGGGCTTCAGGTTCTCTGCGGCTTTTTCAAAGGCTGGATCAGTAGTATTGGCACCCCTATCAATGGTGTAGCTACCACCATTTTCACGGGTCCCCAGGTCATCGGATTTTTCCCGGGCCACCACCCCAAAGTCCCGTCCCTTTTGTGTTACCTCAGCCAGAGCCAACTTAGCAGCTTCTAGGGCTTCCTTTTCACCACGTTTAGGAACACCCGGTTGGTCACTGTTAATGGCAAACAGCATGTGCTTTACCTCTAGACGTTCCGGTGTGCCAATGGGCTCCCTGCCCTTATTCTCATTATAGAACTTGGTAATTTCCTCATCAGTGGGCTTCTTAACATCCGCTGTAACTTTCTCGTAAAGCTTCCTGGAGGATTCATCTAAAATCAGCTGTTCTCTCAATTCAGCCTCGGTTACTTTACTTTCTTCCAATGCCTTCTTATATTCCTCTTCGTTGGGAAAACCCTTTTTAATCTCTGCCATATTTTTATCAATAGCTTCCTTGGCCGGGATTAACTTTTGCTTTTCAGCCTCTTGTAACAGCAGTTCTTTGGTAATCATATCATCTAAAATACTTTGCTCTAGTTGCTCCTTCATGGCTTTGTTCTCTTTAGTGGTCAAATCAAAACCCTGCTGCTTATATCTCTCAACCATTTGGTTTGTTTGTTTGTCCAATTGTTGTCGGGTAATGTCCTTCCCATTAACGGTTGCCACCACGTTGGCCTTATTATTGGCACAGCCTGTGAGCAAGAGTAACAGGCTAAGAAAAATCGGTATACAACCTTGTAGAAATTTATTTTTCACTGCACAAATCCCCCTTTTACATAATATGGCCATTATACAACGATCAAGATAGGCCGGCAAGTTATTTCAGCCGGCCCATAAAACTCTCCAACTGTTCTAATTTTCTAAGGGAAACATCACCCTTATCCTTAGTTATCAGCTTTATCTCAAAACCTTCGGAGGAGGTATGAAACTTTACATTGTTCTTGTATTTCTCACTGATACTCACCAGTTTCTCACCATCTAAAGGGGCCTCTGGTACAAACAGTATCCGAAAACTCCCCTGGCTGCGGCTAATACTTTTAACCTTCAGTCCACGACCCATGATTTTCAGCTTGGTTACCTGTAACAGGCAACGAACACTTTCGGGTAAGTCGCCGTAACGGTCCACCAGTTCTTCCTCTAGGTCGGATATCTCCACTAAATCCCTCATGGCTGCTAAACGACGGTAAAGTTCGACCTTTTGGTTACCATCCGGCACATAGGTATCCGGCACGTAGGCCTCCACCGGTATTTCCACCGAGGTTTCAACCACCTCTTCAACCTTTTCCCCCCGGGCCTCCTGCACAGCCTCTTCCAGCAGACGGCAATACAAATCAAAACCCACTTCCGCAATATGCCCGTGCTGTTGTGCCCCTAAAATGTTCCCTGCCCCACGAATCTCCAGATCTCGCATGGCAATCTTATAACCAGAGCCAAATTCAGTAAATTCTCGAATGGCAGATAACCTTCGTTCACTAATCTCCGTCAGTACCTTATCCCTTCTAAAGAGGAAATAGGCATAGGCCAAGCGGTTGGTTCTGCCAACCCTCCCCCTTAGTTGATATAGCTGTGAAAGCCCAAAATGATCAGCATCCTTAACAATGAGAGTATTTACATTGGATATATCCAGGCCAGTCTCAACAATGGTGGTACAAACCAAAACATCATATTCTCCATCCATAAACTCGATCATAATTTGTTCCAGTTCATCTTCCTTCATTTGACCGTGAGCCATACCAATCCGGGCTTCGGGCACCAGGTTTTGCAACCACCCAGCCAGTCGATCCAGGTCCATGACCCGATTGTGAACAAAATAAACTTGGCCTCCCCGGTTAAGTTCCCTTTTTATAGCCTCCCGAATTAACACAGGGTCTTCTTCTAAAACATAAGTCTGGACCGGGAAACGTTCCTCAGGTGGTGTCTCCAAAAGGCTAGTGTCCCGCACCCCCACCAAAGACATATGCAAGGTGCGGGGAATGGGTGTGGCAGAAAGGGTTAAAACATCAACATTTTTGCGAATTTGTTTCAGCCGTTCCTTATGGCTTACTCCAAAACGTTGTTCTTCGTCTACAACCAGGAGGCCCAGGTCCTTAAATACAATATCATTTTGTACCAATCGATGGGTACCCACAACAATATCCACCTCACCGGTGGCAAGCCCCGCCAATACCTGACGCTGTTCTTTAGCTGTACGGAAACGGGATAACATTTCTATGCGAATGGGGTAATTGGCAAAGCGTTCCCGAAAGGTGTTGTAGTGCTGCTGGGCTAAAATGGTGGTGGGAACCAGTACTGCCACCTGTTTGTTATCCATCACTGCCTTAAAGGCTGCCCTTAGGGCTACCTCCGTTTTTCCGTATCCTACGTCCCCACAGAGAAGACGATCCATGGGTCTTACTTTTTCCATGTCCTGTTTTACTTCACCAATGGCCCGTAGTTGGTCCGGTGTTTCTTCATAGGGAAACAACGCCTCAAACTCTGCCTGCCAGGGCATATCTTTGGAAAAAGCATGACCTCTGACAGTCTGGCGGGAAGCGTAGAGAGCCAGGAGTTCATCGGCCATATCTTTTACCGCTTCCCGGACCTTTGCCTTGGCCTTGGACCATTCAGTGCCTCCCAGACGGGATAGTTTGGGGTGATCGGATTCGGCCCCAAGGTATTTCTGCAGCATACCCACTTGATCTGTTGGCACATAGAGTTTATCTTCACCAGCGTATTGAAGCTGCAGGTAATCCTTTTGCAACGCTCCAATATCAAGGGTAATAACCCCCAGGTAACGCCCAATACCATGGTTTACGTGAACAACATAATCCCCCGCCTTCAAATCTGCCAGGGGTTCCATCTTAGCATCAGGACGCGATCTTTGTTTCCGGGCTTTCTTCCGCTGGCCAAATATTTCTGCATCTGTAATAACCACGAGACGGGCAGAAATTAGTTCAAAACCATTGGCCATTTGACCCACAGTTATAACGACATTTCCTTCTCGCACTTCCTGATCCAACTGTTTAACCCGGAAAGCATCTATTTTGCTATCCTTTAGTGTTTTTAGTAAATTGGCTGCCCTTTCTTCAGAAGAAACCAGTAGTGTAATGGCATAGCCCCTGCGGCGCCAATGTCGAATTTCATCAGCCAAAACCTCAGCATGTCCCAAGAAGCTGTGCATAGCCTTGGCTGGAAAATTCACAACGTTTTGTGGTCTCAGGTATTGCGGGTTTCTGGGCAAAAAGGAACAGAAAATGGTCTGCTGGCGTTCTATGGAGGCCAACAGTTGCCGCCACTCCAGATAACTGCTAAAATAACCGGGCAAAACCTTACCCTTGCCTAACAAATCCGTATATGTTTCGTTTCTCTCTTTTAGAATGGTTTCTGCCACTTCTTTAAAACGTATGGGGTCATCTACCAACAACAGAGGGGCTGCAGTGAAATAATCTAAAAGCGTAATCGGTTCCGGATAGAAGTAATACAAAAGTTGTTCCATCCCATCAAAGGGTACTCTACGCCGAATTTGTTCCAACAACATGGCCCCCTGGGAAGAGAGCTGATGCACTGCATCCACCGAACCGGAACGCTGTAATTTCTTAAGTTGATTTTTAAACTCTAAACTATAATTTTCTTCACACCGCTGCCACCCTGCGGGCGTTACTACCAACTCTCTGCAAGGAGAAATGTTGATCTCCTTTAATTTATCTAAACTACGTTGATTATCAACCTCGAAGTGACGAATGGAGTCCACTTCGTCATCAAAAAATTCAATCCGTACAGGCAAGGCTTCCGACATGGGGTAAATGTCTAAAATTCCACCTCGGCTGGAAAATTGTCCTCTTCCCTCCACCAGGTCTACCCTTGTGTAGCCTAATTCAACCAGCTCAAACCGCAATTTTTCCAGGTCTACCTGTTGTCCCAGAGACAGTTTTACCTTCGCACAACGAAAAACCTCTGGTGGAGTTAATCTTCTCAGGAGAGCATCCACAGAAGTAACCACCACCGTGGGTTTCCCTGTGGAAAGTTTCTCCAACACCCGTAGTCGTTGGGCAAGAACTTCATTACTATGGGCCAATACTTGATAAGGCAAAAGTTGCCATACCGGGAAGGGCTGCACAGAAACCTCTGGTAATAGGGTGGCTAAATCATCCGCCAGGGTGCCCGCTTCGGTCTCTCCCGGCGTCACAATAAGAACAGATTGCCAGCCATGGGCCAGCCCTGCAAATAAATAGCTCCGCTGGGAACCAGATAGACCAAAGACCATTTGTTGCCTAAAGCCCTTTTCTAATCCTTGAAGCAAGTGTTGATATTCAGTTGTGGATTCTAGTGGCCGTAATAATCCTTTCATTTCTTCTCCTGACTATGGCCCCGAGGGCCTTTGATGTTTTACTTACGGGTAACCTTTGAATTGGTCTAATGTATTGTATGTCCAGATAACTAATGAAAGTAGAGCAAATAGTTTCAGCCTGGATGGAGTTGAGGGAGGTATTGCTCCCCCTATCCACCAGGCAAATGATTCTCTGTTTTCTTTACGTTGGCCAATTATATACTGCTTAGATTCTCCTCGTCAAGTTACATCAGTGCGTTTACTATAATAATTAACAGCCCCGTTCCAACTGGCATGTGCCAGATAAGAACTAAGCAATGCAAACAACAAATTGCTTGTGGTATAAATTTTAACGGTCAGTAACCCCAACATACCATGGACAATTAAGGACGTACATCCTGCTAAGATTCCCTTTACGCTCCGTCTCTTAATCTCAACCAGAGCTTCAATGAGACCAAAGCCCAGATGGGTCCAAACAAGAGGAGTATTCAGTACAACAGCCCACAGGGTCTTAGACATTTCTTCCACCAGCGGTGTAAAATAGGTAACCCCACGATTACCAAAAAAGTTCCTTCCCCAGCCATTGGCTACCCAGGATGTGCCGGCAGCCAGCATTGTGGCTGCCAGGGCAACTGTGTAAATGGTGGAAGGGTCGCTATTGATCATGGTAAACCTCTCTGTTGCTTTTCCCCCCTTCGACCACAAAGCAGGAATTTTTATTTCCGTAGTCGACAGCATTGTTATATTTATTACTTTTATTTATTCTCTAATAGTTGGTCCGTTGCTGCTTCTGGTTGTTCTTTTTCCTTTTTCTTTTTATTTTTTTGATTAAATTTATTCATGGCGGCCTGGGTTCCTTCTAAAACCCAAACTTTCACAGCTTCCACAGCGGTCTGAATGGCCGGGTTAATTAATTCTGCCTCCGCCTCACTGATCTTGCCCAACACATGATCCACAGCACCATGTTCCGGTCGACCAATACCAACCCTCATGCGAGGAAATTGCTGGGTTCCTAAAAGTTCAATAATGTTTTTTAGTCCCCTTTGTCCTCCGGCACTGCCGTTCTTACGAATGCGCAACACTCCAGGCGGTAAATCCATATCATCGGTAATAACAAACAATTCATCCGGAGATAGTTTGTACCAATTCATTAAAGCCACAACGGACTGCCCACTTAAATTCATATAGGTTTGTGGTTTTGCCAAAATAACTTTTTCCGACCCAATAGTAATCTGACAGATCTGGGCTTTGTGCTGATTCTTTTCTGTACTTACCCTAGATTCATCTGCCAATCGATCAATAACCATAAACCCTATATTATGCCTGGTTTTTGCATACTCCGTACCAGGGTTCCCCAGGCCCACAATCAACTTCATCAACAAATTCCTCCTTTACCGAAGGTATTTTACCCCAGGCAAAGGTTTGAAAGCAATAGTTACTGTGTTACTCTTTTTCAATGGTTTTTGCCTTAGCTTCCTCCGCAGGTTCTGGCGGTACCTCTGGCTGACCTGCTGGTTCAGGCGCCTTAATGGTTGCTAAGCCAACAACAGTCGTATGGGGGTGATCTAAAATCTTAACACCTGGCGGTAAATTTAAATCACTTACAGATAGGGTATCACCAATCTCAAGCCCACTGATATCCACTTGAATAGCCTCCGGAATTCGATTGGGAAGGCACTCTATTTCTGCACTGCGCAGGTCATGTTGAATAACGCCTCCCATTGCTACGCCCTTTGGGGTCCCTACTAATTGAACAGGAATAACAGTCCGTATTTTCGTATTTTCCGATACCTGTTGAAAATCCACATGTCGTATATTTTGATGCATGGGATCCATTTGTAGACTCTTAACCATGACGGTCTGTTTGCTACCATTTATGTTCATATTAATCAGTGTGTTCCGCCCTGTTACAGAACCTAAAATATTCTTTAAATCTTTAGCATCCACAGAAATAGCCATGGAACCCACATGTTTACCATAAACCACCCCTGGAATACCCCCGTTATTTCTAATTTCTTTTACAATGGATTTTGTAGCCGTTTTCCTTAAATTAGCATTTAAAGCTGTATCTGCCATAAAACTTACCTCCTAAGCTTATAGAAGAAATTCTTCTCACTGTTTCTATTATTGCCTATTATTGGTCATATCAAACAATGGAATGGCATAAAGATGATGATAAAGAATTTGTATGTAAAAAAGGGGGGCCTTAGTATGCGCAAGAGCAAAAAATTTATCGGCATACCTGTCATTAGTCTTGCCGAAGGCCAGCAAATGGGAACAGTCAAGGGGTTAGTGGTGGATCCAGTTCAGCAAAATGTAGCCGCCCTGCTAATAGACCAAAAAGGTTGGTTTAATGGCCAAAAATTTGTCCCCTATAATAAAGTGCGCAGTGTAGGGACTGACGCCATCACCATTGATCAGGGAGCGGTTGTTGAAAAGGGTACCAGCCTACCGGATATTTTGAAACTTTACAAAGATAAAGTTCATATCATTGGTTGTAAAGTAATTGTAGAAAATGGTTCCCAGCTAGGCGAAGTAGTTGATTTCTTTGTTGACGAAGTTTCGGGGCAACTGGTTGGGTTGGAGATTAGCGGCAATTTCTTAAATAGCTTATTAAAGGGCAGGTCCTTCCTGGAAATTACCTTTGTTAAGACCATTGGCAAAGAACTGGTGGTAACATCCTCCGATGCTATGGATAACCTAGTTAAAATTGATGGAGGGTTGCAGGAAACTGTTAAGCAATTAAAAGAAAGTACAAATCAAATTTGGGAAACTACGGTACAAAAAACCAAGGAGATCGGTACCATAACCAAAGAATTAAGCAGTAAAACTGTGGAGGATATAGAAACTAAAACAAAGGATCTGGGAGAAAGCATTCGGGATAAGGTGAAAAGAAAAGTAAATGAAGAAACCGTAGAAGACGAAGTTAAAGTCCAAGATTTACCACCCGGTGCCTTGAAGCAAGAGGGTGTAGCCCTCACTCGGGAAGAACCAGTCCAGGATGAAGTACTTGTTGAAGAACTGCCGCCGGGTGCCCTGCCCCGTCAGGAGGAAGAGTTACTTACCCGTTTGGAACAGCTTCAAGATTCTGTTCAAATCCATGATTTACCACCCGGAGCATTGCCCCGTGAAGAGGAAACAGAATCAGTGTTGGATGAATCAAAAGTAGACATCACTAAAAGTCAAGAAATCTTTTCAGAAGTTCCCGAATCACCTGTCCACCCTGATAAGGAAAACCCGGAAAAAAGAATCTAGCTAGAGTAAAAAACAGAGAAAAGGTGCCTGATGTTCGGTGAAAAACCGAAACTCAGTCACCTTTCATAACAACAACATTTGTGATCATCTTCACTATACCACCTATTTAAATGGGTATTTTTCCAGAATAATTTCTAGAACTGGCTTCTGTTTAGGTGATTTTTTAACTTCATTAATTCTCTCCAGCATGTAATTCGGGTTTTCCATCCTTCTAGCCATAACATCCTTGGTCATCGGGTAGGTACTCGGCGTTCTTTGAGTAAACATCATGCTTAATTCCCCCTTTTTTCTTGTCTTACCAGTACTATATCCTATTTTGTGATTTTTTGCACTATCCTTTCCCTTATTCACAATAGCAAGTTAATACTGAACTTTCCGTCCTTTATAAGGAATTTTTAACTTAGATATGGAAAGTTACTAAAAGATCCCTCCCTGGCAGAAAATAATTCAATCTATAGTATAATAAGTTTAAGAACTATTTTTATATACTGCCTAAGGAGATGATTACCATTCGAGTGGTAGATTTACGCAGTGACACCATCACTTTGCCCACTGACGAAATGAGAAAGGCCATGGCTACCGCGGTGGTTGGTGACGATGTATACAAAGAAGACCCTACGGTAAACCAGTTGGAAGAAACTGCCGCTTCTTTGCTTGGAAAAGAAGCAGCTCTTTTTGTTCCTTCTGGAACCATGGGTAACCAAATAGCAGTTTTAACCCATACTGCCCGGGGTGAAGAGGTCCTTCTGGACAGCGAAGCCCATATTTATTACTACGAAGTGGGCGGTCCTGCCATGCTGGCCGGGGTGCAATTAAGACCGGTCAGTGATTTATTAACAGACCATGGCCCGGAAATTTTAAAGGGTTCCTTGCGGGGAGAAGATCTCCATTTTCCTCATACGTCATTAATTTGTTTAGAAAATACCTTTAATCGTGGTGGCGGCACCATCCTCTCTCCACACACCATGGGGAGGATTTACTCAATTGCCCAGGAACATAACCTAAAGGTCCACGTGGACGGTGCCCGTATTTTTAATGCAGCCGTATCCCTCGGGGTAGATGTTCGGACTTTTAGTCAGCATTGTGATTCCCTCATGTTCTGTCTTTCAAAGGGCTTGGCTGCACCAGTGGGTTCTTTGCTGGTTGGTACACGGCAGTTTATCGAACGAGCAAGAAAATATCGCAAGGCTCTGGGGGGCGGCATGCGTCAAGCCGGTATTCTGGCTGCCGCTGGTTTAGTTGCTTTGCAGAATGTGGACAGGCTTGCAGAAGATCATGCCAACGCCCGGCGGTTGGCCGAAGGTCTGGCTAAATTACCGGGACTAGGTGTTGATTTGGCTAAAGTACAAACCAATATCATCGTTGTAAATGTAAATCAGCCGCGCTCTGCAGCAGATTTAACCATGGCACTAAATAATAAAGGGATTAAATGTTCCACCTTTGGTCCCTCCACCATCCGCATGGTTACTCATATAAATGTTTCTAAAGAGGATATAGACTATGCCTTAGGCATTGCTAAATATCTCTTGCAATAATAAAAAGGGCCGGTTTCCTTCCCCGGGAAAACCTGCCCTTTTTATTATCTTTTTAAAACTGGTCCATCATCTGGGTCACTGCTTGGCCGTGGTGGCCTTCTTCCCTGGCCATCCTCTCAAAGATAAATTTCTTTTCTGGTTGCCCTTTAAAGATATCTGCCATTTGGCTGTACATTTTCGCAGCAGCATCTTCCCGTTGTATGGCAATAGTAAGAACTTCCTTCGGTGTCATCTCTGGTTTTAGTTCCCCGGCTTCCTCAAACCCATCAAAATAAACTTCGTCATTAATGGGTTCGCCGGACTTTAACCACAGTAGATACTCCAGATGGTCCTTCTCATCCTGGGCTAATTTTTCTAACACTTTTTTGGTCTCTGAGTTCTGGGCTTTAACTGCCATGTCCTTGTAAAAATGGTAACTACTTTCTTCAGATTTAATCGCTACATCTAAGACATCATTCATGGTTAAATGCATTTTATTTCCCCCTTTAGATCTATCTAAACCCATTGTAATCATACAGGGGGAGATTTACCATGACAGAATTATTGCAATTTTATTGCATTATAATTAACCATTATTGGACCTTCATACTATAGGCTGAAAATTGCATAAGGTTTTCCCCCATTATACAACAAAATGTTCGCATCTCTAAATATTGTTTTTAGGAAACCTTTGCTATTCTATAGCCTAGCCCATGGGTACCAACTTGATTTGCCCCCAGGCCGCCAGCTTTTCCCCCTTAATGGCCACTGCACCAATTACCCCCTTAACACTGGCAGCAAAATCCACCGCCCTTTGAACATCCATTTCACTTTGCACAAGATTTCCCCCAGCCGTGGCCACCGCATCAGCCAGGGGAACAGAGGGAGCTAACACAATAACCGCATCAGAATTTCCAAAGCTTAGGGAATGACCCACCGTGCCCGACGAAGTACAAATACCCACCGGAGTTTGCCAGGGTTGAATTTCCATGGCTATTTTATGACTAAAGGGAGACGTCCCGGCAAAAATACCCACCCTTCGTGGCCGGGAACCTTTAATAAATATATCGCCCCCATTTTCCACAATTACATCCCGCGAACGCCGACTCAATGCCTTTCCTATTACTTGGGAAAATGCACCTGCCACGGCGGCCATTGGACCCACACCCGCCAACTTAGCAGCCTCCGCCATATTAACCACTATATCCGGTGCTCCTGGTAAGATCCCACAGGGTTCCAGCGTGGTTTTAAAGACAGGGTCCTTCTGAATGTATTCCTCCAAAAGTGACCTCTGTTCCTTTATTGAATCTTCCACCCAACTTACCATCTCAGGTGTAAAACACTTACGTCGCACACCAATATCCAGATCTGTTTCCTCCACACTGACTTGAAAATGGATAAGATCCCCTTGATGGTGCAAAGCACGATAGGTGCGCTGGGTATAATCCATTTAAATTCGTACCTCCATGGCCCCAACCGGGCAAACCTTTAAGCACTGTAGGCAAACCACACACTTATCACTATCGAACTGCACTTCCATGGAAGGCCGTTCCATAGCTAGCGCTCCTGCCGGGCAGTGCCCGGTGCAGGCCCCACAACTTGTGCAACGGTCATTATTCCGAACGACTTCCTGGGTCAGGGGGTGTACCGAAATACCCTGGTTTCGAAGATACTCAATACCCTCTTCATATTTTTCTCCCCGCAGGTCTAAAACCAATGTCCCTTCCAAATGAGGGTTGATCTGTGCTTTAAGAATATTGACTACCAAATCATAATCCTTCACTAAATGATAAATAATGGGTTGATCTGAAGTGGATGATGTAAAACGTAATACGATTTTATGAGGCGCCATACCCGAACACTCCTTTCCGTTATTTAATCTCTAGGGGCTTTCCGGTGAGTCCTGCCATGGGTCCTGGCAGTAGCTGTACGGGTTCACCTAACAAGAAGTCTCCCTTTTCTATCCAATTCTTTAATTGTCCAGCAATTTCCCGAGCCTTAGGATAACTGGATAGGGGTGCTGTGGGAATTTCCTTTCCATCCAAAATAATTTTCCCGGATTTCAGTTGAGCATAACTGACTACGCCCAGATTACCTCCAACTCGATTGGGATAAGCATCACTGTAGTCCACCACAGGAGCGTGCAATTCCTCATCGGACAGTGCCGCAAACCTTAATATCTCTTCATTCAGTATTGGAATCGGTACACCTAAGCCAACGGTTAGGGTGGCCCCATAGCCCTGGAAACGAGTGCCCCTTAACCACTGGGGTTTCATCTGCTTAAGGTCACCCAAAACGGAAAGGGTGCCACCTGCTGAACCAACAACATTGCCTTCTTGGTCCTTTAACCAACCTGGGAAATGCTGGGTTCCATTCCAAACCACATAACCAATTCCCCCACCCAGGAAAATCCGTGTTCCTATGCCAATGGTGGCAAAGTTAGGATCCTTCATTAGTGGACTTAACTGCCCAGAGGTAGAATAGTTTGCATTGCCAAACCTGGGCTTTAAGGTCCCCATATAGGTATGAATGACTCGATCGCTGGCATTAACAGCGCAGTTATAGTTTTGGTATGCATTACGGGGATTAAATAAAGTGGCCTCATTTAAATCATTTAGGGTAATGTTTGTTTCTATTTCCCGTCGGGGATAACAATCGGTACCATAGGAAAGGGCCTTCAATTTTACTGTTTTACCTGCTACTAAATCCTCAATAACATGCCCTCCACCATAGCGAAACTCCCCGGGGTGATTACTGTTGGCCGGGTCATCCTCGGGAACTTCTGTGGCCCCTATATAAGCATCCACAGCGGCAATCCCGGTATAAGCGGGTACATTATTAAGGGATACCTTTGTCATTCTCATCCGAGGAGAAGAGTGTCCAAAGTTTAGAAAGGCACCCGAAGAGCACATGGGCCCAAAGGTCCCTGTGGTAACCACATCTACCTCCGCAGCGGTTTTGGTAAGCCCCTGCTCCTTTACCTTGCCAATTACTTCCTCTGCAGTTAATACCACTGCTTTGCCGGCCTTAATGCGGGCATTAATTTCCGCATAGGTTCTCTCAACTGACATCGCAAATCCTCCTTCTGTGCTCTCTCCTCCACTTAGAAAAACTTAGCTTTATGCATATCAAAAGCTGTGACTTTCGGATATACATAAAAAACAAAGCCTCTTCTCAACAGAAGAGGCTTTGCCGTTACACGGTTTTAGCTTACCTCTTATCTGCCAGAAGAATATCTTCTGCAGGAATTAGCACCAGTCCGGGCTTAACCGAATGGTTGCTGGGTTTCATAGGGCCAGTCCCTCCACCTCTCAGGATAAGAGCACTTATTAAATTATATAAATCTGTTTTTTGGTTAATGTAAGTTTAGCAACGGGAACCTTCGTTGTCAATTTATTTTTTGTGGCTTTTTCATAATAAATTCTTGGGTAGCCTTGTATAACTACAATCCATTGATCTAAAAATATGTTATAACGGGGGTGAATGGCTTATGGATTACCAGGAAGAATCCCGTCCAGACATACTGCAAACAGGGGTAAGCGGCTGGTCTGACTACCCAGATGAGTCCGCAGGGGAAAGTCGCATTGGCCTATATGAAAACTGGCCCTGCCATGGCTAACTGCTGCATAGCAGTTCAAAAATTAAAAAAATGCGACATGAGAACGCTTCTCCTCTCTGTCGCATTTTTGATTTTTAGGAAAATAGCTTGCTTACGGAGAGATCTTCATGGATACGAATAATTGCTTCACCCAGCAAGGGTGCTACGGATAATACCTTAATTTTATCAATCATTTTTTCAGCGGGCAGCGGAATGGTATTGGTAATGATCACTTCTTTAATCACTGATTCCTCTAAACGCTGGATGGCAGGACCAGAAAGTACTGCATGGGTACAACAAACGTAAATTTCCTTAGCCCCTCGATCCATGAGGGCCGCAGCGCCTTTGGTGATGGTTCCTGCAGTATCAATAATATCGTCAATCATAATAACAGTTTTTCCCTTAATATTACCAATTACATTGGTAACTTCAGCAACATTGGGTTCCGGGCGACGCTTGTCGATAATGGCTAAAGGAGACCCAATCCGCTCTGCTAGATCCCTTGCCCGAGTAACCCCTCCAATATCTGGTGAAACAACCACTACATTTTCTTTGTTTAAGGTTTGTTGGAAGTATTCCGCTAGGATCGGCACCGCAGGCAGGTGATCCACAGGGATGTCAAAAAATCCCTGAATTTGACCGGCATGGAGATCCATGGTGATGACCCTGCGGCAACCACTGGCGGATATTATGTTGGCAACCAGCTTTGCGGTAATAGGATCCCGGGCCCGGGTTTTACGATCCTGCCGTGCATAACCATAGTAAGGAATTACTGCTGTAATACGACGGGCAGAGGCCCGTCTCAGGGCATCGGCCATGATCAGCAATTCCATTAAATTTTCATTCACCGGTGTAGAGGTCGGTTGAATAATAAATGCATCGGAACCCCGTACACTTTCGTCCACCTTAACCCGGATCTCTCCGTCACTAAAGTGTGTTACTTGGGAGGAACCCATGGTAACGCCAAGGTACTGGCATATTTCCTGAGCCAATTCTGGGTTGGCATTGCCTGAAAAAATTTTTAATCTTTTGCTGTTGGAAGACATCACTTACCTCCAAATATATAATTTAACTATTCTTTCTCTGTTTCTTTGGCCAATCAGCCAGATTTGTTTGGCGCCCCCGGGCCACTCCCAGGGCATTGTCTGGTACATCTTTGGTGATGGTTGAACCCGCAGCTATGACAGCCCCCTGACCCACTTTAACCGGTGCCACCAGGTTGGTATTACTACCTATGAATGCCCCATCTTCCAGAGTTGTTTGATATTTCTTCTTCCCATCATAGTTGCAGGTAATAGTACCAGCCCCTACATTAACTTTTTCTCCTATGGTTGCATCTCCCACATAACTTAGATGAGGGATTTTACTCCCATGACCGATGGTTGACTTTTTAATTTCCACAAAGTCCCCCACTTTAACATGATCAGCCAGCACTGTACCCGGTCTTAAATAAGCATAGGGTCCAATGGTAGCATCGTTGCCAATTTTACTTTCCACCAGCACCGAATACTGAATCTCGTTCCGATCTCCAATGATACAATTGTTGATTTTGCTGCCCGGACCAAGAACACACTGGCTACCAATTTCTGTCTTGCCCTGCAAAAAGGTAAAGGGAAGTATAACTGTATCGTTGCCAACCTTTACTCCCTGGTCCACATAGGTATTCTCTGGATCCATAATGGTTACACCTTGAACCATGAGCTCTTCAAGAACTCTATGCCGCAATACAACTTCTGCCCGAGATAATTGAATGCGGTCATTAATACCCTGGACCTCCCGGGCATCTTCCAATGTTACCGCCTTAACAGTAAGTCCCCTTTGGACGAAAATTTGTATAATATCTGTCAGGTAATATTCCCCCTGGACATTGGCCGGGGATATTTCCTTTAAAGCGTTGAATAAACCGGGTACTTTAAAGCAGTATACCCCTGTGTTAATCTCATGCACGTTTAATTCTTCCGGTGATGCATCCTTCTGTTCTACAATGTGAGATACATTTCCTTCCGTAGTACGAATGACCCTACCATATCCGGTGGGATCTGCCATCTCAGCGGTTAATAAGGTTGCCACAGCCCCGGATTCGCAATGGTAATCGGCTAGCTTGGCTAGCGTTTCTGCTCTTAAAAGTGGTGTATCCCCACAAACCACCAGTAAATGACCAGGATAATCCGTCAATTCACCCTCAGCCTGCAGTAAAGCATGGGCTGTTCCCAACTGCTCCCTTTGCAGCACGACCCTTGCTTTCTCACCTACAAAATCGGTAACCTGTTCAGCACCAAATCCCGCCACAACCACAGTCTTGTCTACGCCGGCTGCTACTACGGAATTTAGAACATGACTCAGCATAGGTCTACCACATAATTGATGTAATACTTTGGGCAGATTTGATTTCATCCTGGTTCCTTTGCCAGCTGCCAAGATTACCGCAGCAAGTTCCATCCCGCGCCCTCCTTTTTCCTCTTTCTATATGATATCCTTAAACAGTAACTTTTTTTCTACCAACCGTAATTTTTCCACAAAAAAACACAATATCCTTTTATTAATGACAAAAACAAAATACAAAGAAGATTTTGAAAATAAAAAGGGAGCTTACGCTCCCTTGTATATTCAATAAAAACTAAATAACTTCTTGATATGCCTGTAATACAGCGTTTTGAATAATTTCTCTGGCAGATGAATTAATCGGATGAGCAATATCCCTAAACTCGCCGTCCGGGGTTTTTCTACTTGGCATAGCCACAAACAAGCCATTTTGGCCTTCAACCACTTTCACATCATGGATAACGAAGGCATCGTCTAGGGTTACTGAGACGATTGCCTTCATTTTCCCCTCCATAAGTACTTTCCGTACCCGTACATCGGTCACATGCAAGATTTTTCACCACCTTCCGCTGCAGCAAATTCTGTTGGGCTACTAAATTCTGCAGCGAAAGTGAAATTCCTGCTTAATTCACAACTTTCTTTTAATATTTTTGGACGTTTTTTAATATTATCTCAATATATCTAACTCATACCCCATTTTACCCAATGATTCGACAATTTGCGCTATGTGCTCTGCATTTCTTGTCTCCAAAGATATTTCAACCTCTGCTTGTTTAAGGGGTACGTTGGGCTTGATACGATCGTGTACAATTGATATTACATTGGCACCGGATTGAGCAAGGTTAGACAGCAGTTTTTGCAAAGATCCCGGTCTATCCGTCAGGATAGTCTTAAATCTTAAATAACGCCCGGCCTTTATCAGACCTCTTTCAATAATCATTGACATAACATTTACATCAATATTGCCTCCACTAAGGATCACTGCAACCTTTTTACCAGATAGATCACATTTTTTATGAAGCAATGCAGCAATGCCCACTGCGCCTGCACCCTCTACCATTAGTTTAGAACTTTCCAGCAGCATTAAGATGGCCCGGGCAATCTCTTCATCATCAACGGTAACAATTTGATCAACGTATCTACGAACCATCTCAAAGGTAAGATCCCCTGGTCGACGTACAGCGATACCGTCTGCAATGGTTTGCGCAGATTTTAATTCCTGCACTTTACCAATTTTCCAGGCCTCCAGCATAGAAGGGGCATCCGCAGCCTGCACACCAATAATCTGTACCCCAGGTCTTTGTTCTTTGATGGCACAGGCCACTCCGGCAATTAATCCACCTCCACCAATGGGTACAACAACGGCATCTAAATCGGGGAGCTCTTCCAGTATTTCCAGACCAATGGTTCCCTGTCCTGCAATGACCAGAGGGTCATCAAAGGCATGTACAAAAACAGCGCCCTTTTCCTGCTGAACTTCTTGAGCCTTCCGAAAGGCATCGTCGTACCCCTGCCCCGAAAGAACTACTTCAGCGCCATAGGCTTTGGTTCTCTCAACCTTTGTAATGGGTGCCCCTTCGGGCATAACTATTGTAGCCGGAATACCCGCTTGGCTGGATGCAAAGGCAACACCCTGGGCATGATTGCCTGCTGAAGCTGCCACCACACCCCTAGCTGCCTCCTTTGCTAGGGCTGCTACTTTGTTATAGGCACCCCGTAGTTTAAAAGAGCCAGTCTTTTGCAAATTCTCCAGCTTTAAAAAAACGTTTGCTCCTGTCATCTTGCTAAAGGCTTCTGAGGGTTCTAAGGGTGTAAATCTGCTAACTCCCTTGAGTCGCTCCCTAGCCTCTAAAATATTTTGCAAAGTTACTATGCTCTTGTCCATATCCATTGCTCCTTATAATCTAAAATTATGATTACTTCTTTTCATTGACTTCGACACAGTTCATCCTTTATTACTTTATATTTATCATGCCCCAAAAATTGGCGTACCATTTCTAAATCAGAAGGTTTATCGATATCCATTCCTACCTCGGGGTAGGGACAGATAATTGCTTTCCCTTCAATCCCTAGCAAATGGGACGCTTTTTCCTGCACCTCCTGTAATGACAAAACACGCAACAAAAATTTAATAAAAAGCAGCAACCCCACTCGCCGTGCCAGAGCTACGGGTTTCTTGCGCAAATCCACTAACTCCTGACCCACCTTAAGACATTGTTCAACAACCCAGGGGTTGACTAGAAAAAGGTTCCCCCCAGTAAAAACGCCTTCTTTAAAGGGTATATAAGTTCGTTTTGCCCCAGGAAATTCCTTTTCAATTGCATCTTTGGAAATTAAAGGAAAATAGAAATCTGCCTTTACTTCCCTGCATAGGGCCAGAAAGCCAGAAACACCCTCAGCATTCAATAGGGGGATATCTGAGGATGCCACTAAATAGTGTCCTTGCATCAATGCATTACCCCGTTGAATGTTCTCCATTATATTTTCCCCAGACTGCAACCAATAAATTTCAGGAGGTATAACTTTCTTTACTTCAGTTGGCCCTACCACAACAATTTTATCCACTTCCCTGCACTGTTTTAAGGCATCAACAACATACATAAGCATGGGAGATGGACCTATCTTGATCAAGGCCTCACAGGATTCTTGGCTTACATTTCTTAGTGGTCCGTTATTCTTACTGCCGGCTAAAACCAGCGCATCAACCATTTTCCTTTTGTGCCCCCTTGAGGGAATTTAGCATAATATTTTCAGCACTATAGATGTGTTCCCTGGCCAATGTTTGTGCTAACTCCACATTGCGATCAGCAATGGCATCTACAATCTGACGGTGCTCCTCAATGGCATCTTTACTCCTGCCCGGTTGGGATAGAGAAACGGTTCTTACCCGTTGGATGACTTCTCTCAAGTGAGTAATAATACTCAGTAACCTCTCATTGCGACTGGCCTTGTACAACAATTCATGAAAATCCGTATCGGTTTCTACAATCTTATTGATGTCCTGGGTACTGGTTTGTTCGGAGTAAGCCAGTAATGATCTTTCTAATTGGTCAATTTCTTTGTCTGTTGCCCGCTCCGCAGCCAATCCAGCTGCCAGGGCTTCCAGGGCTGCCCGGACTTCAAAAACATCGGTTACATCTTTGAGAGAAATACCCGCCACATAGGCTCCTTTGCGAGGTATCATCACCACAAAGCCTTCCAATTCCAACTTACGGATGGCTTCCCGAACCGGCGTCCGGCTAACCCCCATTTCCTCAGCCAATTGAATTTCCATTAATCTCTCGCCTGGTTCCAACTTGCCGGAAATAATCGCTTCACGTAAGGTCTCAAAAACAATTTCCCTTAATGGCTTATAGGCATCTAACTTAATTGGAGCTAACTTAGGTTCACTCATCTCTCCTGCCCCCTAGTATATAAAATTTTATTTATAAATTTCACAAATCCCTATACTATTTACTATTTTTATGTTAATAAAAATCAAACCATCCATGCGGCCAATACATGACAGCCTGCTTGGGGTAGCCCAGATATCAGCTCTGCGGCTTTCTCTCTGTTTTCTGTTAAACCAAAAACAGTGGGCCCACTGCCGGACATTAATACACCTGTGCAGCCAATCTGTCGTAGGATTTCCTTTATTTGCTCAAGTTTGGGATGCATTCTTAGGGTTACACTTTCTAAAACATTTGCTAACTCCCGGGCCACTTGACCAAGGTCCCTTTCTTTGAGCGCCTTTACCATGGCCTCAGTATTCGGCCTTTTCCCTAAATGCTCCAGCCTCAGTCCCTGGTACACTTCCGCTGTACTAACGCCAAAGGAAGGTTTTACTAAGATAATCCCAAAGGGTGGCGCCGGCTCTAAGGTCGTAAGCTTTTCTCCAATCCCTCGGGCAATGGCGGTTCCCCCTGCCAGACAAAAGGGTACGTCTGCGCCTAGTTGTGTAGCCAACTGTCTAAGCTGTTCCTGGCTTAGTCCCAGTCCCCATAACGCATTAAGTCCTTTGAGTGTTGCAGCTGCATCGGTAGACCCACCTGCCAAGCCCGCAGCCACTGGTATGTTTTTTTGTAGATGTATTTTTGCCCCAGCACCCGTACCTGCCACTTGTTGCAGTAGGCGGGCTGCCTTTAAGACCAGATTATCTTCTTCAGCCGTTACAGAAATGCCCGAAACGGTGAGGCTAATCTCTTTACT
The DNA here is from genome assembly GCF_000016165.1 of Desulforamulus reducens MI-1. GTDB lineage: Bacteria > Bacillota > Desulfotomaculia > Desulfotomaculales > Desulfotomaculaceae > Desulfotomaculum > Desulfotomaculum reducens. Next base: position 100,874 of record NC_009253.1, on the reverse strand, counting down.
TTGTTCCTCTATTTCTAGAACATCATGCAAGCTAATGCTCTGCATGATCATTTCCACTTCGTGATACCCATCGGGACGCCGGTCTAGGACATCCAGTGTCAAATTGATTTTGCCATGTGCCTTAAGCCTGATTCCCATGCATGATCTCCCCCCTAAAGCCGTTATACTCTGATATTCCCCAGACGAACTGGAAAAACCTTCTTTTTTGGCTTTCTTTTAAGGTTTAGGAGCTTTCCTCTCTAGTAAGTATCAATTTACTTAGTATTATTTGCGCTGTTTGGATAAAAAATACTGCCCCTTGAAATATCCCAAAGCCTTAAAACTTCATAACATAAAGTATTAGACCATGAAGGGAGGCGATCCTATGACTGAAAGGATGATGTATCGGGCGGGTATTGAATTATTAATTGATCCCCAATCTAGACAAATAAATGTATATATTGGTAAACAACTGTCAAAATCCTACCCGGTTGGTGTAGGTAAGGCCACAACCCCTACCCCTGCGGGAAACTATCAGGTGGTTAACAAAGTAACCCATCCAGGTGGAATACTGGGCACCCGCTGGTTAGGCTTAAATATTCCCGGTGGTAATTATGGAATACATGGTACCAGTAACCCCTCTTCCATTGGAAAATTAGTTTCTGCCGGATGTATCCGTATGTACAACGAAAATGTTGAAGAACTTTTCCCTATGATTCCCGTTGGAACGCCAGTTGAGATAAAGGCGGTGCCTGGCTATAATCAAAAGGGGTCCATTGTCACTTCATCTCCTGGCAGTGGTCCACCACTGGACCATTCCTCCTATTTGGTTCAACCCGGTGATAGCCTTTGGAAAATAGCCAAGAAGTATCAAATTTCCTTGGAAGAACTCCTAGCAGTAAACAACATCGGTGACCCCCATATGTTAGAAGTTGGTCAAATTATTAATCTGCCAAATCTTTAAGGCAATTATGGTAATAGAAGAAAGTTTGTTTTGCCCTTATGCTTATGAGCATTTTATCTAAATATTTAAAGGGACCGAATACGGTGTACGTTATCGGTCCCTTTTTTGTTCTAATTAACAACCAGTTGCCCAAAAAGTGTCTATTACCTAAACATTAATAGCAAAAAACATCTTTTGATTTTTTTGAATTTTGCAGGAAATCGGCACTTTCCAAAAGAATATATATTTCTGTAATATATATTCCTATAAAGGTAGGTGGACTTATTGTGGATTTTGCAACCTTAGTAAGTGACATCAATGGTTTTGTCTGGGGTCCCTATATGCTAGCTTTACTTGTTGGTACCGGCATATTTCTGACCCTACGGCTGGGTTTTCTTCAAGTAAGAACCCTGCCCTACGCCCTTAAACTGGCCTTTTCTCCCAACAAACAGGACCATAAGTCCGAAGGAGACATTTCCCACTTCCATGCTTTGATGACGGCTCTGGCCGCCACCATTGGTACCGGTAATATTGCCGGTGTTGCTACCGCCGTATTTACCGGAGGTCCTGGGGCTGTTTTCTGGATGTGGGTAACCGCTTTCTTTGGTATGGCAACTAAGTACTCCGAGGCCATACTGGCAGTTAAATACCGTATTGTTGACGAAAAGGGTGAAATGGCCGGGGGTCCCATGTATTATATTGAACGGGGCTTGAAAATGAAATGGCTGGGTTGGCTATTTGCCTTCTTTGGCGCCTTTGCTTCCTTTGGTATCGGCAATATGACCCAAACGAACTCTGTGGCCCTTGCTATGAATGGTACCTTTGGTGTCAGTCCGATTATTACGGGTATTATCTTAGCAATTTTAACCGGTGCTGTTATCCTAGGAGGTATCCAAAGCATCGGTCGTGTTACAGGTCTGGTGGTTCCCTTTATGGCTATTTTCTACGTACTTGGCGGGCTGGCTATTATTGCAATGAACTTAGATAAATTAGTTCCTGCAGTTTCCTTAATATTGAATGACGCCTTCAGCGGTCAGGCTGTGGCTGGTGGTGCACTGGGTACCGTCATCCGCTACGGAGTAGCCCGTGGGGTCTTCTCCAATGAAGCCGGTTTAGGTTCTGCTCCCATTGCCGCTGCTGCCGCTAAAACAGACCACCCTGGACGTCAGGCCCTGGTATCCATGACGGGTACCTTCCTGGATACCATTATTGTCTGTTCCATCACAGGTATTGTATTAACAATGTCTGGCCTCTACTCAGGTGAAGTATCCGGTGCAGAGTTAACCATTGCTGCCTTTGACTCCTTCCTCCCCGGTATGGGTAAATACATTGTTAGTATCGGTCTTATCTTCTTTGCCTACTCCACGGTATTGGGCTGGTCCTATTACGGTGAAAAATGTTTCCAATACATTTTTAGCCGTAAAGCTGTTAAATATTATCGTTATGCCTTTGTAGTTGCGGCCTTTGTCGGCTGCACCTTGGAATTAGACTTGGTTTGGAACATTGCCGATACTTTAAACGGTGCCATGGCCATTCCCAACCTAATTGGTTTACTGGGTCTTTCCGGTGTAATAGCTGCTGAAACTAAGGACTTTATGGCCCTTCGGGCGCGCGAATTAGAAGCTGAACGGTTCGGTAAAGACCTAGGTGCCTAACTATATGGGGCTGACTGAAAAGTTTTACCCAGCTTTTGCATAACATGACGCAAAGAAAACTAGCCGACGGTGGTCTTAGTTGCCCTTGTGCATATTACGTTCCCGTAAACTAAATAAGAACTCCCGTACCACTTTAATAATGCTACGGGAGTTCTTTGCTTCCTGATTATGCAATATTATTTTTTCAATAATAGAAAAGCACCACCCGCCATTAAAAAAGTACCTGCCACTTGGTACCAGCTAAAGGGAATTTGTTCAAAGCCAAAGAGCCCCAGATGATCAATGGCCGCTGCGGTAAGAACCTGACCCACTATGATCGCTGTGGTGGCCGGGGCAACACCAACAACAGGCATACTGCGAGCAACCATATAAATGATTACAACACTTAACAGGCCCCCTAAATAGGTGTACCAGGGAGCACTTACCCATTTATCCAGATCACAGGCTCCCAAACGACAAACAAAAACCAGTATTCCCACCACTACGGTTCCAACAGCATGAACGATAAAGGTTGTTTCCCAAAGCCCCACTACCTTTCCCAGGGCAGAATTCATTGTCCCTTGCAGAGCCATAGTAAGTCCTGAGATTGCTGCAATAATCAATGCCAGAAGCTTTGCGTCCATTCAAACCTCCGTTACAGAAAACTTGGGATTACGCCATACCCTATAGGGCACGAGAGCCTTTAGGCGACTGCATAAGCCTTAGTTGCCCTTATGCAAGTCGGAAAGTTTTATGCTTTTTGACTTGCTAAAAAAAGCAGGCTAGGCCTGCTTTTTTCTATTTCAGTTCATAAATTTATTACGCCAAAATATTATGCCCAAGGGATTTAAGTGTTCCGCGTAAGTAGTCGGTATGGATGGCCCCTGGATCAAAATCTACAGTTACGCTTCCATCCTCCAAATTTACCTTTACGTTATCAACCCCGTCAATTTGAGATAAATAAGTCTCTATCTCCTGTTTATCATGTTGGCTTCCCTGTAAGCCTCCAATTTTAAAGGTTTTACTAATGTTCTGGTGGTCCTGAATATTTGGCCCGGTCAATATACTTTCACCTCCTGATTAACTTATTCCTATTTTTTGCTGTAAGCCGGGCCTTTATACCAATAATCAACCCCCGCCAGAGATTTGATTTCCCGACCGGGGGCCGAAGCTCTAGTTTTTGCACTTTTTATGCCCCCGGGTAAGATTTTAACGAAACATCAACCCTTACAACACCAGCTCCGGTTAATTGACCGTCCTTTTCCTTAATTTTCATTGCCCCGGCCATTAAACGTCTGGCAATCATATGAATATCTTCATAAGGGTATTTTGCTCTCAATAGAGCTGCAGCACCGGCAGTGTGTGCTGCTGCCATGGAACTACCACTTAACCGCACATAGGTGCCCCAGCGATAGGTTGATAAAATATTACTGCCCGGGGCCAATAAATCCACCTCTGATCCACTGCTGCTGAAATCAGCTAAATTTCCCTTTGTATCCAGTGCGGCAACACTGAGAGTCTCCTTAAAAACCGCAGGGTAGTCAACCGTACCCGGGCCACCATCATTGCCAGCTGCCGCAACAATTAATAGGCCTCGACTGCAGGCTACCCGAACAGCCTCCTCCAATGCTCGACTATATTTGTCGGTGCCAAAGCTCATATTGGCAATGTGAATGTTCTTTTGTAGACACCAATTAATGGCATTGATTGCATTAAGTATAGTTCCGTCACCCCATTGATCCAGTACCTTTAAGGCATAGATCTCTGCCTCAGGAGCCACGCCAAGAACTCCCTTTCCAATGTCAGCTGCGGCTATGATGCCTGCCACATGGGTGCCGTGACCATTATCATCATGATAGGATGCTTCAGGGGCTATAAAGTTCTTGCCTCCCCGAAGGTTATTCCTTAGATTGGCATGATTGTTGTCAATGCCACTGTCAATGACTGCAATCCTAACCCCCTGCCCCCGGGTCTCTGACCAACACACATCGGACCCGATATAATGAACCCCCCAGGGAATAATTTGCTCTGAAAATGGTTTAAACTTTATAGGTGCCCAAGGTACCAAACTAATCTTACAATTTTCTTCTACCGCCACCACTCCACCAGTGGAAAGAATCTCCTGGTCTGTAATCTTCGGCGACAGAGTACAGATCACACCGTTTACATTTGGTAAGGCACGGACATTCTGTGCTCCCATCCAATTAATCAAACCCATATGGGGCGGGGTCAAGTCACCACGGTGGAGCTGATCCTTAAATAATATGATTCTTACACGGGTATTTCTACCGCCCATAGCCTCATCCCCTCATACCACCTTACGCCCCTATTCTTCTTTTTTTTCGTCGGGTTTGGCCTGCCTATTGGATTGACTATTCTCTACCGATTCAGTACCAAGCAATCCCTGCAGAATACCTCCTAACGGTGCTAAAACACTGGCTAAATCCACTTGTTCTTTGGAAGATCGAGTAGTATTTTGGCGTTCTGGCACTTTTACGGTAGCCACAATTGAGTCAAACATCACCCCCAGGCTGCCAGCAACAATGTCCATTACTTTGCCTGTGACTTTAACACCTTTTATGACCTTTCTTAGGGTGTCCTCCACAGGTACCTCTCTTTTGGAAACGGTTTCCTGGCCCGATAAACTTTCAACCACTTCGTTTAATCTGTTAACTTGATCAATTAACTGGTGTTCTGCTTGCCGCTGTAACTCAACTCTAGAAAGAACATCGACCAGTTTATCCATGTTTCCCAGCACACCGGAAACCTGGTCCAGTTCACTGCTCCTCTGGAAATGAATGCTTTCCATTCTGGAGACCAGCTGCTCTAGGTTACTAGCGAGCCGGTTGCTGGATTTTTCTTCCACGGTGATCAACTCCTTTATTAACTCCCCTTAACAGTAATTATCCTGGGTGAAAAAGGGCTACACGAGGGTGTAGCCCCTTCCCTCATAAAGGATACAAAACTTTTGTTTTGATCGATTAGCACCAGCAAAAGCAGCAGCAGAAGATAGCCAGCGCCAGGAACAGGTAGAGACCGAGCAGATGGTAAGGCAGAATGCCGCAAAATACGAGGGCGATGCCAATAATGAATAGAGCAAGCAGCAAGCAGCAGCAAAGTCCTAGATTTCCACCGTAACCTCCAGTTACTTTTTCCTTAATACCGTCTAATACGTTGGACATCCAATATTCCTCCTTATGATTCAAATCTTTGAACGATATCCCGGGACCGTTCTTACATTAAATTATGAGAAAGGGCGACGTTGTGTTACATTGTTTAAAGACAAATTTTGCATGGTTAGAAAGACTGGCTTCTTAATTCCCTGCTGGATGTGCACGGGGCAAAGACTTTTAGTCGTTAGCACAAGCTTACTTTGCCCTATGCACTGAAATGTTTTATAACGCACAAAAGGGTAGGCCCTGGGGCATACCCTTCCAAACTGCTTGAAAGTAGTCAAAGGGATTTCGTTATCTATAGCGAGTGACTTTCGAAGCAGTGAAAACAGCAATTAATAAAGTTAAGGCGCTAAAAAGATGTGCGACGACAAGGATACCCTCCTCGTATAATAGTAATAGATTCACTGGACAAACCTAATTTCCATAAATGGAATAAGGTGGAGTCCATGTATGAGAACCGGTTCTCGATAACGGGTATCGAGACCAGCTAAAATGATAACCAATTCCACACTGGGTGCAATAATGGTACCAGTCAGTCGCGCGGCTATTGTTTATGTGGATAAGGTCATTGTCTAAACTGAGTCTAAGTACCCTAAATATGGTGGTGATGTTTAGAAAACATACAAGATTATCCACAGTCAATCCCTGATCAGGGAGAGTAGATACTAATAACTACAGCTCCATAATTTAAGATATTGTGATTCTTAATGCCGGCCCCCTGGAGATTTCTTTTGAGGTTTCCTGACCGGGTCGGTTTTCTATTGCCTTTTTTACACTTCCAATTATTGTCTGGCAGTTCAGACCTCCCCATGGGACAATGGGATTAACAGGTTGTTCTCGGGATATTTCTTTCCCTCCTTGCGGACCTTTTGGTACTGCTTAATAAGCCTGCTACCCATGATCCATCATCGATGATCTAACCGCTGGTTGCACCTCTTTCCATGAAGGGGGAGTAGCACCCCGAATTGTCTTCATGTTAATGATGAGTGCTGATGACGAGGCAGCTTTCGATGGTTCCCATGGGCACCCAGGTCTGAGACCAACCTGATTTTTTAGAACAGGGAGGTGATCCTATGTCACAAATGTTGGTGGGAATAGACGTTAGCTTACAGTCTCACCATGTACAATTTATGGATGGAGACGGAGGGGCATTGGCTTCTTTTTCTATTCACAACAATCGGCAGGGGGCCGACACCCTCATTCAAAAGATTGTTGATACATCTGATAGAATCAAAAGTCAATCCCTTCGAATTGGTATGGAGGCAACTTCAAATCTGGGTTGGCACCTTGCTCACTATTTGCAAGAACAGCTTCAAACCACTTGCCCCCAAAAAGATACACAGATTTACGTTCTTAATGCACGAAAAGTGGCCCGTTTCAAAAAGGGGTATGACACCCTCCCAAAGAACGACCGCATCGATGCCTGGGTAATTGCAGACCACCTTCGTTTTGGTCGACTACCTCATGCCATGAAAGACATTATTCAATACGAGGCTTTGCAGAGGCTTACAAGGACACGATTTCACCTGATGCAAAATATCACTCGGGACAAAACCTATTTTCTTAATCAGGTCTTCTTAAAGTTTAGTGGTTTACGCCAGGATAACCCATTTTCCAATCTTTTTGGCAGCACCTGTCTTGCTGTTATCCAAGAACTAGAACCGGAACAAATTGTAGCCATGTCTATGGAAGAACTGGTTGATTTCTTAAAGGATAAAGGGAAAAACCGTTTCGATAATCCGGAGGAAATTGCTCTTTATCTTCAAAAAATTGCCCGGTCTTCTTATCGACTGAACAAGGCGATGGCTGACCCTGTGAATATTTCTTTGGCCACTATGCTTAATGTAATTAAACATATGGAATCGGAAGTGAAAAAACTGGACAAAGAAATCGCCAAAATCATGAAGGGCCTTCCCCAAACTTTAACTTCCGTTAAAGGGATTGGAGATGTTTTTACCGCCGGAATCATGGCAGAAACCGGAGATATCCAACGCTTTAAAGACCATAATGCTCTGGCTAAATATGCCGGTTTAACTTGGAACCAACATCAATCAGGTGAATTTGAAGCCGAAGATACCAGCAGAACCAGGACCGGGAACAAGTATCTTCGTTATTACTTAATTCAGGCTGCTGATTCTGTACGGAAGCATGTTCCTGAGTACAAAGACTTCTACCAAAAGAAATATGATGAAGTACCAAAACACAAACATAAAAGGGCTCTCGTCTTAACCGCTAGAAAACTGGTACGGTTGGTGTTTTCGCTACTAAACACCAGGCAACTGTACACTTCACCAGAGAGGAGGGGGTAACGTCTTTACCCTAAAATCTACTCTCTTTTCCATTTACACCATTTAAAGGGAATTTTTCTTTGCTTAACTGGTGGGCTTATTTTGTATACCCTTTTTTAGGGTATAGGGTACACTTTTGTTAAATTAATTTCCAATTTTTTAGAATCATTCTCTTGACATATCACCGCTGGGCTTAAAATATCCCGGGTAAATTGGATAGATTTAACCCCGTGGCTTTTGTTACTTCTTCTTTGGCCTTCTCCTTGCTTTCTAATTGTGCTTGATTGTAAGCTTCTGTGATCATTTGTCCTAAAGCTTCTGGTTCCACTGCGCTTATCCGATCCGGGTCAAAACGTACTGCTAGAATACTTTGCTGGCCATTGATAATAACCTTGACTAGGCCATCCCCAGCAGTGCCCTCCACAGTCATATCCTTTAAAAATTGCTGTATATTCTGAATTTGACCTACAACCTTTGCCATATTACCAAACACATACTCACCTCCCTTAGCCCTTAAACATGTTCATAAAATTTCCTATGTTAATTCCTGTTATTTTTGCCACTTCTTCCTGTACTTTGGTTCGGCTCTCCTGTTGGGCCAACTTTATTCCTTCAACGATTAGGTCTTCTAGCTTGGCCACATCCTCTTGGATGGCCTCAGGAGAAACCTTAACATTGACCAAATTCTGACTTCCATTCATGGTAACCGCCACATTGCCTTCACCAACAGTCACCTCAATTATTATCTGCTTTAAACTTTCTTGCATATTTTGCACCTGAGAAAGCATACCACCTAGGTTTCCAAACAACTTAATGCCACCTCCCTAAAATGAAGATGATGGTGCACCAAAACGAGAATCCCACTTTAATATACCCTTTGGGGCAGGGCCTTGCTCCTTGGTTTGTTTTGGCTTCTCCTCTGTTTTTACCACTTTATCTGTTTTTACTGGTTGTTCCGGGGGTTTTGTTCCCTCCATGGGCCTTTTGGGTCCTAGCATATTTGCTAACAGGGCCATTAAAGCCGCGGTATTGGCCCCACCCCCACCGCCGGGTCCACTCAACATGCTGGCCAGAGCAGCCATCATGGCTGGGTCCAATCCAGGTCGGCTACCCGCCTCCCCTGCACCCTCAGGCCTACTAGGTCCCCCTAACATACTGGCCAAAGCTGCAATCATACCGGGATCTATTCCACTTGGCTGGGATTGGCCCGGCACCCCCTGGCTATTGGCTGTAGGTGGTGCTACACCACCTAACATGCCAGCAATTTGGCCAGCCAAATCCGTAGTCCCCCGTACCCTTTGTCCCTCCGGTAAAATCCTATTCATACAGTTTACGACACCTAACAGATTCATCAATGCCAACATAATCATGGTGCTGTTTTGATCAGCCCCTTGCTGTGCTTGAAAATTAAGCAATTTAAACATAGCACCCTCTAATCCCTGGTACAAAACTTCGTCGGCTGTTTTTAATGTCTGCGTGTTTTGTTCCTGACCATTCATTTCATGAGTATTATTCAATTCTTCCCCCCCTTTGTTTAGAAACTTAGCTTTACGCATCAGCAAATTACACTACTCTGAATGCAAAAAACTAACACTATAATATATGTGCGATAAATATATACGTGACACCAAGAGTATTCCTTTTCTTCTGGTATAAACAGGGAAGCCGTCCATTTAGCGGACGGCCTCAAGTTTAAGAACGTACGGTTAACGTGGCATCGTCAATCCGGACAAAGGAGCCGTTATCACCGGTGCCTCTGGTGTATACGATGGAAACATTACCTGATACTGCCCCTTCTGGAGCGGCGTTGGAGGTTACGCAAACTTGCTTCCAGGTTCCGGTTACGGCATTTTCATCCACAGTGGTTACCGCAGAGGAATTAATAACCTGACCGGTGGCATCGTAGAAGGAAATTTTGGCTTCTACGGTATAATTTTCCACAATACCGGTGGGCACCACATCTTGAATGTAGAAACAGAATTCATACTTCAGTCCGGGACGGATAACCTCACTGGGAATACTTTGCACCAAGGAAGCCGTATTGGGAACGGTAGGGAGACATTCTGACGGAGCAGGACCTGCTAAACCAACAGAGAAACCGCCATTTCTGCCAGGCTGGCCGGGAACTACATTGGCTGTTTGCCATACATCCAGCACACAGCCAGAAAAGGCTTCAAAGCCAGTATTTGCCAATACTTGCTGACCCACTAGATCCTGATCAGGTATACAGGTTTGGATAAAGATTTGATGATCCTCGGTAATCTTAATAACGAAACTAACAGTGGCTGATTGATTAATACGGGTAGGACGTGGAATATCAAAGGCAACATCAACATCAACGTCCTTAAATTCAATATCAATATTACCGGGGTTCATAACGGGGAGAGGCGGTTCCAGCTTCACAGTCTTGGTGAAAGGAATATCTTCTCCCAGATGACGAACATCATCATGCTTATTGACATAGTAAATTTGCTTATGGATGGTCCCTGAAACGGTTATACTCTTGAGTTCTCTGGGACCACACTCTACTTCAAAGGCATGCACAGTAGCCTTTGGGCTATTGCAGTAATTTTGAACATAGCCAGGATATTGACCAGGGGTTATAACATTTTGACGAAAACCTGGCAGGTGAACCGGGGCAATGGTGCGACCAAAAACCGGATCCGCTTCCAAATCCCTTACCACTACATCGATATGGTCAACTTTTTTGGCTAGCTCATCAAGACAGGTGGTATTATCCACTGTGATGGAGTCCGTAACATCCGCTATTACAATAGGCAGTTTAACTAGTACACAACCGGTGAAACCGTTAGGCATTTTACTACCTCCTTATAATTTATTGAAGTGTATATTTAACCCTTGGCTACGCAAGGAATTTTAATAACATCCCCAACATTGAGCATATTGGGATTTGTGATTTCCGGATTAGCTGCTTGAATGGCTTGCACCGTAGTACCATAACGCTGGGCCAGTTTGCTTAGGGTATCCCCCTTGGCAATGGTGTAGTTAAAGGTTGTGCCCGGAACACAGGTTGTGGTGGGAGGCAATGTGGTAGGTGGTACGGTGGGCCTGGGTGTAAAGCCAATGACCACGTCTTGCTCGACGGTTTCTGTTACCCTTGCACATACTTTTAGTACCGCTTCTATCAGGAGTTCACAGTCTTTTTCCAATTTTACATTAGCCCATTCAACCTCTACATCAATGTCAGCTTCATTTTCCGGACGGGCCCCAGGTACATCAATAAAAGTTTTAAAATCAACTTTCCTGTGAATAGTATGCAAAGATTTTCTTTCATTCATGGCAATGTAAAGAATTTCAAACTCAACGGTGCCCTTAATTAGAACCTTATCCTGAATGACATCTACATCCTTGATTACAACATCCCCGACTGTAATTTCCCGCACCTTATCCACATCAGGTTTTCCAGCAGGGGTTTCTTTGGCATCCCGAATGATAACCTGTTTACACTCTTCAGCCACTAGACTTTCCATATCCAGTGTTACAGTATCAACGTCTGCCCCCTCAATATCTGTAACAACATCCACTTCCCGATCTTCTACCACACGAGCTTTAATTTTTAGTACAATGAGGGGGGAAAACTTGCAATCGCTTACGTCTGTAATATCCAGGCTACAGGATTCCACCATGGCATCCACATAGGCTTCCATCCCCTGTTCGGCGCCCTCAACTTCTATAAAATTACTAAACTTAAAAGTTCTCTCAAAGGAATGAACACCAAACTTATCCTCCTTGGGATCTTCAAACCCATGCCCTTTTTTATCCGCATGCCATTCCCCGTGCCCATGTTTTCCCTTGTCAGCCCTTCTCTCAACGGCATAGAGGCATTCCATATCCACTTCGCCATCAAAAAGTATCTTATTTTTAATAACTCTAACCTTGGTTATTTCTACATCACACATACACTTAAGAACATCGCTAACAAGGAAATCTCTTTCATCCGGTAGTTCAAACTCATCATCAATCAGAATTTGTTTGGTGTTGCTGCCCACTACTTGCTCTAGGCTCATTCTTTCAGTTTCACAGTTATAACCCATGGGACATTCAATAATGGCATCAACTTCACGGTCCTCGGTAATCTTTGCAGTAATCTGCAGTACAGCAGTCAAATCATACTCGCAGGAGCGGCTTAGTTTTAGGCTAAAGTCCTCAACCACAAACTCAATCTCAGCATCCATGCCCGGCCGAGCACCCTCTACCTCAATAAAATCGGTAAACTCAATTTCTTCGTCAAACGCGTGTACAGATTGATCCTTTTCAAAGGCGGTGTATAAAACTTTGAAGCGAAGCTTTCCTTCTACAATCACCTTATTGGGGATAATCTCAGCTTTTTTTAACTTAACCTTTGTGTCAATAGAAAGGATTTCCTCAATATCCGGGTAGCCATAGGGCAGCTTTACGGTATCACGGATAACAGTTTGTTCGGTATTTTCGCCTATGAGTTGTTTGACCCTGATTCTTTCAGTTTCAAATTGTTGATTTTCGTTTTCATCATTATTTTGCCGGAATTTTAGCTTGGGCCTTTTTCTCATGACCATCAATCTAGCCTCCTTTCAAGGTATCTCCTTAATATATATATTGGACTGTCTGGAGAAATGTGCTGAAATTGTGGTCAATCCTTAAGAAAATGCAAAAAACAGGAGGAAATATTTCCTCCTGTTTCCTATTTGTGGAAACCACAGTGATACAAGTTTATTATCTTGTCCAATTGTTTGACTAATTGCTTTGTGGACGGTTACCTGCGTGCAAACTCCTGTACCCAGATATAGCCATATCCATTATAACTTTGGTAAACACCAACCCCAATTTCATTATAATTGGCATTTAAAATATTGGCACGGTGACCAGAACTGTTCATCCAATCCTGCATAACCTGAGCAGCTGTTTTTTGGCCCATGGCAATGTTTTCACCTGCAGCGGTGTAACTGATACCGAATTTACGCATCAGGTCAAAGGGGGAACCATAATTGGGTGAATAGTGGGAGAAATACCTGCTCTGGTACATATCCTGCGCCTTTACCTGGGCTACCTTGGTTAGGTCTTCTTTGGCAACTACGGGCTTTAAGCCATATTTTGCTCTTTCAGCATTTACCAGATCCACCACCTGCTTCTGGAAATCATTCATAAAGCTAGCCGGTTCTTGGGGTGCAGGTGGCTCAGGCTGGGGGGTAGGTTGTGGTTGTGGTTCGGGCTGGGGAACTGGTTCTGGTGCTGGTTGTTTTGGCTGTTCCACAGGCTCAGTGATTGGTTTATACGCCAGTAACTGAACACATAGCTTACCATAATTGGTGTCTACGATAGCCAAACCAATTCGGTTGTATTTCGTATTCAGTATGGAACGGCTGCCATAGTACTTCAGTTGCTTTTGAACCATCCCTGCAACATCATTGCTACGTACTATGGTCTGTCCAATGGTGCTATAGCCCCCACTTTTAGCAATATTTAATAGCATAGAGGAACTGGGACTTTGACCGGTTCTCTGATAATATTCCAGATTCTTGGACGCTTGCACTGATAAGTCTTGGTCGTAAGTCAGAGTGGTTATCCCTGCTTTTTGGCGGGCTTCGTTTACCAATCTTACCATCTCTTGATCATCACCGGTTGCTGCTAAAGCTACTGGTGATGCCATGAAGGGTAACATAATGGCAAATAGGAATAAGGTAGCCAGAAACACGGAAACTTTTTTAAGTCGATACTGCATTTAATTTCTCCTTTCCTTTTGCCTCCGGAGTTAGCTGACGGGTTCGGGCAAGGATATCCCTACCAAAAGGATTCACCCCATAAACGGTTCCTCCGTACCCTTTGGGATTCGGCATTGTTCCCATGGCTAGTTAGGGCCTGTCCTAAATATACTTAATTATCTCCTAACTGACAAAAGCCGTAATTTATGTTAATTATTTAAAAGACTAGTGAATTACGGTATATACCCAACTTTGTGGACAATCTCTTAATTTTAAACATAAGTACCATAAACTTCCACGGAACAAAGGCCCTGCATAACTCGTCACAGGGCCTTTGGATAACCTATAATAACTCTACATTTAATTTATCCAGCACGGTTTGAATGGGATTAAAAACTGTGACCTTTTCTGACCCGGCGAATAACAAACCTACGGCTTTGTTGCCCTCAGTCAAAACTAAGGAGCCACTATCTCCTCCTTGGGACTTCATGTCACAAATAACTTGATTGCTAAAATAAGCGTTATTATTATCATCCATTTTTACTTGCATAGTGGTTCCTATGGCCGTGACCACCCCGCTGGTAATACCTGTTGTTCTGCCACTCTTTTTCACTTTCATACCAGGTTTTGCATCAATAATTCCCTGGACTTTTCCGATACCTAAAATCTCATCGCTAATTAGGTCGGGACTTAGGGGACGTGCAACTGCACAATCCACATGGTTGGCAACCCCTTCCCGTTTAAAGAATTTCAAATCATAGTTGGGCCGTATTGTATGCACAAGCATATTGGCAATTCGAGCAACCCCATTGGCAATGGGGCAACTGGCTGGCGCCTCTCCCTTTTGAATAGGAATAAAACGTATGAGTGTAGCAATTCTATCTGCCTTTGTTCCACCGTCATATTCTCCCGGTTGAAAGATTAAATCTCCAGGGGCAGATCGACCGTCCTTTCCATCAGTGCCATTTGCTAATATATGGTTATTGGACAATATTAATGGTTCTCCGGTGGAACGGTCCCGCACCATGGCCCCAAAGGTGCCGGCGGTTACCCGGTAATGACCAACACTCATTCCCGGCTGGGCAGGTCTAACATGTTTTTTGCGATCTTCCTCTAAAAAACGAATATCTCCAACTTCAATCACATCAGTTTCTAACCCATTGATTTTAAATGGCACCAATTCCTCCCTGCTAAGATTACCCAAATCTTCCTTTTTTGTTACAAAAATAATTATGGCTTTTTGTTGCGTTCTCTCCATACCTACATGTTTATAACCTACGCCAACACCAACTACGTTTTTTATTCCCATTATACGCCACTTGGCTTTTTCCACAGTTTTTAAAAAGTTTACCATAAAGGAAATCCCTCCTAAAATATCCTAGACCATCATATGCGGGACTTTAGGAAGGGGTACATTGGTTTTAATATTCTGTTCTAGGAACACCTAAACGGTGTTTGCCTCTGGTTTCTACACCACCAATACCATCAAAGCCGGTAATGGTACTTTTAATAATATCTCGAATGGCAATGGGGTCATGAATTGATGTATAGGCAATTTTTTCCACCACAAACACCGGATCAAAGGCATGGATCAGAACTCGTTTGGGTGAGCTTGCAAAGTTAGCACCTGCGCTTAAGACTGCTTCATAACATGATTGGCATGCACCAGCAAATATAACTAGATCATCCCGACTCTTTTCAAAGGTACGGGCAATTTTAACCGCCTCGATAAAGTATTTTGTATTGTGATAATTGTTTACATCGGTTAAATCCTTCGCACCCTTTATTACTCCGTCATGCCCGGTAAGTACTAAAATATCCGGGTAATGTTTTTCCAGAAGAGCTAGCACTTTTTTGGGCTGATCCTCTTCGTCAATGGCATACCCGAAAGCCGGTATCGAAAGATTGCGATAGGTGGTCATACATAGGTCTAGATAGTCCTTATCGCCATCCAAATGAAGTACTGTACCGGGCACATCAAAACCCTCAACATCATTGGGGTCTCCTTTATCAGCTTGATCAGACCGCCTCATGCATATGCCATCGGTGCATCTTTTAAGCCTTTCTCCTCTCTCAGACATACGTCTTTTCATGACCCGGTCCATAACCTCGGTATTTTTTTTCATGGTTTGGGTCCAATATTTTGCCACTTCCTTTGCATCTACTTTGATTAAGTCATCAACTAACGAACTTGCAAATAACCTTATATCCAGTCCCTTGAGAACGGCATAGTCTTTACCATCTGCCCCCCGGTAAACACTGGTAACTTTAAAAAAAACATCGTTGCCGTAGGATCGCCGGGCAACAATATCGCCTTCTTGAATTTTTGCCACAGCATTACCCCCTTTCTATCTCATCTTATGTCGGGGATAACAGGGTTGTGAATCGTAAATAAAAAGCCCCGCTTGACGGAGCTTTTAAGGGGTGTTAGCACCCGGGTTGCTGGCGCTTCCCTTCTACCATAACTATATAGTAGGTATTTACAAATGGTTACTAATGTTCCAACTATTTTACCTTAGGATGGCTGTACATCCTGGTTATTCCCTTCGTGCGGTACAGTGATTTGAGTATTTTAGCTATTTGGTATGTCGATCTGCAACGCTTGATGCCGCAAAGGAATCCGGTTTGATTTTTGCCTCAAAGCCACTGCCAGTGACCATACCCACCACTTCGCGAATTAGCTCCTTTGTCTCACCCTGGTTACCAACATCAATGTGGATTTCCACATTTAAATGTTCCATACCACCTTCTGCTAAAAGGCTTGTTATTTTAGCACCCAGTTCAAGACTCATGGTGGTTTCGTAAAAAATCTTTTGACGCAGACTTATTATTTTCTTTTGCATGTTTTTGCAGTAGTAATACCGGGCGCCCTTACCCCTTCGATGTACAATAACCGCAGTTACAAAACAGGTCTCCCTGCGAACCTGCGAATCGGTACCCACTAGGATTTTATAAGAAGAACAAGGAAGATTCTTTATATAATCAACAATATCCTGCAGCATCTCTTCAAAGTTCATATTTCCTTTGGTAGGGCTGATAAAGTTCATAGATTCCTCCACGTAATAATACCAAGCTTCCTACTCTTGATAGCGATGATATGTATTGGCTAGATTTGCAAAATCTTCTATGGTCAGGGTCTCTCCCCTTCTGGTGGGGTCGATCGCCGCTTCCTCAAGTATCTTTATCCAGGTTTCTTTTTCTGCCAATCCTGAACCGGTCAGTGAATTAAGCAGGGTCTTCCTTCTTTGACCAAAGGCCGCCCGAACCACCTTAAAAAACACTTCTTCACTTTCCAATGTCACAGGGGGACGTTTTCGCCGGGTCAATTGGATAACCGCAGACTCCACATCCGGTGCAGGGAAAAATACCGTTTTGGGAACCCTGGTGACGATTTCCGGCACCGTGTAGTACTGTACAGCTATACTAAGACTCCCGTAATCCTTCCCGCCGGGAGACGCTTGCAACCGTTCTGCCACTTCCTTTTGCATCATAACCACCAGACAATCGAAGTTAAACCCACTGGTTAACAGGTGCATTAAAATAGGTGTGGTGATGTAATAGGGGAGATTTGCCACCAGCTTAAAACTTTTAGCTCCCTTGCCAAAGCCACCCTCGGTGTGTTCTGCGGCAAGCCGGTCAAAATCCACTTTTAATGCATCTGCGTGAACAACCTGGGCATTGTCAAAATCCGTCAGGGTCTCGGTCAGTATGGGCAATAGGTTCTTGTCAATCTCCACAGCGATTACTTTCCCTGCCGAACGAGCCAGACGCTGGGTAAGTACGCCAAGGCCGGGGCCTATTTCAAAGACCAGGTCACCTGGCGTTAATTCCGCTGCATTGACAATTTTATCAATAATATTGGCATCCATTAGAAAGTTCTGCCCTAGGGCCTTTCTTACTCTAAATCCATAAGTGTTAATAATGTCTTTAACCACTGAAGGTGATGTTAATTCTCGCAAGGCTCATTTCCTTCCTATCCATATTGTATAGCAATATTATACCCTGTATGTCTCTGAACCTGCCAATAAAATCCCGATTAAGATAAAGTTAGCATTTTATGAGAAAAATCCATACATAAAAAATGGACCCACCACCATGGCGAGTCCCCTTCATGCTTAGATATTTATTCTTTTCCTAAGGGAATGCACTTTCTCAACAATATCCTTTGCCCCTACAATTTCTGTTACCAGGGCCGCACATTGGGCCCCACGTTTAGACACCTCGGATAGATTGTGTTCTTTTATACCACCAATGGCCACAAAGGGAAGGGGAATATTTTTAACAACATACTCCAGATACTCCAACCCCACCGGTTGGCAAACATCCTTTTTGGTCCGGGTAGCAAATATGGGCCCCACTCCGATATAGTCCACACCCGCTGCCAACGCTGCCTGGGCCTGAAGTGGAGAATGGGTGGAAAGACCAATAATCATTTTTTCCCCCACCAGTTGACGAACCTTTTCCGGTGGTAAATCATCTTGTCCAATGTGTACACCATCGGCACCTACCATTAATGCCAAATCAATGTGGTCATTTACTATGAAGGTTACTCCAGCTTGCTGCGTTAATTTCCTTATATCCAGGCATTCCTGGTACTTTTCCCGCAGCTTCTTTTCCTTCTCTCTGTACTGTATGACCTTTATCCCTGCATTAATCATAGCCTTAATCACTGCATAATTGCTTCTACCCAGGGAATATTCTTCAGCGGTAATCCCATAGAGACCTGTGTTGAAAAGTTCCTGAACCTGCCTTTTGTCGGCCACTTCCTTACCCCCTTGGATTATTGGTCCAAAACATGCTGCAGTACAATATCTGCCTGCTTAGCTGCTGCTACCACAACCCCCGGTGCCAGTGGAGGGTTGGCCGGAGATACCTCCGATACCCTATCACCCACCAGGAAGAAATCCTCTGTTACCTGGCGAACCCGAATGGCCTCCGTATTACCCCAGCCGGCCATACCAGACACTGCCACCAGCAGTTTTCCCCTGTTTAAATAAGCCTCCACCAGCAGCCTTTTATCCTCTGGACCGTCCACAGCCTCAATAACAACGTCACAATCCTGAAATAGCGTCTGTACGTTGGTTTGATCAATTTTTTCTTTGATTGTTTCTATGGCCACTGCCGGATTTATCTTTAATAAATTATAATAAAGAGCATCCACCTTAAAGAGTCCCACCTGGTTCTTAAAGTAAAACTGTCGGTTCAAGTTACTGTGATCAACTTTATCATAGTCCACTATTTTAAAATATTTAAAGCCACTTCTGACAAGAAATTGTGCACAGTTTGAGCCCAATCCCCCGGCTCCGGCAATCCCCACTTTAATTTTTTGAATTTTGGCAAGGCTGCCTTCCCCCAACGTAACTGCCAAGGCCCTTTCAAAATTGTTCATGCCAACATCACCCTAGCATCTGCCAGTCTTTAAAGACAGGTTGATAACCTTGGTTATACAACATCTTTACCATGGCCGGCACATCCCTTTCATCGGAGATATCAAACTGGCTGGTTGATGGTTCTCCTCCGGCATGTCCCCCTACATTGGTAGAAGAGCCCGCCGACATTTTGGTAACTCCCAACGGCAGCAAATGGTCACGCAATTCTGCCGATTCCCGGGTGGAAAGGGTGATACCTCCCCTGGGCATAAACAATCGGTAGGCCAGGATATACTGCACTAAGTTTTTATCGGTTATCTTTTCTCGGGGCATATACCCTCCCACATGGGGTCGCATGCGAGGCGGTGAAATACTTACTTCCACAGCAGGGTATTGGCTTTGTAAATAGTTAGCATGAACCCCAGTTAAAAAGGCTTCGCTACGCCAGTCATAGAATCCCAGCAGGGCCCCAATATTGACCGTCCTTATGCCGGCCCGACAGGCCCGCTCCGGTGCCTCTAAGCGAAAACGGTAATTCTTTTTGGGTCCCGCCAGGTGGATTTTGTCATACTCAGCTTCATCGTAAACCTCTTGATACATGGTTAAGCCATCAACCCCTGTGGCAATTAAATCAGCATACTCTTCTTCTTCCAAAGGATAAATTTCAATACTAACAGAAGTAAAATATTCTTTTAAAACTTCCACACAATCTCGAATGTATTGCACCGACGAGTGGACCCTGGATTCTCCTGTTAAAATTAGAATATGTTTAAGACCCGTTGCTGCAATAGCCTTTGCCTCCGCTGCCACTTCGTCAAGGGTTAGTTTTTTTCTGTTTATTAAGTTTTTTGCCCCAAAACCACAATAGACACATTGATTTACACAGTAATTGGCCAGATAAAGGGGGGTAAAGAGTAGTATAGACCTGCCAAAATGCTGCAATGTAAGTTGCTGAGCACGCTGGGCCATTTCTTCCAAATGTCTTTCTGCCACCGGCGACAGCAAAGCCAGATAATCCCATGGAGATAACCGAGATTTATAAATAATCCTGCGTATGTCTTCGTCGGTTAACTTATTAAAAAAACTATTGAAATCACTTTTTTGGTATTCCTTGCATTCCTGATAAAATCCCATAATCCACCCCTATTCTTCCCGTAAAAACCCAGTTAGAGGCGAAGAAGCCCTGGCAACTTGTTGGGTTGCCCCAGGTCCAGCCAAGTAAGCAGTTCTCCCTGCCTCCACAGCTAACCCAAAGGCCCGAGCCATGGCCACCGGGTCTTTAGCCGTGGCCACTGCGGTATTTACCAGCACCGCCGCGGCCCCCATCTCCATGGCTTCCGCAGCTTCAGAAGGACGTCCGATACCGGCATCAACGATTACAGGCAGGGATATTTCCTCAATTAGGATACGTACAAGTTCCCGGGTTTGTAGCCCCCGGTTGCTGCCAATGGGTGCGCCCAAGGGCATAACTGCTGCAGCCCCTACCCGTTCCAGTTCCTTGGCCACCATTAAATCAGGACTCATATAAGGAAATACTTGAAAACCCTCAGCAGTCAAAACCTCTGTGGCCCGGATGGTCTCATAATTATCCGGCAAAAGATAACGGTTGTCGGAAATAACTTCAATTTTCACCCAATCCCCACAACCCGCCGCCCTGGCCAGCCTAGCAATACGAATGGCTTCCTGGGCGTTTCTTGCCCCTGAGGTATTGGGCATTAAAACGCAATCAGAGGGTATATAATTTAAAATATTTTCTTCTGTAAATTCCGTATCCACCCGCCGCATGGCCATGGTTATGACCTGAGAACCTGAGGCATCCAGAATGGCTGGGATTAATTTATTTGTTGAGTACTTACCTGAACCAATCAATAAACGACTGGTTAACTCCTTTCCCCCCACAGAAAAAACTTCTTTCAATGTTTTAACCTCCCCCCACAAATCTTAGAACTTCCAGTTGATCATTTTCTTGCAATACGAGTTTAGACCAGTCATCCTTTTTAATTAGACGATTATTATGCTCAATAATAATCGTGTTCGGATTAAACCCCTTCTCCTGGATAAACTGGCCAATGGTCATAGCATCGGGTAAAGTTGCAACCTTTCCATTGTAAACAATGTTCACTTCTATCCCCCCGCAGCACCTATAAGGTTTAAACATGTTAGGTTTAACATTACGATTATTCAGTCCACTAATCCGGCCCTTTTATAAAGGGAGTAAAAATGATGGGTCGGTCCCACCCCCTGGCCAATGCTGAAGGAATTTTCAATAGCCCCATGGATATATTCTTTGGCTGCCCCAAAGGCTTCCCGAATATTGAAACCCTTGGCTAAACTGGCTGCAATGGCTGAGGAAAAGGTACAACCGGTACCATGGGTGTTTTTTGTAGCAATCCTCACGTCACTCAGCAATGTAAATTTTTGACCATCAAAAAGTACATCAACAGCATCCCCTGGCAGGTGACCGCCTTTAACAATAACATTGGCAGGCCCCATTTTGTGTATGGCCACTGCCGCTTCCTGCATATGCTCTACATTTTGAATCCTTTTCCCAAGGATCACCTCGGCCTCAGGTATGTTTGGGGTAACCACCTGGGCCAGGGGAAACAAAAAACTAACCAGTGCTTCACAGGCCTCGGGTCTCAACAGTTTATATTTACTTTTAGATACCATCACCGGATCAATCACAATATTTTTGGCAGCATGTTTCCTCAAGCACTGGGCAATGGTTTTTATAATGATACTGTTGGATACCATACCAATTTTTACTGCATCCACTTTGATATCTTCATAAATACAATTAATTTGGGCTGCAACAATTTCTTCCTCCAATTCGGTTACTTTAAAAACTCCCATTGTGTTTTGGGCCGTTATGGCAGTAATGACACTCATACCATAGGTACCAAGGGCACTAAAGGTTTTAATATCTGCTTGAATACCCGCCCCGCCACAGGAATCCGAGCCTGCTATGGTTAATACATTTTTCATCCTTTTCTCCCCCATTTAAACAGTCTCGTTTAATCGGATGATAAAAGACATTTCGTCCTCTTCACTTGAATAAGAAGATCCTTTTCTGACAAATT
Source organism: Desulforamulus reducens MI-1 (assembly GCF_000016165.1). Taxonomy (GTDB): domain Bacteria; phylum Bacillota; class Desulfotomaculia; order Desulfotomaculales; family Desulfotomaculaceae; genus Desulfotomaculum; species Desulfotomaculum reducens. The sequence continues at coordinate 78,706 of NC_009253.1, read as the reverse complement.
GGTGCTGGGCTATTAGAAAAGCAAAGGTGTGCTCCCAGATATAGAAAGGAAGCACACCAAAATTATCACTTGTGTGTACATCACTCCCTTCGCTGGTATTATCCAGATCAGGTTTTGAGGGTCAGGTCTTACCTTTCTCAGCTTGCGCTCCCCTGTGAACCAAATATTTAGTTAATAATCCTATATTACAACGAAATGTCCTGGGATACAATAAAAAATAGGAGACACTCCCCCCCTTACTCTAAAACATAAACCCTAGTATTTCTTTTTCCCCATTGAAGAGCTTCGGCCTCTGTCTCATAAAACAAGTCAATCCGCCCCCCCTGAATGGCCCCACCAGTATCCAGGGCCGTGGCTTTCCCGTATCCTTCTACATACAGCCTTGTACCCAGTGGAATTACTCTGGGATCAACTGCCGCAATACCCGGACGGGGTACTACACCAGTGGCGGTGTTATAGCCCGTGTAAGAATATCCGGTTGCCAACATTTCCATGGCTCTATTAATACGAAGGTTCTCCCCCCCACGGTTTACATTGCTCAGGGTGCCATACTGGACCAGAGCGTTAACTGGTTGTTGTATAATCTCCCTGGCTTCACAGATACGGCTCACTTCTACTCCATCTTCATAACGGACAGACCAAACCTCTTTTTGCAGACCTTCTTTGCCATTCCTTACTTTTCTGGCAAAACCCCGGGGCATTTCTTGACTGGCCATGCGTTCAGTGGTAAACGGTACAGGTAAATTATGATATTCCTTTTTAACTTCTACCCGAATCACCTGGACCTTGATATTCTTTTTAATTGGCGCACTAAGAGCCGGAAAAACTTTGTCTTCCGGCTTTAAACCAATCCTCTGCTCCTCCAATAACCCCTGGACAGTTTTACTGGTTGTTTGTAAAACAGTTGTTTTTCCATCCACCTGAAGGGTTACTGGTAACTTGCCAGTTACCACCTCATGAATAAAGCCTTCTGTTTCGTTAATAATTTCTGACACAGTTATACTTTGCGACCACAGAGCATAACCTAGAACCACCGATGCCATCAAAACCAAAACAGATAGTCCCAAGAGTCCTGCCATGGTCGCCTTTTTACCCGACTGTTTCGCTTCTATGTTTGCTAACGTGGGTCTAGGTTTCGTAGGCCATTCCACGGGGCACCAATTCATAAAAGTCCCTCCTTAGCTCTGCCAACTATTACCTTTATAGGCTTTAGCTAGCCTCTAAGTCTTACTCTTAACCATATTCTACCAGCAAAATGGACTTCCCTTTACAAAAATTCATACAAATTCCCCCCTGTAACAACAGAGATGGCAAATTTTTAGACTACCAACAAATTGACCTCTGCTTGATTATTCCAGGATTTGCACCTTTACCGTACGTCTACCCCATTTAATGGCTTGATTGTATGAACCAAAGAATACGTCGACTCGATTACCTTTTATGTCGCCTCCTGTATCTGCAGCCACGGCAAAGCCGTATTTTTCAATATATAATTTTGTCCCCAGGGGAATAACCTTTGGATCCACTGCCACCATCCCCTCTGAGGGATAAACACCTGTGGCTGTGCGGCGACCAGTATTGGTGTAGGCAGTGGAAACCACAGTGATGGTTTTCCCATCCTGTACTAGGTTACTATAATTCCGGATAGCCCCTCCCTTGGTAGGTCGGGATACACCTCGGGAAACAGCTTTTGCAGCACCATAGGCAATTACCTGGGGCTTCGGTTTACGAATAACCTGGGTTCTTAACGTCTCCCTCTTTACTTCCTTACCATTCTGATAGGTTATCTGAACATATTTACGTTTCAGGCCAATTTTTCCATATTGTAAAACTTTCTGTTCTCCTGTGTGCAGATTGTAATCAAGTTTTTTGAGAATCTTATATTGAATAACTTCTTGATTTGTTATCTCCTTGGTATGGACCCTGGTAACAAAAATGTGTATATCCTCCCTAACCCGAGAACTTAAGGATGGTTCAACAATGTCAGCTCTTCTTAAAGTTACCTGTGCCTTATCCAATGCATCCGCCACTGAACCTTGAAAGTGAATAACGGGTATTTTTCGACCATCCACAATAATCACCAGGTGGTTGGCACAGCAGAGACAATAAATAAAAAAGGCTACTTGCAGGCAGAGTACCCCTAAGAGGAGCCGACAGGCCTTTTCTTGCCATAACATTCTATATTCGATACCGATAATGATTCCCCCCTAAGACAATGTAAATGCCACTTGGAATCAATATATTCCAGTAATTGCAAAAATATGCCATTCATTGGGGGGCTTTGCCTTCTTCTATTTATTTCATGGGGACACGCCTTGTTTGGTCTATTTACTGAATATAATATGCCACCCGGTCATGCTTTCCGTAGTTCCAGCTTGGCCAGTAGGATATAGAAGGAGGTTTTGTTTATGCCGAACGGCACTGTCTGCCAACTGGTAAATTTACCGGTGGTAATCGGCGATGTAGTGACATCGGTAACGGTAGAAAATGTTACCTGCTTAGATGAGCAGGCAAAAAAAGTAGACCACATTGATGTGGTGGTTAGGGATCTGGAAGGAGAACCGATCTTTGGGGGAATACCTGCCAATACCTCTGGGAAGCCCTATCCTTATCCAGGCCACAATTCTGGGCAATGCACCAGTCCTACGGCCACCATACACGTGGGAGATGCTGTTTGTGGACCTAGAGAGCTGAAAGGTATTCGAATTTTTGGAACCATTCATAAACAGATTTTTTATGTTAACAAACTAGATGATGTTCGCCATATGGGTGAGGACATTGAGTTTACAAAGGTTATTGATCTTAAACCGCCTTTAATCGTTATGAACTCGCAAAATATAGAAATTGATTTTCGGAATGTGGATCTCAGTGTAGATTTTGATTTACACAAATCCATTCGCATTCAACAAACTGCCACTGTATCCTTCTTAATTAAAATTGTTGAAGCAACCCAGATGTTTATTTCCATCTTCCCTAATGGTTGTGAAACTGCTACACTGGGTATTCAAGATACCTTTGAGGATTTTATTGGTGATGTCCCTAGTAATTGGCAAGGTACCAATGTGGGACCCAACCCTGCCGGTAGAACCGGAGAAGCTGTAGAGATCGGAGTCTGCCCCACCCGCCCCGCCAGCCTAGCCCAAAACGTTCCCAATGTTGTGGGCGGTCAATCCTATGAACTTACTTTCTGGGCCAGGTCTTTAGAAAAAATGACAGATCCCTGCTGCTTTACCCTATTGGCCCAGGTCATGTTCTTGGATGCCTCCGGCAACCCCATTAGCACAGTTGATCAAACCATCCATTCCCAAGACCTAAGTGATACCTATCGTCAATTCCGTATCACTGGTACTGCACCTGAGGGCACCGCCTCTGCCACCATCGGCTTTGTTTTTACCCCGGAGCCCCACAACACTTGTTCTGTGCTTATGGATGATTTGGTCTTTGCACCCTTTTAAAGATTAGCCATCAGCCTTCAGCTTTTAGCTTTTTATGAGGTCTTTAGTTGGAATCCTCCTTTGGGTCATAGGCTTTTTTCATGCTATTGGAATTTGGCTAATAGCTATTAAGCATTAGCTATTAGCCATTTAATTTTTATTTTAAATTTTTTATACTACTAACGCCTAAAAGCTCGTGCACAGCCCGACAATATCCATTACAAAAAACTTACGGCTCATGGCTAAAAGCTGACCCCATAGACTAGCCTTCTAAAACTCAATTCCTTTTTGGGCAGGGATACCCTGCTTAAAGGGATGCTTAATCTCCCTCATTTCCGTCACAAGGTCTGCACGCTCCACAATTTCCGGTGGCACATCCCGTCCAGTGAGCACTAGATGAAGTGACCCTGGTTTATTGTCCAGTAAAGATAAAACATCCCCCAGTTCTATTAAGCCATATTTTATTGCATAGAGAATTTCATCCAAAATCAGCAAATGATATTGTCCAGATAACATTGTAGACTCTACTTCCTTCATCGCTTCACTGGCTGCAATCCTTTGACGCTTCATATCCTCCGGGTCATGAAATTGGATAAATCCCATGCCCAACGGCCTAATTTCCAGGCCCGGCTTCATGCGCTGGGCTGCCAGATGCTCGCCGCATTGCCGACCCTTAATAAATTGCAAGATCAGTATCTTCATTTGGTGTCCCCAGGATCTCATGGCTAATCCCAGGGCAGCAGTGGTTTTCCCTTTGCCGTTACCGGTAAAGACCAGCACCAATCCCTGCTCCTTTTCCAAAACAATCCCCCCTAGAAGGAAACCTATTTGCTTTATTTCACTATGGGTAAATTAAAAAGCCGACAAGTATTCTCCGCCGTTATTTGGGACAGTTCCTCGGCAGCCATATTTCTTAATTTGGCCACATGATCCACCACATGTTGAACATAGACTGGCTCATTCCGCTTACCCCGATGGGGTACCGGTGTTAGATAGGGGCAATCGGTCTCCACCAATAAATAATCCACCGGAACCTGCCTGGCGATATCCTTTAGTTTTCCGGCATTGGAAAAAGTTACGGGACCTGCCAGTGATACATACAAACCCAGTTTGATACATTCCTGCGCAATCTCCCAACTTGCCGAAAAGCAGTGCATCACTCCCCCTGCCGGGTAGGGTGCTTCTTCCCGTAGGATCTGCATAATATCAGCATGGGCATCACGATTATGAATGATATAGGGTTTATTTAATTCCTTGGCCAAGCGTAGTTGTTCTCGGAATACCCTTTGTTGGGTCTCCCTGGGGGATAAGTCATAATAATAATCCAGTCCGATCTCCCCAATGGCCACCACCCTAGGATGGCCTGCCATTTCCTTGATTTGGTGTAAATAATTCCCCGAAGCTTCCTTTGCGTCATGGGGGTGTACACCCACCGCAGCATAAATAAATGGGTAGGTCTCGGCCAGTTCAAGGGATCTCCGGGAAGATGCAAGATCATATCCCACATTGATAACTGCCGTCAATTTTTCCTTACAACGGGCTATCACCTCTGCCTGATCTTCTAGAAAACGTTCGTTATCAAGGTGGGCATGGGAATCAATCAGCATTGTGAACCTCCTTTTCTAATTAGCCATCAGCTAAAGAAAACTTAGCTGACGGCTTAATAAAGAATTACCATGGGTGGTGTTATGGATACCTTCATTAACACCACCCATGGTATCATAACCAAAATTTAGGCCTGTTCCAGGGTTTTAAGATCAATGCGGGGGAACAGCACTTCACCCCGCTTAACGGTGGTACCAACAGGAAGTTTACCCCACCGTAGGCTTTCCCAGGTATGGATTTCTGTCTGATCCTCAATGCCCAGTTGTGGCCATACTCGCTTTGGCAGCTGGGGCATAAAGGGAGTAATCATAATCGTAGCAAAACGCATTACTTCCGCTACATTATACAAAACAGTATTCAATCTTTCAGTCTCGTTATTTTTTGCCAGGGTCCAGGGAGCGGTTTCCTCCAAATACTTGTTGGCTCTGCCAACCATCTGCCAGATGGCTGCCAGGGCATTGGATAGTTCACTTTTCTCCATGTATTCTTCCACCAATTTAGGTGTAGCGGTGGCCAGGTCAATTAATTCCTCATCAGGACCCTCGGGTGCACCAGGTGTCTGCAGCACACCCTGTTGGTATTTTTCCATCATGGTGGCCGATCGGGATAACAAGTTGCCATAATCGTTGGCTAAGTCAGTATTAATCCGTTTTACCAGGGCTTCTTCGGAGTACAACCCATCAGAGCCAAAGGGCAGCTCTCTTAATAAGAAGTAACGAACTGCATCCACACCATACTTATCAATTAACACGTGGGGATCCACCACATTGCCCTTGGACTTTGACATTTTTCCACTGTCCAGCAACAACCAGCCATGGGCAATAACTTTTTTGGGTAGTGGTAAATCTAGGGCCATCAGCAGAATAGGCCAAATAATGGCATGAAAGCGCACAATATCTTTCGCCATCAGGTGAATATCGGCGGGCCAAAACTTTTGAAAAAGGCTGTTATCCCCTGTGTCATAGCCTAAGGCAGAAATATAATTGGTTAGGGCATCCACCCAAACATAGACCACGTGTTTAGGATCAAAGGGAACTCGGATACCCCAGTCAAAGGTGGTTCTGGATACACATAGGTCTTCCAGTCCCTGTTTTACAAAGCTTACCATTTCATTGCGGCGGGAAACCGGCTGGATAAATTCCGGATTCTCTTCAATAAATTTTAACCAGCGCTCAGCATATTTGGACTGACGAAAGAAATAGCTTTCTTCCCGGACCTTTTCTACCTCCCGCTGACAGTCAGGACATTTACCCTCTGCTAGTTGATATTCGGTAAAGAAGGTTTCACAGGGCGTACAGTACCAGCCCTCATATTCCGATTTATAGATGTCTCCTTGATCGAAAAGCTGTTGGAAAAACTTTTGTACCACCTTATGATGACGCTCATCGGTGGTCCGAATAAAGTCATTATAACTTACATCTAACCTTTCCCACAGTTTTTTAAAACCTGACACAATATGGTCCACATATTCTTTAGGTGTTTGGTTTTTATTTTTTGCAGCACGTTCAATTTTTTGGCCATGTTCATCGGAACCAGTCAGAAACCAGACATCATAGCCGGTTAACCGTTTGTAGCGAGCCATAGTATCCGCTGCCACAGTGGTGTAGGCATGACCGATATGCAGGTTATCGCTGGGATAATAAATGGGGGTTGTAATATAAAAATTTGGTTTTTTCAAAACCATCCCGTCCCTTCTTTAATATAAATAAAAAAATAAAACCCCGCTCCCTTGCAGGGGCGAGGTTGTTACCCGCGGTACCACCCTAATTTACTGTCACCTTACGATAACAGCCTTAGTTAGTGCCTTAGGCACTAATAAGCCTGTAACGGTGCTTTTCCGACCGACCCTAATGGGCAATCCCTTCGAATCGGTAGCTCTGGGGCCATGTTCAATCCTTTTATCCCTGCGGGCTTTCACCTCCCCCCGCTCTCTGAAAGGGCTTTAAGGGATTTACTCATCCCATCATTGCTTTTACAAAACGATTTTATACAACATTATTTCCCCTGTCAAGTTTTCCCTATAACTAAATAATTTATACCATTTACTTACAAAAATAAAAGTAAAATATTGACTATTACGGTTAGTACTGGTATGATTAGTTGTAGTAAAATCTGGTATCGTGTCGATTGCATAAGGGGAGGGAAAGCGGAATGAAATCCACAGGTATTGTTCGTAAGGTGGACGAGCTGGGTAGGGTTGTTATTCCCATCGAGTTGCGCCGTACACTGGGCATAGATGAAAAAGACGCCCTAGAAATCTACGTAGACAATGAGAAAATTATTTTGCGCAAATACGAGCCGGCTTGTGTGTTCTGTGGTAATGCTTCAGATGTTACTCACTACAAAGGAAAAATGGTATGTCATGAGTGCATTGCTGCCATGGGAGAATCCGTAAAAAAAGAAGTAGTATAGCAAAATGAGGGACTGAAGTCTCTCATTTTGCTATACTACTTCTTTTTTTCTCTTTTACTTATCTTCCCCGTGGACCATGGCATAGACTTCTCGCTTTGGCATTCCACGCAGCTGAGCCACCAGCTTAATGGCCCCTTTCTTATTATGTCCCTGCTCCACCAGGGATGCAACATGCTCCCTGACAGAAAGCTCACACCATTCCTCTTCTATCCCCGAGGTTGCTTCCTCCTTAGAAATACCTGCCACCAGTAAACAAATCTCTCCTCTGGGATGGTTATGGCCATAGTGAATTAACAATTCCGAAAGCATTCCCCGTTTAAATTCTTCGTGAAGCTTTGTCAGTTCCCTGGCCACAACTCCCGGTCGGTCGCCAAATTCCTGCACCATATCCTTAAGGGTGTCTGTCAAACGGTGGGGTGATTCATAAAAAATCAGGGTTCTTTGTTCCCATTTTAGAGCTTGCAGTTGCTTACGCCTGGTTTTTCTCTGACTAGAAAGAAAGCCCTCAAAGATAAATTTATGGGTTGGCAGCCCTGATGCCACCAGGGCTGCAATCCCTGCAGAAGCTCCCGGCAGAGGAACAACTTCAATACCATATTCCAAAGCCAACCGTACCAAGTCTGCCCCCGGATCAGAAATACCCGGCATCCCAGCATCTGAGACCAGAGCAATATTTTCTCCTTGCTGCAATCGGTCAAGTAACTGTTCCTCTTTACCTTCGCTGCTATGGGAGTGATAACTAACCAAGGGAGTGTGGATATCAAAATGACTTAAAAGTTTTCGTGTATGGCGGGTATCCTCTGCGGCGATACAATCTGCTTCCTTGAGAATTCGCAGCACCCTGAGGGTAATATCCTCTAAATTTCCTATAGGTGTAGCACAGAGATACAAAATTCCCTGGGTTTTATGCTCCATCCCGCTCTTCTCCTCTATTCATCAGGGCATAACAAAAGAGACATTCTCCCTCACGGCCTTTGCCAAAATACATATTACAGATATGAAAACCTTTATCATAGAGATCCCACAGGTTTCGTGCTCCAGGTTTATTTTTTACTTCAGCAACCTCTCCATCTTCTAGATAGAGGCCCGCTACTTCCCTTCTTAAACGTGCATTCTCATCCTCAAGTTCCTTAACTTCTTGTTTTAAACGATCCACTTCATCACATATTTGTCGAAGGGCCTGTTCCAATCGATTAATTCTGCCGGGCAGGGCAGCCACAGTTGCATTCACCTCGGCCTTTTTTTATTTTTAATTCATTTAATGGATATTCTCTAATGGCTTTGCTCTCCTGCAATTCTACGCTTACGGTGTTGCGGAAAATATTTACCGCAACAATTTTCCCTTCCCCTTCCGGGGCCAATACTTGGGTCCCTAGGTCGGGGTAACCAGCCTTAGCCTCTTCGTAAACGTCATTTTCATATTTTAAACAGCACATTAGACGACCACAGATGCCTGATATCTTGGTAGGATTTAAGGACAGGTTTTGTTCCTTGGCCATCCGAATGGATACCGGTGCAAAATCTGCCAACCAGGAAGAACAACAAAGTTCTCGTCCGCAGCATCCTAAACCACCCACCATCTTTGCCTCATCCCGTACACCGATCTGCCGTAATTCAATGCGTGTACGAAAAACAGCCGCTAAATCCTTTACCAATTCACGGAAATCAATTCTACCATCTGCGGTAAAGTAGAAGATAATTTTATTTCCGTCAAAGGTTTGCTCTACACTGATTAATTTCATAGGTAACTGATGCAACGCTATTTTCTCCAAGGCCACTTCATAGGCCCGCTGTTCCTTCTCTCGGTTTTCAGCCACCTGTTGATCATCTTCCGGTGTCGCTTGCCGAAGAACTTGTTTTAATGGAGCAACAACCTCTTCATCCGGTACATCCCGGGGAGCCACCACCACTTCACCATACTCAATCCCCCGTGTGGTTTCAACCACCACGTGTTGCCCCTGCTGCAAGGGGATCTCAACGGGGTCAAAATAATAAACCTTTCCGGCTTTCTTAAAGCGTACTCCAACCACTCTAACCGACATCGTTGTTTCCTCCATAGGAGTTTATTTTCAACATCATAACCTCTAAGGCCATACGGGTATTTGCATTGGCCATAAGTCTTTCCTTAGCTAATTTTATTTCTTCAATTATTTCCACTACTTTGGACGGAGCATACCAGTTTTCCTGTTCTAAAAGAGTATCAATTTTGTCTTGATTTATGAGTATCTCTTTTTGTCTTGTGTAATGATAAACTAACAAATCCCTAAACCACAGTAGCATAATTTCTAGAGCTTCCACTGCAGCACTTCGATCATTGGATAATTCCTCTGCAGCCTGCAGGGCTTGATATTGACTCATCTGAGGAAATCGCTGGACCAACCAAAGAGCTTTTTCCCGCAAGGGCCATTGATCTTCTCCCCCCGCCAATTGTATGGCCCGTCCTATACTTCCACTGGCCAACGGGGCTAGCTCTTCGGCACGATCCCTTGCTACTTGGCAAAGAACCCTTAACCCTTCGCTTACCTCCTGGTTGCTCAAGGAACGAAACTGAAGCTGCTGACAACGAGAAAGAATCGTGGGTAGCAGGCCATAGGGTTGGTCACTTAAAAGAATAAATACTGTGGCACTTCCCGGTTCTTCCAGCGTTTTAAGAAAGCAGTTTGCCGCTTCCTGGGTCATGGTTTCTGACTTTTCCAGAATAAAAACATGTCTTATTCCTTGATAGGGCTTATACTGTACCTGTCGTTGTAGTTCCCTTATCTGCTCAATTTTTATTGTTACCCCAGAGGGTCTTAATAAATGCAAATCCGGATGATTACCTCCGTCAGTCTGGCGACATGATTTGCAGTTGCCACAGGCATCGCCCCCTTGGGGGGCTTCACATAGAAGAACTTGTGCAAAACTCCGTGCAACGGTTTGCTTACCAATGCCTGGTGGCCCCATAAACAAATAGGCATGGGCTACACGGGATTTTTGAACTGCGTTCTTCAGCGTCTGGATTATTTGCTGATGACCAATTATATTACTTAACCTACACACCAAGCAACCCACCCACGCGGCAGCAAATTTGTCTGTGCAGTTGCTCCATGGTCTGCCTGGCATCCAACACCAGGTAAGTATCCGGTTTTCTCTTGGCCATCTCCAGATAGCCACTACGAACTTTATGATAAAATGTTAGGGATTCATTTTCCAGCCTATCCGCAGGCCGATCCTTACGGGACCGTTGAAGACCCTCCTCAGGTGGTAAATCTAGTAATATAGTAATATTTGGCATCAATCCACCGCTGGCTAACTCATTGATCTGAGCTAAAAAGGAAATATCCATCCCTCTGCCATAACCCTGATAAGCCAAGGTGGAATCAATATAACGATCGCAAAGTACCACGGTTCCCTGCTCCAACTGTGGTCGAATCACTTGAGCAACCAACTGTGCCCTAGCCGCAGAGTACAATAGGGCCTCAGTTCGATCCTGTATTTCTGCAAAGTTTGGGTCCAGCAGAAGTTCACGTATTTTTTCCCCCACTGGAGTACCTCCAGGTTCCCGGGTACATATGGTTTTTATCTCCTTCTGGGAAAGGTATTTATTTAACAGGTTTAGCTGGGTGCTTTTACCTGAACCATCCACACCTTCAAACACAATGAAAATCAGTGCCACCTCCTTTAAAACCTACATATGATAAAAAATTCTATATTAAATTATTACTTTTAAACCTTTAAGTGTTGGGTCGGAGGGTCCTTGAAGCTTATAACCTAAACGCCTCACTCCCAGCAGATAGTCCAAAACAGTAGGAGTAATCCTTTCGCCAGGACATACTACCGGTATACCCGGCGGGTAAACAGCCACTGTTTCACCACAAACCTGTCCTAAAGAACTCTCTAAAATAACCTTCTTCTGGCGGCTTTGCCAGGCTTCCCTGGGACTTAAAACTACCTCTGGTGAAGGCAGTAGCATGCTTTGGGGAATCATTAGAGTTTGTCCTGATTCAGACGATACTATTTTACGGATGCCTTCCACCAACCGCTGGCAATCCTTTGAATTGGAACCAAGAGACAAAACAGCCACTACGCTAGCATAATCAGCCATCTCCACAACGACCCCGCGTTCCCTTTGCAAAAGATCAGCTGTTCTATAACCAGTAAGTCCTTTGTTCAATAAGGAAATGGTTAAACGAGTATAATCTAGGGACTTTGCCCCAGACACCCTGAGATTCTCTGCCCCCAGCACCTGAACGCCTGATATGTTTGAAAGCTTTTTCCTACACCAATAAGCCAGTTCAAGGGTATGATTCAACATCTCTTTACCTTGGATTGCCATTTGCATTCTTGCTAGATCCAACGAGGCCATTAACAAGTAGGATGGACTGGTGCTCTGCACCATACGTAATGCTTCTGCCACACGCTCCCAGTGTATCCGCTCACCCTTCAGATGAAGCATGGACGATTGGGTTAGAGACCCCCCTGTTTTATGGGTGCTCTGTACCACTGCATCGGCCCCACTGCTTAACCCGTCTAAGGGAAGTTGGGGATGAAATTTAAAATGGGCTCCATGGGCCTCATCCACCAATAACGGCACCCCTGCCCTATGACAGATTTCTGCCACACCGGCTATATCTCCCGCCACACCATAATAAGTGGGATTTATAGCCACCACAGCCTTTGCATCTGGATGTTTATGCAGTAAATCTTTGATGCTTTGTGGATTAGAGCCTGTTAAGCAGCCAAATTCAGGTATTAAAACAGGTTGGTAATACACTGGCATTGCTCCAGATAGAATCAAGCCCGATGCCACAGAGCGATGGGCATTTCTGGGGACAATAATTTTATCTCCGGGACCACAAAGGGCCAATATTAATGCCATCAGTCCACAGCTTGTTCCGTTAACTAAAAAAAAGCTTCTGTCTGCTCCGTATAGGTCTGCGGCCAACGCCTGGGCCTCGGCAATGGCTTCCTGGGGGTTGTGCAAATCATCCAGCCCAGGTATTTCCGTTAAATCCATTTGAAAAACACCCTGCCCGGCCATTTCCTTAAAATCCTGTTGTATTGCCCGGCCACTGTTATGCCCGGGTATATGAAATTGTGCTGTCATAGCTTTTACTTGTTTTTTTATGGCTTCCCAAAGGGGTGCATAGTTTTGCTTCATAAACCTCATACCTTACAAAAACTTGACTTCTTATGCCCTGTGACTAAGCAAGGTCAAAAAATATCTTAACAATTTATTTTATCACATACATTTTTTATCTTCTATTTTAGTTTCTATTTTAATTGCCAATTGTTTAATCTTATAGGTTTGTTTATGCTGGGAAGAATAATAATAACTATTTTTAATGATTAGAAATTAAATATTTCCGGCACAGGCCAAGAAAGGAGCACAATATGCGGCAACAAAAGTCCCCGCAAATTGACGAACAGGCTCTCTCAAAGAAGTACCGTACCAGTGTCCGTAAATTAATACGATTATGGAAAAATGGTCAAAGTGATGTAGAAATTGCCGCCCATACGGGAATTGATCTCTTTACTTTACGTGAAGTAAAAAATGATATCGAATTAGCTTACCGAAAGTACCGCCTAGAAAAAAAGAAAGAGGCCCTAGCTAAAAGTCAGGCCTCATTAAAGCGCCAAATTTTCTTAAGACCGCTTTTATAGGCTTCGTAATCGGGGTCATCCCAGGATAGGTTAATAATCTTCTGCTCACAACTGGTACAAATGTACTTACCCAAAATCCTAATACCAATATTAGTTTCCTGTACTGCTGCCTTGCATAAAACGCACTTTGATTTTTCTTGCATAAGCACCAACCCTCCTGCCCGGTTTATAATCATAGTTTTGCCAAAAAAACTAGCGATAAGACTATATTCTTGCACTGTATTGTATGCTCCTGCGTAAAATTTGGTCAATTTAAGCTGAATAAGACTAAAGATATCGATATATATTATCAAATCGATATCTTTAGTCTTTTTTTGGCCCCAGGTTATTAATTACTCTATTCCTATACATATTTTTAGCAGAAAAGAAAATACTAAAATATCTAGATAATACCAAAAATACATTTTTTAAATAGGTTAAGGTGAAAATTGTGGAAACATGGAAAATATCCCACTGGCAGGCCATGGGTTACATGATTAGTATTGTATTTGCCACAGCTATCCTATTTATTCCGGGCATTACTTCCAAGGGAGCGGGGCCAAACGCCTGGCTGTCATTATTTATTGCTCTTGGTTTTGGTTTACTGGTGGCATGCCTGGCCTGTTCACTGGGGCTAAGATATCCCAATAAAACAGTAATAGATTACTCGGTGGATATTTTAGGCTTTCCCCTGGGCAAACTGGTAGGTTTTATATATATCTATTATTTTTTCTATGCCGCTTACATTGTGGCTCGTGAGTTTTCAGAATTGATGTCTACAGTATATTTGCCAAAGACGCCGCCCCTGGTTATCGCCCTGGTACTAACCCTGTTATCCTGCCTGGTCCTTTACCTGGGTCTGGAGGTTATTGTAAGGGCTAACGGTATAATTTTATTTTTTAGCATATTAACTATTCTCTTAGTCTTTTTTACCTATGTCTGGACAATAAACTGGTCTATGTTAAAACCTGATTTTTTCAAGGGAATAGGACCCATATTATACGGTTCAGTTTCACCGGCTGCCTGGTTTGGGCAAACGGCAGTGATTTTAATGCTGATGCCCTTCATTAAGAACCAGTCCGGTGCCAAACCAGCCTCATTGCTGGCAATTTTTATACTTTTTATCATGCTGGAGAGTGTGATAATAGTAACGGTAGGAATTTTTGGTGCTGCTACATCCAGTAGGTTAATTTTCCCCTTATTTTACGCCCTGGCCAAACCACCGGAATATATTCAAGCTTTTCTTTTTCAGCCCAGCGGCTTCTTTATGGTTATTTGGGTACCAAGCATGCTGTTAAAATTAACCACATTCTTTTTTGCCGGGGTCTACGGGCTGGCCCAATGGTTTAACCTAAAGTGTTACCGGCCCTTGGTACTGCCAGGGGGTGCCTTTATACTACTGCTGTCTATTGTTTCCTGGCATAATATAATTGATCTGTTAAATTCTTCCCAATACACAGTTCCGCTTTTTATTACTTTTGCCAACTTAGGTCTCACCTTAATTTTATTCAGTGTTTCATTGATTCGTCACAGAAACAAAAATGTAAAGGGGAGAACTTAAACATGGCTTTCTTCCAAAGCTTAAAAAATCTGGGTGCTGCTAAAAAGAGAAAAAAACCGAGCCCGCCCGGCCAAGACAAACCTGGTGAAAATATAAACCCAACTCAGCCCTATACCAGGGAAGAGCTAATCTCCCTTAAGGTAGATCATAACCTTAACCGTAACCTTAACCATATTAATAATCTCCTGGGCCATAATGCCGACTATGTTCAGAGAAAATTCGTCCTGGGCCACGACCAAACCCTAGAGGCTGCCATTATTTTTCTGGACAGCATGATTGACCCTGCCCTGCTGGGTGGAGAAATCATGAAGCCGTTGCTGGAACCCCGCCTGAAAGACAGCTCCGGTAGCGAAATGCTAAAATTATTAACCAACGGCGGACTTATTTCCCGGGCCCAAATGGAAACCTTCAACCATTTCCAGGGAGTGGTATCTAACGTTCTTACCGGCGAAGTAGCCCTGTTTGTGGAAGGCTTTGCCCATTGTTTTATTATTAGCAGCAAAGGCTATAAGAGCAGAAGCATTCCGGAACCCCATTACGAAAATGCCGTACGGGGACCCCGGGAAGCCTTTGTGGAGAATATTTCCATTAACATTAGCCTGCTGCGTAAAAGGCTGGTAACCCCAAATCTAGTGTTTGAAAATATTACGCTGGGCAAGATCAGCAGCACCAACATTTCCATTGTCTATATCAAAGGCCTCGCTTCCGAGGGACTAATTGAGGAAGTACGTGAAAGGCTGAGGAGAATTGAAACGGATGCTATCCTGGAGAGCGGTTACCTGGAAAGCTTTATCGTAGACAATCCCCGTTCTCCCTTTCCCCAATTGGGTAATACAGAGCGACCGGACCGGGTGGCAGGGGATTTATTGGAAGGCAGGGTGGCAATATTAACCGATACCACCCCCCTTGTTCTAATCGCTCCGGGTGAGTTAATGTCCTTCCTGCAAACGTCAGAAGATTATTATACTAAGTACCAGTGGTCAACCTTTGTCCGGTGGTTAAGATTTTTCTCTTTATTTTTGGCCTTAACCTTACCTTCTTTATACATAGCCATTACCACCTTTCACCAAGAAATGCTGCCCACCACCTTGTTTGTCAGCGTAGCTGCAGCCCGAAAGGGCGTACCCTTTCCGGCGGTGGTAGAAGCCTTAATAATGGAAGTTTTATTTGAGACCATTCGGGAAGCAGCAATTCGTCTACCGGCTAATATTTCAAACACCATCAGCATTGTTGGGGCACTGGTTCTTGGCCAGGCGGCGGTCCAGGCCAATATAGTATCCCCGCTAATGATTATTATTGTAGCCGCAACGGGTGTTGCCTCCTTTACCATACCCCAGTACAGCCTAAGCACTGCCGTTCGGCTAATTCGTTTTCCCTTAATGCTTCTTAGCGCCGTTCTGGGCCTTTTCGGGTTGATGGTAGGCCTACTGGCCGTATTGCTGCACCTATGTTCATTAAGGAGCTTCGGGGTTCCCTACCTTTCACCCATTGCCCCCTTTAACTGGGATGGTATCAAGGATACCCTGTTAAGGTCAGCCCACTGGAGCAAAGTTAATCGCCCTCAGGAGTTGGTACAGCGCAACAGGCAGCGCATGAAGGAAAATCTACAACCGGGTACACCGGATAAACTAGGCTAAAGAAAGGAGCAGCCATGAAAGCTAAGTTAATCCCCTTGCTGGCGATCTTTTTTATAACTTTCTTTAGTTCTGGCTGCTGGGATCACCGGGAGGCAGAAAATACTGGAATTATTATAGGTGCAGGCATTGATCAAACAGAAGACGGCAAAATTATAGTAATTGGCCAAACAATGATACCTCAGCAACCCGGGGCAGGGGGCGGGGACAAAACCGGTGAGGTTATATCCTTTCACAACTGGTATGCCACTGGCGAAACTCTGTTTGATGCCATTCGAGATCTAACACTCCAGTCCCCCACCCCCCTTTTTTGGTCCCATGCACAAGTTATTGTGTTTTCAGAAAGGTTAGCCAGAAAGGGCTTGCTGGAGGCTATTGATTTTTTAGAGAGAGATCCGGAAATTAAGCAAAGTACCTGGGTGTTAATTGCCCAGGGCGATTTAAATGACGTTATGCAAACAAGAGAAATGGCCTTTCAGCCCCCCACTAAAATTATGGCTGATGTCATCAAAACAAGGAATCGCAACGCCAAGTACGCCGTAACTAGTTTAGGTGATTTTCTGAGGACGATGGATAATCCCGACACACAGCCCTTCACGGCCGGGGTTAATTTTTTTAAGGGCCCCATGAAGGATATGAACAAACTTACCTCCAGAGTCCAGGAAGCACCCCGGGAATATGAAATAAAAATTAGTGATACAGCCGTATTCCATGAGGATAAAATGGTGGGCTGGTTTAACACCAAGGAAAGCAGAGGATTGTTATTTATCAAGGGCGAGATTAAATCTGGTGTTCTGGTATTAGAGAAGGAAAAACAAAGGCTTTCTGTAGAAATGTTTGGCTCCTCTAGTAAGCTGAAGCCCGTGGTACAGGACGGCCAACTGGTGATGAAGGTTGAGATAAAAGTCACCGGTAGTCTTGCTGAAGCCCTCCCCGGCATCTATGAGCTGGATAAAAAGGTAGTTAAAGATATTGAGCAGCAAATGAATACGGTAGTTAAAGAGGAAGTAATGGCCGCAATAACCAGAGCCCAGGAACTAAACACCGATGTCCTGGGTTTTGGCCGAGTTGTCCACCAACATTTTCCCAAAGAATGGGATAAGGAATTGGCCCAGAGCTGGCCTGAGCTGTTTAAGGATCTGGAGGTGGAAGTGACGGTAGATGGCAAAATAAAAACTACCGGCCTGATTACTACCTCTGTTAATCCTCGGAAAAAAAACAAGTAGGCGGTGAAAGCTATGCTGTTCAACCTGTTATTCATTTCCCTGGCTTATATCATCATTATTATATTGGAGGTACCCCGACTGGTGGTGCAAAAAATGTGGCGGGATTTGCTGGCCTTTTCCATCTTGCTGTTACCAGCCATGGTCTACAGCTACGGTCTGGCCCTGGATATTGATATGCCCAACCCAACCAAGCTGATAGAGGTAATTTTTGAACCCTTAGCCAAACAACTGGAGCAACTGCTGGGGACCTGGACCTGATCGGCTAAAGGACATGACTATCGGATCTAGTCTGCAGCCATTAGCTGTGGCCTAAAAACTAAGGCTAACAACTAGGACTCTAAACAATAATATTAAATTAAAGAGTGATTAACTTGCAAAACCAGTACATTTCGCCTAAACAATGTTTTCTTTTACTTGTGGGCTTTACCATTGGTACAGCGACCATACTGGTGCCCACTTCTGCCGCTGCTTTAGCCCATCAGGACTCATGGATGACACCTCCACTGGCAGCGATTCCCGGCCTGGGGCTGGTAGCTATGCTGGTGGCACTAAATAGAAGATTCCCGGGGCAATCTCTGGTACAATACAGTTCTTCTATCCTGGGAATACCTGGTAAACTATTGGGACTTTTAACGATTTGGTTTGCCTTCCACTTAAGCTCCTTGGTTTTACGTAATATCGGCAGTTATATTCATGTAGCAGTCCTATTTGAAACCCCTTTGTGGGTTACGCATCTATTTATAGTCACTCTTGGGACCTTTGCCCTGAGGCTTGGTATTGAAACTATAACCCGGGCCTTTAGTATTCTAATGCTTTTAAATATACCATTTTACCTTATAATAATTACCTTCTCCACCAAAACGGCAAAACTGGATAACTTATTGCCTGTATTGAGCCATGGCTGGGCTCCGGTAATTCACGCCAGCCTTAACCAAGCGACTTTTCCAATGGGGGAAATTGTTTTGTTTGGTATGGTCATTTTTCATATTAAAGATATTAAGAACCTAAATCTTTATCTTTCAACGGGTCTTTTAACTACAGCACTGGCTGGTGTTTTTGCCCTGGCAACGCCTGTAATTGTCCTGGGTGCCGATATGGTAGCCAGAACTGCTGACGCTGTTTTAATCTCTGTTACCAATGCTTCAGGAAGTAACCTGATTGTACCTTTATTGGCTTTAAGTTGGTTTATTTTTTCTGTCTGCAAGTTTCTCATCTGTTATTATGCCTTTGTGCTGAGCGCCTCCCACTGGGCTAGATTGTCCGACTATAAACCCTTGATTTTCCCAGCCGGCGCCTTAATTATGGTTTATTCTATCATTGCCTACTCCAATACCATAGAAGAAGCAGAGTTTGCCAAGAGAATTTGGACTGTATATGCTATACCCTTTGAATACGGCATACCGTTGGTACTGTTGATCGCGGCGGTGGTGAGAGCTAAAGGGAAAGGCTAGCGGGTCGGGCCTTCAGCCATCAGCCGACGGTGTGACCCTAAAAGAATGGCAAAAAAGAAGCATTCCCTAAAACGGGAATGCTTCTTTTTTATGCCAGACCCTTAAGCCTGCGCTTTTTTCTTATCCACACGGATCGCTGTGTCGGGGCATACCATCTGGCAGATACCACAGGCAATACATTCGTCATTGGCTTCTACCGAGGGGGTGCCATACACACCCAGTACTTTGGACCAGGAAATGCATTTTTTAGGGCATTTTTGGATGCACAGACCACAACCCTTACACAGACCGGGGAAAAGAGTCCAATCAGCTTTGGTTAATTCCAGGGTACGACCTTTGAATTCCATGATTTCCCCCCCTATTTCATTAGCTCAATGCCGCGATCAATGGCCTTGAAGTTCAGTTCACGCAGCTGAGGATTCTGTTCAAATTTGTAACCCAATTTCTTTTCAATGGCAGCCTTGGCAGCTTCCACAGGAATCACTCCGGTGGCACCAATAACAGCACCCATGATCAGAATGTTAAACACCCGGGGATGCAGTTCGTTTTTGGAAATTTCCAGGGCTGGAATAGCTAATACCTTCTTAGCTTCACCTTCCTGGGGAACATCCTTTTCTACACCCTCGATGCTGGTGTCGTATACATAAACGGTATTGGCGTCGACATATTGTTTGCAACGACGTACAGCCCGATCACTTAAAGCAACCAGAATATCTGCCTTGTCAAATTTAGGAGCGCCAATTGCATTATCAGCAATCTGAAGATATGCGATGGATACACCACCACGCTGCTCAACACCAAAGTTAGGAATGTAGAGTGCTTCGCGGCCCTCTGCATTGGCAGCAGCAGCAAGAATTTCTGCTACGGATTGAACACCCTGGCCACCTTCACCGGCCAAGCAGATTTTTACAGCTTTAGCCATTCTGCTGAGCCTCCTTTTTAGCCTCAAAGGGATTTTTCTTTTCCCCTACTTTATAGTACTGAGGCATTTCTTTTTCAATAAAGGCCCAGGTCTTCTCAGCATTGGTCCGCCAGTTGGTGGGACAGCCAGCCAGTGCTTCTACGAAGGAGAAGCCGTTGCCTTCCATTTGGTTTTGTAGCGCTTTTTTAATATAACTCTTTAATTGCTTTAAGTTAGAAGTGGTACCGCGGGCAACATAGGCACCGTCTCCAGTGATGGCAGAGATCATTTCAGGTCCCTGGGTGGGCATACCAGTTGCTTCAGGGTCACGTCCATAGGGAGCTGTTTCAACCTTTTGTCCAGGCATGGTACAGGGGGACATCTGACCACCGGTCATGGCATAAACGGTGTTGTTGGCCAGCAGTACAGTTACTTTCTCGTTACGGGCAGCAGCGTTAACAATACCGCCAATACCAATGGCATAACCGCCGCCATCACCCATGTAAGCTACACAGATCGCGTCGGGATTTGCACGCTTGATACCGGTCATTACCGGGGTGGTACGACCGTGGTGGGTTTGTACACTGTCACAGTTGAAGAAATCCCAGGACAGCAAAGAACATCCAATGTCACATCCGAATACGACTTTATCTTGAATACCCAGTTCATCAATGGCTTCACCCAGGCATTTTAATACCAGGCCGTGGCCGCAACCGGGACAGAATTTATGGGGCTTACTTTCTACACGCCAGCTTTTAGGCATGGCAGGCTGTGGAGACACAGACATGTTGGAACCTCCCTCCTTAATTTAAAAACCTTAGAGCACCTCTTTAACTTTTGCCACAATTTGTTCTGTGGTGATACCTACACCGGGACGGAACATAGGTACAATTTCAGCAGATGCACCGTAAATGGCATCCTTAACCAGTTTAGCCAACTGACCCTGGGCGGACTCAGCAATCAGCAGTTTTTTGGTTTTGTTAGCAATGGCCTTGAGCTGCTCCGCAGGGAAGGGGCGGAGGGTAATGGGACGGAAGAAACCTACCTTGTAGCCCGCTTCTCTTAATTCTTTTACGGCATCCCGTACGCCACGGAAAACCACACCGTGAGCTACGATTACCAGATCAGCATCTTCTACATTGTCCTGAGCATATTCTACTACTTCAGGAGTCATTTTTTCGAAGTCGGCAAAATGTTGTTGCAGCACTTCAAAGAGTTCTTCTTCGGTGTTATAGGTGTTACGGTAATGTCCGGGTTCGCGATCTACACCAGGAGTTCCTGGTTTACCAACATATTTCTCTGAGGGTACTCTTTCAATCCCTTTTTCTTCAGGATCATACAGAGTTACAGATTCACGTAATTTTGCTTGATAACCATCGCCCAGCACAAAGGTGGGGAAACGATATTTCCATGCGGTATTGAAAGCTTTGATGGTATAATCAAACAGTTCTTGGTGGTTGCTGGGGGAATAGACAATACGCATTCCCTCACCGTTACCACCTTGGGTGGTCAGAGTAACTTCCTGCTGGGAGTAAATAACTGTCGCAGTGGACGGGCCACCACGCTGCTGAACAATGGTTACGACTGGCAGTCGCATCATTTCAGCCATGGACATGGGTTCCTGCATCAGTGTGTTACCAGGACCGGCGGTGGCG
Source organism: Desulforamulus reducens MI-1 (assembly GCF_000016165.1). Taxonomy (GTDB): domain Bacteria; phylum Bacillota; class Desulfotomaculia; order Desulfotomaculales; family Desulfotomaculaceae; genus Desulfotomaculum; species Desulfotomaculum reducens. Next base: position 57,205 of record NC_009253.1, on the reverse strand, counting down.
GTAAAAGCCTTCAGACCTGCTAAAACACCACCCACTGTGGTAAAACCAGCAGACAGCTCGTCTTCGGTTTGCAGGAATTTACGGCCATACTTGGGGATTTGACGGGTCCAGTAGTGCATAATTTCGTTCTGCGGGGTAATGGGATAGCCGTACATAATATCGGCACCTGCTGCTAAACAAGCCCAGGCAACTACCTCGTTACCAGTCATGAACGCCCGTTTTTCTCCGGTAATGGGTTTTTCGGACATGAGAGATACCACACCTCCTGAATTAATTAGATCCCTTTGGTTCCAAAAACATTTTTGTGTATGATGGTCTGGTTGTCCTACCAAAAAGTTCGAGGCATATACCGGGTCAGCGGTCGTACGGGGTTACCCATACCATCCACCTGGCCGATTTTCTTCGCAACTTCCTGGTCCGCAGTGGTGACCACTACGGGGATCCCCAGAATTTTAGATACTTCACCTATGATCTGAGCGCCTTCCTGAACAACCTCTGGAGTTGTTTCATCGCCCAGATGAGTATTGTTGATCAACCCATGGATAGGCCCCAATTCCTTTATGTAATCAAGTATTTCCTGCACAGTTGAGGTCATGGGTCTTTTGGCATTTAGGACTGCATAGATTTGTAGTTCCGGAGTTTCATCGACACCCTCTAAAAGGTTAAGTGTTTTAGCCCCTTCAACACCATAGCCGATGTCAAGAATTACATCTCCCTCACGATATAATGCCCATCTACTTTCAGGTTTAATAATATTTCCTGCTTCACCTAGGCCAACGGTATCTTTGGTTTCCCAAGCAATGACTGTGAGGCCGCTTTCTTCAAGCTCTTTTTTGATTGGACGCAATGTATAGCATGGTTCTACGATGTCTAGGTCCACCAGATTAACTTTGCGGCCGCTCCGGCCAATCTCTAGGGCTCGGTTTACAGCCACTTCACTTTTGCCACTGGCGTACTCGCCAACGTATGCTTCAACAATTCTAGCTGAGATGGCAAACCCACCTCCATTCTTTTTCATGGGCTTAGTTTACCCATTTCAGAAAATTCCTAAAAGACCTACAAATAACAATAACCGGGATATTTCTTATCCCGATTATTACCTTCAGTATAATATCATGAATTTAATAAGTCAATAATTTGTTACACAATTCAACAAGCTATTCCACTGTTCGAGTGTTATTTTTATTCTCTGGCCAAAGGTTTAAAATCTCTCTTAAAAGACTAAATTACCCCATTTAGAATGTTTTTTAAAGCCTATAAGAGTTGCTCAATTCCTCCACAGAGCACCCTGAAGGGATGAAAGTTCTAATTGATGCAAAAATAAATATCTTTCTATTTATTTGATATAATTATCAATCAAATTAAAGAACTACGTAATTTGCCAGTACTAGAAGTACAATTCCCGGGATTTGTAAAATACCCGCAGTGATCAGTGTAACGGGATTCATTGCAATATGAATTCCCAGCCCGCTGCAAACAAAGTTTACTAGGGCCAGTAATACCCCGCCAACAACCAGTGATAACCCCAATTTGCCAAGTAGGACCAGCGGTCGAGCAAAGATTGTCCCAAAAAGGTATAAACCAAAAAGGCCCAGCAAACTAAGCACAATGGTTTTCCATTCCAAAGCAAACCCCTCCTTATATTTGTCCATGGGCCATGGGCTAAAGACCCCTAGCAAAACATGCATCAAAAAGCCCAAGGCCTATGGCCCATGGCACAAGGACCTCTCCTAATGCTCCTTAAGCTGACGGCTGAGGGCTGACAGCTTGACCCCAAAGAACTACCTATAAGAAAAACCCCCCTAGCTATATATAGGGGGTTTAGACAAACTTTATGACAATGTTTTCTAATGGTTAGGAGACTTTTATCCAAATTCACCACGGCCCTCCAATGCCTTATTCAAGGTCATGGCATCGGCATATTCAAGGTCCGAGCCCACAGGAATGCCATGGGCAATGCGAGTAACTTTTACACCCAGAGGTTTTAATAGTCTAGCCAAGTAAAGGGCTGTGGTTTCTCCTTCCACATCCGAATTGGCTGCTAAAATAACCTCCTGTATATCACCATTCTGTAAACGATGTAGAAGTTCCTTTATGGTTAAGTCCTCTGGACGTATCCCTTCCATTGGTGAAATTGCTCCGTGCAGAACATGATAATACCCCCGATACCCTCGGGCTTTTTCCATGGCAATGACATCCCTTGGTTCCTCCACTACACATAGCAAGTTACTGTTTCTGGTGGTATCCTGACAGATAGAACAGGGGTCTTCATCTGTTAGATTACAACAAAGGGAACAGCGTTTTATTGATTGCCTCACTTCAACTAGGGCTTTCGCCAGCCCCTGTGCCAGCTCCGGCGGTGAATTTAAAACATGAAAGGCCAGTCTTTGGGCAGTCTTGGGCCCAATTCCCGGCAGCTTGGCAAATTCATCTACCAGCCTGGCCACCGGCCCGGAGTAGTACAACATGTGTATATCAGCCTCGCTTTAGGGTCCAGCCATCGGCCCTCAGCCATCAGCCTTCGGCTTTTTTATATTTTTTAAAAGCCGACAGTCGATGTCCAAAGACTAACGCCTGACCTCAGAGAAATACTTATTAATCAAACTATTGGTTTAAGTTCTGCCATCTATCTTAAGCTATCAACCTTTAGCTTTATATTATTTTAATACCAACACTAATGGCTAACGGCCTGACCCAAAGAACTACCTATTAGAACAGCCCCGGTATATTCAGACCACCAGTCAATTTGCCCATTTCCTTAGCCACCATTTCCTGGGATTGACGAAGGGCATCATTCACCGCAGTGATCAGTAAATCTTGCAGCATTTCCACATCATCTGGATCAACAGCCTCCGGCTTGATGGTAATGCTGATAATTTCTTGTTTACCGCTGGCCACAACTTTTACCACACCGCCACCGGCAGTGGTTTCCACCGTACGGTTTCCCAGTTCCTCTTGCATTTTAGCCATATCCTGCTGCATCTTTTGAACCTGCTTCATCATTTTGTTCATATTTCCACCCATCATAATTTTCAGTTCCTCCTTTATATTCTGCCCCCTAAGGGTCTAGTCGGGGTCATTTTCCAGATATACGATATCCTTGCCAAAAATACGGACTGCCTCTGTATAGACCGGGTCGTTCTCAGGTGTCGGCGCCGATCTAGGCATGGACTTTTTTCCATGCACACAGCGTACCTCCCACTGTCCATCAAAGTGCTTACCCAGCAGCCACTCCATATATTTTCTGTACTCTGGTTTATCGGCTGTCCTCATATCAAAGTCTTCCTGAAAATACATTATCAGAGTATGACCCTGTACTTCCAAATCTGGCTGGTGGCTGTTTAGTAGGGACCAAAGGGGCATCTTCTTGCCTTCTTTAATACCTTTCATTAGGGCTGGCCAGTTCTTTTTAATTTTTTCAGCAGTTGCAGAGTCGCTGGCAATAGGAGTCTTAGCCATAACCAGTGGTTCCGAAGTAACTGCTTCTACCGGCTCCGAAATTTTTGTTTGATCCGGTTGGGCCTGCTTATTCACCCCTAGGGTTCTCTCTTCCACCTGTGCTACTGTTTCCCGCGGGGCTGTAATCACCACGCCCTGCTCAAGACGTTTTTCCAATTCAGCAACCCTTCGGGATAATGCTTCAGTGGTACCTGCAATTTCCGGTCGTGCAGCCTTTACTAAGGCCAACTCTAAGACTAAAGCCGGTTGAGAACTCCATTTCATCTCTTGCTCCGCTTGGACCAGTACTTGTAATATACTAAAAAGCGTTTCATTGCCAATACCTGTATGACGTCCTTCAATCCCTTCCACCAATAGACCTCTTAAAAAAGAAGTCATTTCACGGCCAAAAAGTCTAAGGTCCTTGCCCCGGTTTGATATTTCGGCCACCAATTTTAAGGCCTCCCCGGCCTTTCCTTCTGCTAAACAATGGGTCATTTTGACCAAAATATCCTGCTTTACCGTACCTAGTATGCTATGAATATCTTCGGTTGTGACGGTTTTCTCGGCAAAGGCTGCACCCTGATCCAATATACTCAGGGCATCCCGCAACCCCCCTTCTGCTGCCTTGGCGATCAATTGAAGTGCTTCTTCTTCCACTTCAATATTTGCACCTTGAGCAACCTCTTGCAATCTTCCTACCATTTCGTCGGGTTTAATGCGGCGAAAATCAAATCGCTGGCATCGGGAGAGAATAGTAACCGGTACCTTGTGGGCTTCGGTGGTTGCCAGTACAAAGACAACGTGGGACGGTGGTTCCTCCAGGGTCTTTAATAGGGCATTAAAGGCTTGATCCGTAAGCATATGAACTTCATCAATAATATATACCTTTTTTTCCCCAGTAGAAGGGGCAAATTTAACCTTTTCCCTTAGATCACGAATTTCATCAATACCCCGGTTGGAAGCAGCGTCGATCTCCACCACATCCACAGAATTACCCTCATTGACAGCCCTGCAATTCTCACAGTCATTGCAGGGTTCTCCGCTGGTGGGGACGAGGCAATTTAAAGCCTTTGCCAATACCTTTGCAGTTGTGGTTTTCCCCGTTCCCCTGGGACCACAGAAAAGATAAGCATGGGCCACTTTATCTTGTAATAAAGCATTCTGTAAAGTCCTTGTAATGTGCCGTTGCCCCACAATATCGCTAAAATATTGCGGTCGCCAGGTTCGGTATAACGCCTTATATGCCAAGCTAAACACACCTCATTATATTCTTCCATATTGTTTCGCCCTTTAATACTCATTTCCTTTTTAACAGGTTATTTCCATACAATTTAAAAACAGGAAGAAAACTTTGGGCATTTTTTAGACTGTTGGAAAGCAGGAAAAGAGATTTCATTATTAAAAGCCACTGACATTGAATATTCTTTTATCGCCTTTATGCCCTAAAACGGGGCTATAATATATTGTAATATAATGATAACCAAAGTGAAAATCCGTTTTTGAAGGGAGATAGGTTTTTGAAGCATCCTGTAACCATTGCTGTATCCCGCTGCACCGATTATACCCCTGAAAACATATTCAGCTCCGTAAATTATTACGTTAACAGCACACCCTCAAGCATTGCTTGAGGGTGCTTCTTTTCTTTATATTACCTTACTGTGCCAACAAAACAACTACCACCAATAAACTCCCTTACAATAGAATTCAAGGGTACCTCGTCTGGCCCTAAGGGAGCAAAATAACTGACAAAGTCAAGCAAACGCTGGGCTTCCGCATACTCGGGGTACTCGGGTGTTATTTGTTTTAAGTGAGGCTCAACCACACTCTTTAAAACAGCCAGTTCGTAGGGTAAGGCTGAATTAAACATGACATCGGCACTTTCTTGAAAGGGAAAAATATTTTTTTCTTCCCCCCGCCGTACGGAAGACCACATGGAGATGGTTTCACCAGCAGAGCGTCCCCGGCAACGCTGATCCCTGGCTATACGTCGTAACAGCCGAACATCCGTGGTGGGAATACGGTTTTGGTTATCGAGATTAATCTGGGTTAAGGCACTGACATATATTTTGAATTTCCGCCCCTTGGGAATGGAACTAGTTAACATATCATTTAAACCGTGAATCCCCTCGACCACAAGCAAATCTGCGGAACCTAACTGCAGGCGTTCTCCATGATATTCACGCTTTCCTGTTTTGAAATTAAAATACGGTAATTCTATTTCTTCACCTTGTATTAATTTGATTAAGTGATCGTTGAATAGTGCAATATCAATGGAAAAGATGCTCTCAAAATCATAGTTTCCCTCTTCGTCCCTGGGTGTCATTTCTCTGTCAACAAAGTAATCATCCAAGGAGATAGCCACCGGACGAATGCCGTTAACCTGCAATTGAGTGGATAACCGCTGGGCAAATGATGTTTTACCTGATGATGAGGGGCCAGCAATTAACACAATACGAATACGATCAATATTGTCACTGATCTGATCAGCAATCTCGCCAATTTTTTTCTCGTGAAAGGCCTCAGATACCCGAATTAAATTTCCCACATCCCCCTTGGTAACTACATCATTTAAAGAGACCACATTGTTAACCTTAAGGATATTGGCCCACTTTTTGGCCTCAAAATGAATATTAGCCAACTTCCCCTGCTCAATATAGGGGGGAATTTTGCTGGGGCTTTCCAGATTGGGCAGCTCTAGGATAAATCCGGGTAAATAAAAGCGTAGTCGGAAATTCTTTAATATCCCTGTGCTGGGCACCAGTGCCCCGTGGCAAAGGTCGTAATATCCTCCACAGGAGTAGAGTTCTATTTCCTCTTTCGGAAGGTAATGAAGCAACTGAATCTTTTCGGTTTGTCCAGCCTCTGTAAGAAGTCGCTCAGCGTCCTCTTTTTTAAGATTCATTAAAACCCACGGTTCATCTGCTTCGATAATATAGTGCATTTGTCTTTCTATTCTGGCAATGTCCTTATCCTTTAGTGGTCGGTCGTAATGGATTTCTCCATAAATCCCATTACCTAGGGAGTGTTGTATTACTGCATTACTTCCTGGCAGAATTTCTGAAATAGCCCGCATCAACAACGCTGTTACACTGCGTCTATAAACACGAACTCCCTCTGGCATAGTTAAATCCACAAATCTTACATGGCAATCAGAAGTTAACGGGGTTCTTAAATCCTTTAGTACATTGTCAATAAAGGCAGCAACAACCGGAACAGAGCCTTCTTTGTGTCGAATCTTTAATAGTTCCATTACCGGTGTACCTTGAGAAACTTCAAAGGACTGGTCTCCCTCTAGCAAAACTTTAATTTCCATTTGTACACCTCCTAATGATTCGCCAGTTAATTAAATTAAAAACTATTATATATAGATTTTCTTAATAAATCTACCGTTTAATGACATATTCATGGACAACCGCTGACTACGAGCTTCCCCATAAATCTAATTTCATGGGTTGTCAACATCCTTCAGTTTTTATACATATATAAAAAAACAGCAGACACCAACTCGCTGTAAAAAACAAAGGCTGTCTGTATAATACAGACAGCTTAACTTAAGAATTTAAAATTTAGAGACCGTGCACCTACCGTCGAGTAATAACTTCCGAGCGAACCAACGCAGGTTGCTCAGACCAGGCTATCTTACGGCACCCGTAGGGTTTCCCTTAGTGCTGCTTCCGTCAGGACCTGACACGGTTCGAGAGCCTACGCTGCGTAAGACCCGGTCGTCAACGCCCCTTACGATGACCAGACCTCACAAGTCATACCCTCGAGTAGGAATTCAACCCAGCTACAGCGGATTGCTGGTGCAGGGCACCGCTACCTCCCCATCTAGCACGGTCATAGACTTAATGTTTTAGGTGGCGGAGAGGGCGGGATTCGAACCCGCGAATGAGTTACCCCATTACATGATTTCCAGTCATGCGCCTTCGACCGGACTCGGCCACCTCTCCATAGAATTTATTAAGTTTGAGTTAGCGACTACATGTTAGATTATATTAATTTCTATCACACAAGTCAAGAGTAAATTATAGACAATCTAAACAAGTTTTACTTCTGCCCATTAACTCTTGCCACTTACTTAGTATACATAATTATTAATAACCTAACAATTATTTAATTTTTAAAAATAAAACCCACCGAAAAAATCGGTGGGAGTCGGATTACTCAATGGTAACGGTAATAACAGAATAATTGCTTTGTTGTTCTAAGCGCTGTATTAACCCAATTTGTTGGTTAATAACCGTGGTTAAATTGGCCAACTGCTGCTCTAGGCCCGGGTCGGATTGTTCAGACAACTGTTTTTGTAAGTCTGACTGTTGAACCTTCAATTGCTCCAGAGCGTTCACTGCTTGTTCATGCTGCCCACTTAAATCTCTCTCAGAGGGCATGTCAGTTATAACTTGGCCTAATTGCTTTAACTGACTTTCTACTGATCTACTTGTTTGGACAGGAACTTTAATTGCCAACTTGCCATTACTTTCATTATAAGGTACCATAATGGAGCCGTTATTACTTTGAGTGATGGACCCGATGGATTTTAACGCTTCACTCTGGTCCTGAACGCCCAGTTTTAAGGTCACTGACCTTGCGGTCATTCCTATACTGGGTTGCGGCTGATAATTCTCCGGCACAAACCTTCTGTCATTTTGGCTAGCCAAGGTGACAGGGGTTGCCTTTTCAGCCTGCTTGGGCACTGCCTTGAATCCCTGGGATTTTGTATTGGTAGCCTCAACCTTACCCTTAGAAGGTGTTTTATTAACACTCTTGGTAACAGTATCACTTGTAGGTTTGGTTGTTTGTAAATCACCCAAGGGTTCCTGTCTGGCCTGTTGGTTGTTAGTTTGTTCAGCAATTTCCTGTGCTTCATTGGGAACAGGAATTAATTGATGTCCTTCATTTTGCCACAGGGAAGTTACACCCAAAGTCATTACCATAACTGCTGCCACGGCAACCGTTCTATACCATGACTTACGGGTAACCCCATTCACACAATCAAACCAATTTCTTTGATCATTTGATTTTGTGCTTGAAGGTAATCTATCAATTTTTTCCATTAAGCCAGCTCGAAAATCAGCCGGCGGAGCTATGTCAGGAAGTTCCTGCAACAGGTCAATACATGCCTTCAGTTCTGCCAACTCCCTGCTACAAGCAGGGCAACTGGCCAAGTGCTTTTGAACGGTGGCATGTTCGACAGGGTCAAGGACTCCGTCCAGGTAGGGTGAGAGTAATTCTAAGACAACCTGGCAATTCACGGATTATCCCCCCTTCTAAATCGGTAGACGAACCTGTTACCAAAAATGTTCCAGCAACTAGATATTTTTTCCTAGCCCGTGCAACTTATATGCCGTAAAAGAACTTTTACTCCTAAAGCAGGTAGTTATTTATTTATATTTTAAGATACGGTTAGTCAAAGGGAAAGTTGTAAAATTCTAATGAAATGTAAAACAATGGTTCTATTGCAAAATGGGTAAAGGATGCTATAATAAGCTCATCATCAACTTAATAACTACAGTTGCATGACTGGCGGATTTTTGTGGAGCACCACAAAGGATTGTAACTGTTTTTTAAGCCGACCGCCTGGGCAATACACGTTTCTGTGTTATTGTTCCAGGCGGTCTTTGTTTTTAGAAAGGAGATGGTTTCATTGAAACAAGCATGGTCTGATTTTTTAGGATTTAAATGGCAACAGGAGATCAATGTACGTAATTTTATCCAATGCAATTACAAACCCTATGAAGGAAAAAGTAATTTTCTCTGTGAACAAACTCCAAAAACCAAACAACTATGGGAAAAATGCCTAAAACTATTCCAGGCAGAAAGAAAAAATAATGGTGTGTTAAGTATCAATACCAGTCGGGCCACAGGAATTAATACCTTTGGACCAGGTTTTATTGACCGTGATTTGGAATTGATTTTTGGTTTGCAAACAGAAAAGCCTCTGGAACGTTCTGTGAACCCCTTTGGCGGCTTGCGGATGGCCAAGGAATCCTGTAAAGCCTATGGTTACTCCTTAGACAAACAGTTAGAAGATTTTTTTGTTAAATATAAAAAGACGCATAACGATGGGGTTTTTGATGCCTATACTCCAGAAATGCGTCTGGCTAGAAGTCTTGGCATTATTACTGGTCTGCCAGATGCCTATGGACGTGGCAGAATCATCGGGGATTACCGGCGGGTTCCTCTATACGGAGTTGATCGCTTAATTGAAGAAAAAGAAAAGGATCTGGCTAATATGCCAACACACACCCTTACTTCCCAAGCCATTCAACTCCGGGAAGAAATTAGGGAGCAGATTAAATCCCTAGTTGATTTAAAAGAGATGGCCAGACAATATGGTTTTGACATCGGTTCTCCGGCGGCCAATGCAAAGGAAGCCTTTCAATGGCTATACTTTGCTTATCTTGGTGCCATTAAAGAACAAAACGGTGCCGCCATGTCTTTGGGCCGAGTCAGTACGTTTTTAGATATCTACATTGAGAGAGACATTGAGGCGGGAGTTTTGCAAGAAACAGAGGCCCAGGAATTGGTTGACCAGTTTGTTATTAAACTTCGCTTAGCCAGACAATTGAGAACTCCGGAATATGATAAATTGTTCGCCGGGGATCCTATGTGGATTACTGAAGCCATTGGTGGCATGGGCTTAGATGGCAGAACCTTGGTTTCAAAAAATTCCTATCGTTTTCTACAAACTTTAATCAATCTGGGACCTGCGCCAGAACCTAACTTAACAATTCTTTGGTCAGACCGTTTGCCGGAGAATTTTAAAAAATTCAGTGCCCAAATATCTATTAAAACCAGTTCCATTCAATATGAAAATGATGACTTAATGAGAGAGTATTACGGTGATGATTATGGCATTGCCTGCTGTGTTTCTGCCATGAAAATAGGCAAACAAATGCAGTTCTTTGGGGCCAGGGCTAATTTAGCAAAACTGTTGTTATTAGCTATCAACGGTGGCCAAGACGAAATGACAGGTAAACAACTGGCACCGCCCATTCCTTCCTTGGATGATGACTATCTGGATTACGAGAAGGTTATGAAAAACTTTCTACTGTTACAGGATTGGCTGTGCAAATTGTATGTAAATACCCTGAACATTATTCACTTTATGCATGATAAATATGCCTACGAAAAAATCCAACTGGCCTTGCATGATAGCGACGTAGAAAGACTGATGGCCTTTGGTATGGCAGGATTGTCGGTGGTTGCAGACTCCCTTAGCGCCATTAAATATGCTAAGGTGTACCCTATCCGAAATGAAGAAGGAATTGCTGTGGATTTTAGGATTGAGGGGGATTTTCCTAAATACGGCAATGATGACGATCGGGTGGATGATATTGCGGTGGCACTGGTACGTAGTTTTAATAATAATTTGCAAAAATACACAACTTACCGCAACGCCAAACATACACTATCCATCTTAACCATTACCTCCAATGTTATGTATGGTAAAAAAACCGGTACTACGCCGGATGGGCGGCAAAAGGGTGAGCCCTTTGCACCGGGAGCTACTCCCATGCACGGCAGGGATGTGAACGGCGCCTTGGCAAGCCTTAATTCTGTGGCAAAACTTCCCTACAATTCATCTCTTGACGGTATTAGCAATACCTTCTCCATTGTTCCCGCTGCCCTGGGGAAAACCCATGAAGACAGGGAAGCTAACCTAGTCAACATTTTAAGGGGTTATTTTAATCAACAAGCCCATCATTTAAATGTCAATGTTCTGGATCGTACCACATTGGAAAGGGCGATGGAAGAACCGGAAAACTATCCACAATTAACAGTCCGAGTTTCCGGCTATGCCGTTCACTTTACCAAGTTAAGCAGAGCTCATCAGCTGGAAGTTATTAAAAGGACTTTTTTTGAAAGATTTTAAATAAAGGGGCTGTTAAACATGAAGGGAAGAATACACTCCTTTGAAAGCTGTGGTACGGTGGATGGGCCGGGGATTCGTTGTGTGGTGTTTTTTCAAGGCTGTTTACTAAGGTGCCGCTATTGTCATAATCCCGATACCTGGGATCTGCTAGGTGGTCAGGAAATGGACAGCGATGAAATCGTAAAAAAGGTACGTCGTTTTAAATCCTACTTTCACAACAACGGTGGCATTACCCTATCCGGCGGGGAACCACTCTTGCAGCCTGATTTTGCTTTTGCTATTCTGCAGCAATGTAAAAAAGAAGGTATCCACACAGCGGTGGATACCTCCGGTTGTATCGATGTCGGCGCTTTGGAAAAGATTTTACCCTTTACCGATCTGCTTTTATTGGATGTTAAGGCTGTGGATGATAGCCTTTATCATTGGCTAACAGGAGGAAAGGCTGAAACATTTCAAATGGCTGTTGATTATATTCGCCAGCAAAAAACTCCTCTCTGGTTACGCTATGTGGTTCTACCAGGAATGAACGATTCTCCAGAATATAGGTATCGACTTGAGAAGCTTATAAACTCGCTGGGTGATCAAGTAAAAAAAGTGGAGCTTTTGCCCTATCATACCATGGGAGTACACAAATGGAAAAAACTTGGTTTAGTCTACCCTTTAAATAACTTAAAACCAGCTACAGCAAGCACCATTGCCAATTTTTAACCCCACCATGGGGTTATTTTTTCTTTGCACCACATAATGCTTAAAATTATTTTACCAACTTTTTACCCCTACTGTTACCATTCTTATTACTGGTCCTTTTCTTGGATAATGGACTTTCTTTTCTACGCTTTTGTTTTAGTGGAGCGACTTCCTTTATGGATTTTGCTTCAGTGCTATTTTTCTTCCCCTTTTTAAAACCTAGCTTTCCATTTAGGGGTTTTTTATTTTTCATAGCCTTTTCTGTGGAATAAGGGCCAGCCTTTTCCTTTGTTGATTTTTTAACAAACGTCTTGTCGCCGGGAACCTCTTGGATGGTTTGACGATGGGCCGACCTTTTTTCAAGCTTCATGCCGATGCCTTTTTCAATCATCTGCAAATCCGTCCGGTCCCGGGGAGAAACAAAAGTAACTGCTAAACCTGTATCCCCAGCACGTCCTGTACGGCCGATGCGATGAATATAGCTCTCCACATCCTGAGGAATATCATAATTAAATACATGGGTAACCCCTTCCACATCTAAACCCCGGGCGGCCACATCAGTTGCAACCAGTATTTGTAGTTTTGCTTCGCGGAAACGTTTCATCACTTGCTCCCGCTTGGCCTGGGATAAATCTCCATGTAGCTCATCGGAATTGTATCCGTGGGCTAGTAACATTTCATTAAGGGCACTGGCTCTTCTCTTAGTGCGGCAGAAAATAATACCTAAATAAGGCTGATACTCATCAAGCAGCTTGCGAAGAGTTTCCTGCTTCGTCCGATCCGTGGTCTCAACAGCAATCTGTTTGGTTTTTTCCAAGGTAATCCCTGTACCTCGCACATGAATATCCATCGGTTTCCTCATATATTTCACAGATAGTGCACGAATTTCCGCAGGCATGGTTGCCGAAAATAGCATCGTCTGACGTTTGGCAGATGTCTGGTGAATAATTTTCTCTACCTCGTTTAGAAAACCCATATGTAACATTTGATCTGCCTCATCCAGTACCAACATAGACACTCCGGTAAGACGGATGGTCCCACGTCCTAGATGATCTAATAACCGCCCCGGTGTGGCAATAACAATATGGGTATTACCCTGTAACCTCTTATTTTGCCTTTCCACATCCTGTCCACCATATACAGCCAGTACATTGGCATCCATCTTGGAAGCTAGTTTTTTTACTTCTGTGGTGATTTGTAAAGCTAGCTCCCGGGTAGGTGTAAGGATCAGAGCTTGAATATAGGATTTTTTAGCATCAATTTTTTCGAGAATTGGCAGCACAAAGGCCAGAGTTTTCCCTGTACCTGTCTGTGCTTGCGCAATTACATCTTTACCTGAAAGTAAAATAGGTATGGTCTGCTTTTGAATAGGGGTTGGCTCTGTTATTCCATAAACCCTTAGCAGCTCATTTAATTCACGTCGGATACCTAGTTGTAAAAAGTCATTCATATAGTTTTTTACCTCATCTTTTTTATTTTCTTATTGTAATGCAATAAAAATACTGCCACACAAGGCAGTATTTTTATTGCATTACAGTTTAACAACCTCTTCGGCTTGGGGACCACGGTTCCCCTGAACCACATTAAAGGAAACACGTTGCCCCTCTTCTAACGTTTTAAACCCATCTCCAGTGATAGCGGAAAAGTGAACAAAAACATCACTTCCCTCTTCCGTTTCAATAAAACCATAACCCTTTTCTGCATTAAACCACTTTACTGTTCCTTTTTGCAACTATGTTACCTCCAAAACGTTATAATATAACATACGTTTTCTATTATAAACAAAATTTATTTTTTTTATCCTAAAAAATTAAATTATGGCATAGAAAATTTAATATTTATGGGTATTAGTTTAGAAACTATTTCAGCATAAACTCTAGACCCTTTTCCAGTTCTGCAGCTAGAGTAAGTATTTTCCTTGCTTGTTCTTCCAGTTGCTCCATTGATGCATTTATTTCTTCTGTGGAGGCCGCCTGCTGCTGTGCTAAGCTGTTTAAATCCTGAGTCTTCTCCCCAATGTCTTCAATCATTTTAGAAATGGTCGATAGTTTTTCAGACATATCCTTGGCTCTATCCGCCGAATTTTGTGCCAATTTTCTTACTTCTTCAGCTACAACTGCAAAACCTTTACCATGTTCACCGGCCCTGGCTGCTTCAATGGCTGCATTCAAGGCAAGTAAATTGGTTTGTTCTGCTACACCTTTAATTAATTCAATCACATCGTTAATGGTTTTTAAACTATTCCTTGCCAAATCCGTATTATGGGTTAACATTTCTGAAGAAGTCGACAAATTAGTAGCACCTGCTGCGATCTCACCCGTTGCCTGACTGTTTTGATCCGATGCCGTCTGCATCTCTTCGGCAACTCCCCTTAATTCCTGGGGATCAATATACAGGAATGTTATTGCCAAACTGCCGATTATGTTATGACCCTTATCTTTAATAGGAATTCCTATACCAGCATATCCAAAATCAAACTTTGATTCTGTCTTTTTAATTTGCTTTGCAATCCTTTTCCCAGAAACCAGTGCTTCATAAGATATAGTGCCCTGGGGCATAGTGTCTCCAGGTTTAAAATTAAAATTAAAGTTTTTTGAATTCCAACATTTAACAACCTTGAAGTTTGCATCTGTAACCACCACAAAGTTTTCTCCATTAAACATGTTGTAAAACATTTCACCCATAGCCTCTGCCATTTCCAGTGTTGAATAATAGTCCTCAGTAGGTAGTTCTTTAATTAGTTCCTTTTTATTATCTGTTTCTACTCTTTTATTATCTGTTTCTACTCTCGTTTTTTCTTCTAGAACCATAGCCTTGGATTCTTTTTTTCTGTTTCTTCCCAAAAACGATTCGAACATTGAACTCCTCCTTGGTCTATTTTATTTTCTTAATTAATAGTGGCTTTACTTAGTAAAAATAGTTGCACAATACCTTGCTACTAATATCAAATTACTAACTAGGTTTTCGGAAAGATATCCCCCCTTCTTTTAATTTCTATTGCACCTCTAATGGTATTTTAAACGAAATAAAAAAGACACCCGATGAACTAGATAGCTCTACTCGTTGCCTACGATTCCTTCTTTCGCCATGATTTTTCTTATCCCTTTTATATTAGGAGGTTTTTTGTAAGGAAATAAAATGGCCTTTGTAAAAAAGAAGCACCTCCTGTAATATACTGGGTGTCGAGCTGTCAAGGCGGACCGACCCCTAATTTAATCACACAGGAGGTACTTCAAAATGAATTATAAACAAAAACAACGAATTGAGCAACTCACAGAATCAACTTTAATTATTGGAGCAGATATTGCTAAATCAAAACATGTGGCCCGGGCCCAGGACTTTAGGGGTATTGAGCTGGGGAAACGCTTGATCTTTGACAACACTAGGGCAGGCTTAACTAAGCTGATGCATTGGATTAGAACCTTGATGGTAGAACACTGTAAGGATCATGTCCTTGTAGGTATCGAACCCACAGGATACTACTGGTTACCAATGGCTGAGTTTTTACGCAGAGAAGGCATACCAGTGGTAGTGGTAAATCCCTTGCATGTTAAGAGAAGCAAGGAATTAGACGATAACTCGCCCACAAAGAATGACACCAAAGATGCAAGGGTAATCGCCCAATTAGTAAAAGATGGCCGATACTCAGAACCCAACTTACCCACAGGTGTCTACTCAGAACTACGGGTAGGAATGGCTCAGCGAGATCGTCTGAATCAAGATCTTAACCGTGTAAAGGGTAGAATCCACAACTGGCTTGACCGTTACTTCCCCGAGTACACAGGGGTATTTAAGGATTGGGAAGGCAAAGCGTCCCTGATGATATTGAATACCTGCCCACTCCCCGGGAAGTCATCAAAACAGGCACAGAAGCCATTGTGGCCCTGTGGAAAACTGAGATTAAACGGGCAATGGGTGTAAAAAGAGCTAACAAACTAATGCAGGCTGCTAGGGAATCCATTGGACTATCCACAGGGATAGAGTTTGCCCGCCATGAAATAAAGATGCTACTTGAGCAATATGACACCTTATGCAAACAAATGGAAACCCTGATGGTAGCAGTTCAAGCGTTACTTCAGCAAATACCTGGGACCGCAGAGATGATGACCATTCCGGGAGTTGGTTTAGTCACAGTGGCTGAATTTTTAGCAGAAGTAGGCGACTTAAAAGGTTATGAGCATGGGCAACAAATCATAAAGTTGGCGGGCCTAAACCTAAAAGAGAACAGTTCTGGTAAACACAAGGGACAATCACAAATCAGTAAACGGGGGCGCCCCCGGCTGCGGGCCTTGTTGTTTAAGACTGTGTTAGTCATGGTTGCAAAAAACCGAGAGTTTAAGGCCATCCACCAATATTTAATAACAAGGCATGAAAATCCCTTAAAGAAAAAACAATCCATAGTTGCCCTCTGTGGAAAATTGATTCGTATTTTGTTCACCATAGGCAGCAAAAAAACTCCATATGACACGGAGCAAGTATTAGGCGTTGTACGCCAAGAGCAATTACAGGAAGCTGCTTAAAAGGCTATTAAATATTAACACTTATTCACAATGAATTGGATAGACAAACGAAGCACGGAGAAGCCGGGAACTAATATTTCCATACGGGCATGACCCAGCAAAGGAGCATACCTGGCCTCCACCCCTTGAGAGGTAGAACGAATAAGGGCCATTGATTTGGACCCCGTGAGACGTGGGAGGGTAAACCACAAGGGTACATGTGGAGATCCATTGTGCAACCATAATTTATAAAATTAGGCATAGCCTTTGATTGGGCACACCCCCACCAACCATATAATGTTATTTATTCAAACTTATTCCTTTAGGCCTTGTTTGGATGTACTTGAAATTGTGAGAATGAGTGAGTAAATAAAAGAAAAACTTATTTCATTGAGGGAGGTTTTTTGTCAACTTTTCTTCATACCATATGCTAATTAAAGAAAACTTGGCTCACACCACGCCTTTAGGCGACGGCGTAAGCCTTAGTTACCCTTGTGCAAGTCGGAAAGTTTTATATTTTCTGACTTGTCAAAAAATCCAGAGGCTTCGCAGTTTTGCGAAACCCCTGAATAGGATTACCAGCTTAGCGCCAATATCTCAGAAATAATTTGTGTATTGGAGAAGCCTTTTATATCTGCGGCACCACAGCGCCAAGAGGAAGAACAGGCCCCACAACCCTGACAAAGGCTTGTGTTAATTACTGCCAAGGTCCTTTTAGTTCGTTCATTATATTTCTCCTCGATGGCCTTAAAGGGACAAACAGAGCGACAGTATCTAGTTATATTTGCCATCATAATAACTATAAGGCCTAAGCGATATAAGTTACTTAGGCCTTTATTATTTTATTAGTATCTGGGAGGTAGACAATATGAGAATTATAAAGT
Source organism: Desulforamulus reducens MI-1 (assembly GCF_000016165.1). GTDB lineage: Bacteria > Bacillota > Desulfotomaculia > Desulfotomaculales > Desulfotomaculaceae > Desulfotomaculum > Desulfotomaculum reducens. The sequence goes on along the minus strand of NC_009253.1, from coordinate 39,818 downwards.
CAGTTCAGGGTATCAACATACTAAGAAAAGCTGATGCATTACCCACAGAATACCTAGAGCTATTGGAAAAGGAATTTCTTCAGATGGTAGAGCAACTTGGTGGATTCGAAAATTATGATCCCAAAACATATGGCTATATAGTAGTTCTAGAAAGCGGGGATAACGTTAGAGATCTCTCTGTGGTCGGACTTACTCAAGTAAAAGAATATATTAATTCGTTTTAATAATCCAAATGAAATAGTGCAAGAGGACTATTAACTATGCCTCTTGCACTAAAATATAGTTACCCGAATGTTATGATGTTTTAGAGTCCACATTCCATAAATTCTGAGTATAAGTAAGAAATCGGCTGTTTATGTGGGGTTTCAATCCAACACTTTTCCTTGTGCGAAAAGTTACTGATCTCTTTGGAATTCATATGTTTAAATTTCTGATTAACAAGATCTAAAATGCTAATTTCCTTGTCATTAAAAGTTAGGGCGAGATCATTAGCTGGCTTAATATAATTGCCATATTCATCTTCGAAAATTTCTATTGTGTCTATGCTATCATATAAAGTTTGGTATTTATTTGGTACAGGACCATAATTATGTCTTATATAACGTGTTCCGCTCAGCGAAGTACCAAACTTTTTATAATAATAGTAATCTGCATAAAACATAAGCTTATTTAGTTTAGTAATGTATAAACTTGTGATTTCTTTTAGAGCAAAGAAATATACCATCTGGGAGAACTTTTTATAATCAAACCTTTTAAAACCATTATAAACATCGAGTTCAGGTGTAGTAATATTTTTCATATCTCTCAAAATGTACTGCTCTATATTTTCATTAACATTTTTATTAGCTATCATTTCTTCTAATCTATTCTTAGTTTGGATATATCTTTCAGTCTCAATTTTATGACCATTTTCTTTCAGTAATATAAGCATCTTGCTCGGTTCTATACTTTCTTTAATTATTTGACTTTGTGCTATAGTTGGTAGAGACCCTCTTTCATACCTTGAAACAGTAATTTCGCCAAAACCCAGCAGGTATGAAAACTCCCGTTGGGTCAATTCATATTTTTCCCTAATATCCTTAATTTCTTTTGGTGAAATAATCCCCGTTTCTTTTCTGTACAAGTCAAAAGCTGCTCTCTGATTGGCTTCATCATATTCACGATGAAATAATTCATTCCCACAGTCTGGACAAAACAGTCTCTTTCCGTTAATTTTGTATACTAAATTTCTAACAGGATATTCAAAGTAATCTTCTTTAGTTATGCCTAAAACTTCCTTCTCACAGTTGCCACAGTATATATTTCTCATCTTTAGTATCTCCCCCTCTCATATGGTTGATATAACCACCTGAGATTTTATTTATATGGATATGTAATAAGATCCCTAGCTTTATGAAAAGACATCATTAGAAGGTCTCCCCTAGTATTTCGAAAAGTAAGCTTTACATATAAGTCCCTGTGGGGAGGTATTTCATCCTCAAAAATTTCTGGAATACCAAACTCCCATACCTGTTGAGACGGATACCTATGATCAGGAGATGGACCCCTATAATAATTCTTTACATCAAGATCTTTAACCATTTCAAAAGCATCAGTAATGCTAATTCCTAATTTGCCAAGAGTATATTTCTCGTCACTACCCTTAATAAAATCAACTTTATCTTCAACAATGAACAATCGTACCAGTTCTAGGTATTTTTCAATTTCTTCAGTTGTTGGCACCTTTAAATTCAACCCCTTGTAGAGCGATTCCTAATACAATTATATGCTCTAGATGGGGAAAAATCTACAAAAATATTATCAATTGATAATATTTTTATCGTTAAATAATCAATTTATACATTTAGCAAAAAAATCTTTTTGGCGTCCTAAAGGAGACCATAGTCGGCAATCTCGTCGGCCATAAATTTAAATTACCCTTAAACAACAAAGGGATTCTCACCTTCAACAGTGAGAATCCCTTTGTTTATATATATTTGGCGGAGAGTTAGGGATTCGAACCCTAGAGACCGCTCATCACAGTCTACTCGATTTCGAGTTGTATTGGGAGCCTATTATAAACTACCGCAACCTGTCTCGGGCCAGTAAAATCAAGACCTTTATTGATGTAGATAATTACCCTATTTCATACCTTGACAGGTTTTTTGTGAAATTTTTGTGAACCGCATAATCATAATGTTACCACTCACATGACTATGAAGTCAAAAAATCCACATTACCCCTCCATCCCGGAGGGGTGTTTTTCTCAGTACCTATCCCTCTTAGATAGATACAAGCCGAAGCCACAGCCAACCGACAACACTGCGGAGATCCTCCAGACCCGAAAGCCCATCCCCAGGATCTGCCCTGGTGTCGATGATGTTACCGATGCCGGAACAAAAAAATCGTACAGCCATCATCGCATTCGGCGCGAACTCCATGTTTCGCTGTTCGATGATGTTTAGAGAAGTGTCGGGGCTGCAGCCGCAGCCCATCCAGGCCGGCGGCAACTGCCTGCTACAGCTACCCTCCCAACACTAGCGGGTAAAGGGATCACAAAGATCACAGTCCAGGACCCTCGAAGTCAGGCCCCGATAGGTTGGATCTGTCCGGCTGAACCAGTGGCAACTGGCCAACCCCAGAGACCTACCTCAAATAGTCAACTGCCGCGGGCAGATGGAGAGATCCAACCAGACCAGCAGCTGCCAGTCACTTAAAAACCCTCATTTATAGAGTGCCTTCCTTATCCATAGGAATATAAAGCTCTTTAATTCTATTAAGTAATTCCTCAAAGGTAACCGTTTTTATTCCTAAATTCTTTAGATCTGGTTGATCGTCCGTAATTTTTTCAAGAAATCGGTTAATATCTTCATAAATCTCATCTTCCACCTCAATCTTACTTGAAGGAGTTAAATTAACAAGTAACCGAAAAATATCATTCTTATGTTTTTTCACATTTTTAGAATCGATTTGCTCGCCAGCTTCAAGTCTTATAGTTAAATCTAACCAAGCTCTTATTTTGAAAAGCATTATATATTCCATTTCAAGAACTGAATAGCCGTCTACAAGGATCTTTCCCTTAAAAAGCAAATTATAATAAGCATCATTGAGAAGTATAGCCGATAAACTAGCAACATCGTCCCCAATATGGATTGGTGTAACTAACGAGTCAAAATGCAACTGCATCTTTTCGGGCTTTCGACTAAATAATTCTATCATAGTAGGAAATCCCGGTTTGCTCGGATTTGCAAAACGATAGAAATGCTCTTTTCCTGTACTCTTTTGTCGGTATTCATAGCCACCATCTTCGATGAATTCCCAAAACTTAATTCCAAAAGGTTCATCTAAAGATTCAATGATAAGAACCATATCCAAATCTTTTGTGGATCTAAAAGAAACACCGATTTCTTCTAACAATATACTACAAGCAGTTCCTCCAATAAAAACATACTGTCCTGTGTAGTCACTAAAATACTCTTTAAATTTTTCTATCCCATGTACCATTTTTCACCCTTTAACCTTTCTTCCAGTGCTTGCTCGATTCTCTCATCATTGATCCCTTTTAAAGATAACGCAAGGGATGCAAGATCCACATAATTTTCTTTGCTTAATATCCTTGGATCGTAGTTCCACACCTCAATTTCCGTTAATTTTTCGTCTATAATCCTGTCCCTGTCTTTCAAAAGATAAGGCTCAATCTCACTTAACCTTTCTTTTGAAATTGCGATGACCGGGTTTCTGGGCGGATTCATCATAGAAATTAACGAAAGTGCCTCCAATCCGGCCACGAGGCTATTCTCTATTTTTTTCCATGTATATACCGTCTTCCATACTGGATTTTTTAGGTATCGACTACCTTCATTATAATACTCTGGGTCACCAATCCTTTTATATTCTTTACTTCTTTTGGTTTCTCCACAAATTACATAAGTCAGGAGCCCAAAATTATACAGGTCATTTAAGCTTCGAGAAGCAGTCATCTTGGAAGTATTTAATACTGCTGCTAGTTCTGTCGCGTTGATGGTCCTGTTCCCATTATATAACAAATATAAGAAAGCCAGTTGCGTGGAAGAAGAAAACATAGTTATCTTTTTTTCCTGTTTGTACAAGATGTTTTTTAAATCTAATCCTAAAAAAGGCAAGTACATCTGTCCATCTTCTACAACAAAGGGTACGCGATTTTGAATTAAACTTTTTCTTCGAAACCATGAAATTGACTTATAGTAGAAAACTAAATTCTGTTCAACAGTTCTATTAATAACTTTTATGTGTTTTTTTATGGTATCTATTCCGGGAGCCTCCTGCAATATCTCAATGATTATGCAATGCTGTCCTAATATTTTGGTTTCATAGAAATTATAGATCTCAAGCAAAAACAAAGGAATTTTCTTCTTACCATCCCAAGGTTGAATAGTTATATTTTCGTCAATGTTTTCTTTCAAATAAATCTCAAGCATGTATTTCAAATCAACCGCCCTCTTTAACATAACTAATTTTAAATATAACAACACCTATGTTATATTTCAAGTATTTTTTGTTACATTAAAGTATCTCCATTTTTTGTATTTTTAGACTTCGCCATAAAAGTTAACAAATTTGGTCATGAATTACAGATTGCTTATTAATTTCTCAACTAACCTTTTGCCTGCTTCCTCAAGATTACCCGCCAGCGGAAAGGCTAGTGTTTTAACGGTAATATCTCCTATGGTCTCCTTAAATGGCCGAATATTTGATGATGGGTAAATTAGCACTGCATCGCGGCACCCCTTGGCGACAGCATAGGTAACCACCTGATTAATATCTGCCTGGGTCGGAGTGGCAGCACTCTTGTATTTGGTGTCCATTACACACATAGCAGTTTCATCTCTTTTACGGTACAGAACCATGTCGATGGAAAATGTAAGTTCTCCGTTTTCTCCGATCTCCACCCTTTCTTGTGGGGTTATTTCGTATTCAGGTGGCAGGTAGGTCCGTAGCCACTGGGCCACAAATAGCTCAAAGAGTCTGGGCATATCCACCAGAAAGGGGATCATTGAATGGTCTCCAACTTCATAACCAGGTCCGCACTGCTCCAGAAAAAAACGGCACAAGGCATGAAGTGGGCGGTAATCTTGGTTTAACCTGCTATATACTCTACTACTGAAACGACCCGGGTCAAGGGGGATTAAGGACGTTTGGCTCAGTAAGCTACGGTAGGCCTTTTTTATCACTGGTAAACCTCTATCGGAACAAAGCCCGCTATATAATATCCTATTTAATGTCCAGGTTAGAATTTGATTATCTTCAATGTCTGCAGTGTGCTCTTGATAGTGACAAGAAAAACCAACCTCCCAGGGTTTTACAAGCTGGTGCCGTATATTAAGCTGCCCTCTAATATAAGGCAGTTTGTCAACCTGTTCTCTGTATTCCCGGTATAATCCCTGTCGATTTCGATTTAGTATCATCCCTGCCAGGATCATGGCCAATCTCTCATAAAATTCCTGTAGAGAATCACATTCCACCATCCCATCAAGTATCCTAAAACTTTTTAGTCTGTAAGCATACTCAAGCATGGTAAAAATATTACTTAGCTTAACCCTGGGGCACAAGTACAAATATAGATAGCGGGACACAGGGATATAACCCACCCAGCCTGGTTGATGAGGCGCCATTTATTACCTGTTGCAGGTGAAGGAAATTCAACCTTAACCTGATTACCAAAATTTTGGTAAAGGAATAACCCTTCATCTTCCGTTAGATATGGCCTTTCAAATTCAGCTGGCAAATATTCTGTTAAGGAGAGGAATTCTGCCTCTGTCATGACAGCACTTTCTCCCGGATTTTATCCCATCGAAAATCCTCCACTTTTTCCGGTTGATCAAAAAAGAATTCTTCAATATATGGCTCTATTTCCATGCGCCAGATATCCTCCAGCTGTTCCCCTAAATCAGCCCTTAAAAAGAAGGACACTCCGATTACGTAGTTTGGATCATTGATTCTCCTGTTCAGTTTCATCAGGGTTTCAATTAAGCCCTCCACACCTAACCCCGTCTTAGTGTGGTATCGGCGCAATACTTCATAGTTAGGCTGCAACGGTATAAAGGCAAATCTTATGCGTAGGGCAAAATCTACTAAAGCAATGGAGCGATCAGCTGTATTCATGGTACCAATAATACGTACATTCCTGGGTAGGCTGAATGTCCCTCCGCTTGCTAAAGGTATTTCCGCATCCCGATACTCTAGTAAGTACATCAGTTCACCAAACACCCGGGAGAGGTTGGCCCTGTTTATTTCATCAATGATCAAAACGCACAGTCCTTGCCTGTTCCTGGCCTTCTGGCAAAATTGCAACAATCTGCCTGGTAATACCGGGTATTTTAGAATACCCTCGTTATCCACCTGGGGCCTAATACCTTGAATAAAATCTTCATAGGCATAGGCTGGGTGAAATTGCACTAAATCCACCAGGCCATCGCTACCCCCGATTAAATGCCTGGCAAGTGCCTTGGCTAAAAAAGTTTTTCCAGTTCCCGGTGGTCCGTATAAAATTGCCTGGCCCTTCCGTTCGATAGCCTTAATCCATCTTTCAAGCTCCCTTGGATCCGTTTCGGTATCAGCAGCCAATTTTTCCAGGGAATATTCCTCAGTGATGTACAGAGGGTCCTGGGTAGCTAATTCACTTTCGTCAAGTTCATCTTGCATATACAGCCCCTCTGTCAACAAACGCATCAGTAGTTCCCTATCAAAAATAGCACCAGCAATTTGTTCCAGGTGGTGTTTTCGATAGGGTGATTTATTATACTCCTTAAATCGGGAGGCAATATGTTTCATCGCTCCCACATAACGATGTTGTATATTATCTACAGGTTTTTCCATAGGCAAAAGGTAACTGGCAATGGCTGGTTCGTCCTGGTTCTGAGCAAATTTATAGGAATTATCAATATCACTATCTTGTTCTTTTTCCTCCAGTAACGGAAGTCGTAGTCTCCTGTTGGCCTTATTGGGACCATAAAAACCAAGTAACAGCCAGTTACCAAAATTAATATGTAACCCCATATACTTATTCCGAATAGTTACAGCCAACCGTTGATCCTCGGGGGAGTCAATTCCCAAAAGATTTGCAGCACTGGCTATCATTTCAAAGGCCCAAAGGGCTTCTTCCCGGTTAATAAATATTCTGGAGAATGGTTCAGCCAAGAATAGAGAATCACAATGTGGGGATTCCTCCTGAACCGAGCCTGCTTTTCGCCATTTTATTAACTTCAACTGGTAAATTAATGGGAAGTCTGTTTTGTAAAACTCAATATATTCAGTCCTATTGTCGGGCACAATAATATCCTGCTTCTTACCTCTGTTTTCATTTCTTAATCTTTTTTCCTTTATAAAATCATAACTAGGGTAAAATACCTCTAGCAATTGCTTCCTCAGGACAGAATTAGATTGGTAACGTAATTGCAACGTATCTGCGGCTACACCCTGCCGGTCAACGTTTGTTAGAACAGCATCGTAATCGATTTCATTTAATCGGAGTTTTACAGAAATACTTTGTCCCCTCTCTGGCAAAATTCCACCATTAGCTTCCCTAAAATATTCATGATATTCCACTGGTATATGACAGCCAGTTTCAAAAACAGACCAGTCCACCTTTTTTCTAGCGATGAGCCCCGGAGTATCATCTTTAAACCAGCTTTTGCTTATCCTGGCCACTTTTGTTCCCCCTTAAAGCTTGGCAAGTCTAGTACCTAGGCCATTTGAATTATCTTTCCTAAAAATGTAATGTACATTTTGATTAAATTTAAGAAAACATTCTAGACCTAAAAATAATCCCCTTCCTTAAAGTTTTATGTAATAGCTGAGGTTGTTTATTGATAGAATCTTATTTCAAATACCATTCTGGTGTAGCAGTTTTTGGCCTTACCGTTAGCGATATGTATTTTTTACGGAGTTATCTTGTAAGATCCACAACTACCTCAAAAGAACTTGTGAAATAATTCAACTTAATAGCAAGAAGTCCTTCGATGTGAACTTGCAAATTAAAGTAGCATAGCTTTTGCAAAATAAATTAGTGTAATTTTGGCCATTGAACAGGTGATTTTGCAAAATATCTTAGCCCAAGAAATCAAATTTTGCACAATATCACATTCTTTTGGTCCAAAAAAATATTAGTATAAAAAATAGTTCGGCTACTTCGGTGTAACCGAACTTAAGAATTTACATAGACATTTCTTGGACTGCCACTCGGACAACTTCCTCATCAATCAGTTCCTTTTTCATCTGATACCCGGATAATAAACAGTTGGTAGCTAGGTTATTTATCAGGTGTGGCCATCCTCGGGAATGAGAGGTAATGGCCGAAACAGCAGGCTCACTAAATATTTGATGCCTTGCCCCGGCTAATTCCATGTGATGCTGTATATAGTTTGCCACTTCTTCTTTGTTTAAAGGCTCCATTTTGTAACGCATGATCAGTCGTTGAGAGATGGGACGGTTATGATTTAGTGTTAATTTGCTCTGCAGGTTTGGCAGACCCGCAAGTATTAAAATAAATGGACTTTCTGAATCCATACCAAAATTAAAGAGAATGCTTAAATCATGTAGGAAAAGATTCCTTGCCATCTGCATCTCATCCAAGATGAATACTGGCGTAATTTTTCGTTCTCGGAAATATACCAAGACAGCCCTTTGGATTTGATGAAATAAATCTACCTTACGAAATTTGGGTTCCTCGCCTAAACCAATGGCAAGGCCACGAAAGAAATCCATCACTGTCCCTGTTGATAACGGAAAATAGATTACCTTGTATAAAGATGGATTCAATGATTCAGCAAAGTTCCTTAATGAAAATGTTTTGCCAGCACCAGGCTCTCCAACCAGTAATCCCATACCCCTTGCCTTCTTTAAGTAATCAAGCCGGGCGGATACTTCTGTGAAGGAAGTGGATGCAAAAGAATTAGAGGTTTTTAGATCTTTAGTGAATGGAGTGGCAGAAAGAGAATAAAAAGCCTTGTACATAACTAAACCTCCTCGGAGAGCATCTCACGGAAGGAAAGAGGTTGCTCCCTTTTTACTCGAGCATTATCGCTAAAATTAACAGGGATAGCTTTTGCCACAACTAAGCCATCTTCATAAACATAGACCGCTTCCTCATCATAACGAACTTCGATTCTTTGGCCCACAAACTGGCCAGGTACTTCAAAAAGCGACCCATTAAAGAAATAGTACCATCATGCTTTACTTTTCTTTGTTCTCTTCTTAAGAAGATTGGATCTAATGAAGCAGGGTCTTCTACCATCCGAACCTTGCTGGCCTGAGAAAGAAACAAATCTAAGGGCGTCATACCTAAAGAAGCATGAACCTTTCGATGATAGTCCTCCTCGAGCCATTGCCAAAAACGTTGGTTAAGTTTCTCCAGGGAGGATGGGGGTTGATGCTTAATTAAGGGGAAAAACCGGGTTTTAACGGTCCCAAAGAACCTTTCTATTTTCCCTTTACTAGCAGCGTCATAAGGCTTTGTGTGGGTTAAAGTAATTCCTAGACTGGCACAAGCAATGTGGAAAGCATCTGAACGGTAGATCTTACCGTTATCCACATAAACAATTTTAGGAATTCCCCGGCGGATCAAGGCTTCTTTAAAGATATTTCTTAAAGCCTCAAATTTCTCCGTAAGTGTGAAGGCGGCATAGGGAACCACCCTTGAACAATCATCAATAAAGGCAAAAAGAAAGGTTTTTGTTTTCTTACCATCAATCACAAGATAAGGACCTATAGACATATCCCCTTGCCACAACATATTTACGGTATCATAGGAAAAGTGCTTTCTATTGGTATTTTTCAAAAGCTCTTTCCCTGTAAGACCCTGTGTTTTAAAGATCCGGTAGAGCGTGTAATAGGAAACCTCGTTGGGTAAGATTTCCCCCTGGGTAATTAACTGATTGTAAAAAACAGAAAGTGGTAAATCACGTTTTTCCTTCCGAAGAGCAATCAGGTGCTGCTCCTTCTCGTCACTTAATTTACGGGATTGACCACAATCAGATCTTTTCTTAGGTTTTAACCCTTCGAAGCCTTCTCTGCGCTAAGCCAATAGCCAGGTGGCAATGGCCTTGGGAGTATACTCTTTGAGACCATAATGAGGAACTTGATGTTTTTTACTAGCTATCTCGGCTAGATAATCCTTTTGGGAAGTAACTTGATCATTCAAAATGGGCGCAATGATGCCATAACGGAAAAGGGCCACGCTTTCACGCACCTTTTCATCCACAGAAATCACCTCCGATTTAATAGAGGTTAACCGGTTAACCCAACATTTTGATTTTAAACGACAAAAAGCACCCTTGCCACGCAAAAGGTGTGTGGATGAATCCACCTGTTTTCAGGAGAGTGGAGGTGTGGTAAAATTACTGTGCCATAAAATTGCGTAAGAAATGTCCCGTTGACCTTCTTAGGAAGGGTGCTTTCCCCAAAGCTAGGATCATTTCAAGCAACTTTATGGCCCTTTCTTTTATATTCCCTGGTAATACCCCACGGAAGTCTTCATCTCGAAAAAACATCTCAATCTGATTTAGTTGATTCATAAATCGCTTTGATAAAACGATACTAACTGGCGGCATCCGGTGATTACCTGATGAATTAAGTTGTCCTCTACTTTACCCAAGACTGTGTCTAAGGTGTACTGATAGTAAGGAATCAAAAAGTCTGGCAGCAGAGAAACAGTTTTCTTGCACGAAGGGCATTTTAATCTACAGATTGGTATATGATACAAACTTTCTCCTTCAATGGCGTTTCGCCAATAAAAGCCGTGACGTTGCAGGGTTACTAGCCCTTTACAATGTGGACACCGGTCAATCTGTGGAAAATCGTTTTGTGTACCTCGGTTGGCATATTCTTCTGCGTTTAATTTGAAGTCAATTATTAAGAGCATCAAAAACCCCTCCAAAACAATCTGCTAAAAGTTTAGCACTTTGTTTGAGGGGTGACAGAAGGTAATATCTGTAGGATTTTGCAAAAAACTGAGTCGTTTTCTTCAAGATAAACTGCAAGTTTACAAACTTAGAATGAGCAGAAATATATCAGGTACAAAGATAGCCAAAGAACTAAATATTACACCCACCTATTTCTATGAAATTGAACGAGGCAAGAAAAGATTAAGTGCGGAGATGGCAGCTAAGCTTGCTGCAATTTTTAATGTAACAATAGATTATTTATTAGGCCACGACGAGCAACCGGTTAATAACGATCATGCAGAAGCTGCAATCCCCACCTGGGCCACATCTAAATATAAGCGTGATTTTAAACAGATGCTGGAAGATGATGCCCCGCTAATGTTTGACGGTGTTCCGATCCGCAAGGAAGACAAAGAAAAAATCAAACGTGTTATGGAGGCCATGTTCTGGGACGCTAAGGAAAAAAATAAAAAAACCTACGGACGTAAGAAAAAGAAAAACAATGCCGGGGATGATTTGAGTGGACCAAGCCATTAATAAACTGATTCGGAAATTTAAGACAAATGATCCATTCACAATAGCAAATGGCCTTAACATTGAGGCTTGGTTTGAGGATTTGGGTGTGGGAACCAGGGGGCTATACTACAATAAGCTGCGCAGAAGATATATTGTAATTCATTGTGCTCTATCAGACGAGTGGCAAAGGTTTATTTGCGCCCATGAACTTGCACACGATAGGCTTCATCCGGGCTTAAGTCGTTTCTGGTTGGACGAGCACTCCTTATTTAATCCCGGAAAATATGAGCGTCAGGCCAATAAGTTTGCCGTTAAATTACTTTTATCAAAAACAGAAATTTATCCTGGTGAAACATTGGAAAATGTATTTAGGAGAAATTATATACCCGTTGAAATGTTGCAATATTATTAGATTGAACCTGAAAGCATATTTTTTTACCCCTTTGGCAGAACATATGTTTTTGCCAAGGTTTATTTCTATTAACTAATGAAAGGAGGTAAAGCATGGCCACAATTAAGTTTAACGAAAAGAAAGGATATTATGAAGTACGCTATGATGCTGGATTTGATGGAAACGGGAAAAGGATACAAAAATATAAGGGAGGCTTCAAAAAAGAGAGAGATGCAAAACTCTTTGCTGCTCAACTTACAGTAAACATCAGTCAAGGAACACACATAGAGCCTAATAAAATGTTTTTATTTGAATACCTTAATAACTGGCTAGAGGAGAAAAAGGAAACTATCTCACCGACATCCTATTGTGGGTACGAAGTTAACATCCGGTGCCATATAAATCCCTACATCGGCGGAATCAAACTTTCGGATTTAAGGGCTGCCCATATCAGAGGGTTATATTCCAAGCTGCAAAAGGCCAGGGAAATTAAAATTGATGGGGAAAAGAGATCCTTCAAGCCTCTGTCCGGCACCTCTATTCGTTATGTCCACAGAGTGCTGTCTAAGGCTTTAGAAGATGCTTACAGGGAAGAAACAATACCAAAAAATCCAGCTAAACTGGTTACCCCTCCAACCAAAAACAAATTTGAAGCAGGTTTTCTGTCAACCAAGCAGATTAGGGAAATGTTGGATAAACTCCGGGAAGATGCCTTGTACATGCCGGTGTATTTATCCGTGGTCCTGGGGGCCCGTCGTGGGGAAGTCTTAGGACTGCAATGGTCCGATGTAGACATGGAAAACAAATTAATTCATATTCGTCACAATTTAATAATGGATAATGGTAATCCTGTGTTGAGAGAAAAAACTAAAACTGATTCTTCTAACAGGGTTATCGTGGTAACAGACAGATTAATCAAAGCATTAAAGGAACATAAGCTAAAGCTAAAGCAAAAAGAAATGAAACTCCAGCATGGCCAACTATATCATAAGTCAGACTTTGTTTGCACCTGGCCTGATGGGAAACCCTTTAACCCGTCACATTTATCCAGGTCCTTCAGCTTACGGCTGCAAAAATATGGGCTGCCTAATATAAGATTCCACGATCTACGCCACTCGAACGCTGCCTTAATGATCGCACAAAACGTCCCCATGAAAGGGGCCAGTGACAGGTTAGGGCACAGCACTATTCAAATCACTAATGATCTTTATGGTCACACCGAACGGTCAGTGCAGGAAGAAATTGCAATTAAAATCGATCAAGCCATCTGGGGAAGCTAAGGCGCACAACTTTTTGTGAAATGACACTCGATTTATGTGAAATGAATTTATGATTTGAGAAATTTTATGTGAAATGGCATGAAAAAACCGCCTTACTTTAGTTAAGTAAAGCGGCCCTCAAGTGGCGGAGAATGTGGGATTCGAACCCACGAGACGCTGTTAACGTCTACTCGATTTCGAGTCGAGCGCCTTCGACCAACTCGGCCAACTCTCCAATTTATTTATTCTTTCTTAATTCACGAAAAAAATTTTGTATTATTTCCTTGCATTGATCTTCCAAAATACCGGCAATAACTTCTACCCTGTGATTAAACCTAGCTTCTTGAACAATATTTAAAATCGTATCCACTGAGCCAGATTTAGCATTGGGAGCACCATATACCAGGCGATTTATTCTAAATTGTACGATGGCCCCAGCACACATGGCACAGGGTTCCACTGTTACGTAGAGAGTTGCATCATTTAGACGCCAATCACCTAGATGTTTAGCTGCTTTCCTCATAGCTAATATCTCAGCGTGTGCAGAAGCATCACATAGGCTTTCCCGAAGATCATATCCCCGGCCTATCACTTCATCCTTCCACACAACAACAGCCCCAATGGGCACTTCACCCTTTACCGCAGCCTTTTGGGCTTCGATCAATGCTTCACGCATGAACAAAGCATGAGACAAAGAAAAAACCCCTTAATAAAAAAATGGTGCGCCCGGGAGGACTCGAACCACCGGCACACGGTTTAGGAAACCGTTGCTCTATCCACCTGAGCTACGGGCGCATATAAGAAGGTTGTCAGCCCCAAAATTTTAATTTAGAACTAACAACCAATTGGCGTGCCTGAAGGGACTCGAACCCCTAACCTCCTGATCCGTAGTCAGGTGCTCTATCCAATTGAGCCACAGGCACATATTTAAAAACAATATAGATATTAGCATATCTTATTCATTATGTCAAGCATAATGATGGCGTGCCCGAAGGGACTCGAACCCCTAACCTCCTGATCCGTAGTCAGGTGCTCTATCCAATTGAGCCACGGGCACATAGATGATTCATCTAACATATATTGTAGCGACAAATCTTACTTAAAAAGTTGTCCTTGTCGCAAAAATTATTATATACCAAGTAGTAGGCTAAAAGCAACTGTAATTAATTGGTTTATGAAAAATTTATTTGTATAAGGGGAATTTATTATGGACAATGAGCATAATCGTTTTGAATGTGGCTTAAAATATATTGTACTGGTGAATATACTGATCTTTTTATTCTTCTTTTTTGTACAGATTGTTCATGTACCTATTTATCATATAACCGATCAACAGGAGTATATCCTACATTTTGCTGAGAAGGTAAATAGTTCTATGGTTATATTATTTCTTTCAGTGGTAGTTTTCTCCACTATTGTAATTGCTATTGTTTTTCGATCAAATATAAAGCTAAATATAAAAAAAGATCAATTACTAGTTGATGTTGGTATACAAGAAAAGGACTTTTCTCAAGGTATTGACGGAATTAAAAAGGTTGTCGATGAACATGGTAATATCCCCTTGTATAATTCAGAGGTATATCGGCAATTAACAAAGGATTATATTATATCCGAAGTAAATAAGGAAGGTAAACCTGAACGTTTTATTACCATGGAATCATATCTAAGTGGTTTTATGCAGTTATGTGAATCAGCCAATTGTCATAACCATAATATTACTCCCCAAAATTTAAAGATTGACAAGGTTTATGCACCAACTGAGTATGTTCAAGTGGGTGACCAACTTTTAACAATCATCAAGAAAATGAATAAAAACAAACTCTCGGCTTTGCCGGTGGTAAATAAAGATGGTGTAATGATTGGTTCCATCAATTATCTTCAAGTACTAAAATTAGTAACAGATGCCGCAAAACAACAAAAAACCGCTAGTATTAACTAACGGTTTTTTTATATTGGCGGAGAGCGAGGGATTCGAACCCTCGATACAGGTTAACCCCGTATACTCGCTTAGCAGGCGAGCGCCTTCAGCCAACTCGGCCAGCTCTCCTTGTATCTATCTTACTTGGCGGAGGGAGTGGGATTCGAACCCACGGAACCCGTAAGAGTTCAACGGTTTTCAAGACCGCCTCCTTCAACCGCTCGGACATCCCTCCGAACTCGGAGGTGAATCCTCCAAAACAGCTCGTAACCCCAAGCAAGATAGAGTATATCATAGGAAAAAGTTATTGTCAAACCATATCTGCTTATTTTTACTGGTTCTATAGGGTTATTCTTTCAATACCACCCATATATGGTACAAGTACAGGAGGAACTGTAATACTTCCATCGGCTTCTTGGTAATTTTCTAAAATAGCCGATAAGGCTCTCCCTACTGCAATGCCGGAGCCGTTCAGGGTATGTACAAATTCCGGTTTAGACTTGGGAGTTGGACGGTATTTAATGTTGGCTCGTCTGGCCTGGAAATCTAAAAAGTTACTACAGGACGAAATTTCCTTGTAGGCATTGTAACTGGGTAACCATACCTCCAAATCATAGGTTTTGGCAGATGTGAAACCCATATCTCCTGTAGATAATAAAACTACACGATAAGGAAGACCAAGGGCCTGTAGTATCTTTTCAGCATTTGCCGTTAAACGCTCTAACTCATCAAAGGATTCTTCTGGCTTAGAGAACTTTACCAATTCAACTTTGTTAAACTGGTGCTGCCTAATTAACCCCCGGGTATCCCTGCCGGCAGCTCCAGCCTCTGCTCGAAAGCAGGCACTGTAGGCGCAATGGTATATAGGAAGTTGTTCTTCAGCCAAAATTTCATCCCGATATAGGTTGGTAACAGGAACCTCTGCGGTAGGGATTAAATAATAATTCAATCCCTCCAGTTTAAACATATCTTCTGCAAATTTAGGGAGTTGGCCGGTACCTAACATGCTATCACCATTGACAATAAATGGTGGGAAGATTTCGGTATAGCCGTGTTCCCTGGTATGCAGATCCAACATAAAGTTTATCAGAGCACGCTCTAACCTGGCACCCATACCCTTATAGAAAGAGAACCTAGCACCAGTTACCTTGCCTCCCCGCTCAAAATCAAGTATATTTAAATCCTCACCTAAGTCCCAGTGAGGTTTCGGCTCAAATTCAAAGCCCCGGGGCTTACCCCAGCGGCGTATTTCCACGTTATCATTTTCATCTTTCCCCACAGGAACAGATTCATGGGGGATATTGGGAATAGATAAAAGAATCTCCTGAAGCTTTTCTTCTATGTTTCTAATTTCATCATCCATATCTTTAATTTTTTGAGATACTTTACGCATCTCTAAGGTTTTTTCCTCAGCATCTTGGCCAGCTTTTTTTAATTTACCGATTTCCTGGGATACTACATTTCGTGTGTTTTTTAATTGTTCCGCCACTACTAATTTCTCTCGGCGCATACTATCAAGCTTTAAGAATTCATCCAGTGATATGTCAGAACCACGCTTTTTAAGTCCTTCTAATACAAGTTCTGGGTTGCTACGTACAAATTTAATATCTAACATAAATATGACCCCCAACATTTGGTAGGAATTTAGCCCTTAATGATAATATTGCCACATATCAGCAAAATTTTCCTTCTGTATTATACTATAAGCCTACTTCTTTGTAAAACAAGGGGAAGTTACATTGGTTATAGAAAAATGTAAGGTTAGGGTTAGCAGTATATACTGCCAACCACTAACCTTTTTTGCATACTATAAACTTACCATTTTTACTTCTAAAATTCCGTCAATGGTTGCCAATTGTTCCAATGCATTGGTTGGAAGTGTGTTGTCCACCATCATCACCATTATGGCCTTACCGCCCAGTTCAATGCGACCTACCTGCATGCCTGCGATATTGATGGCCATGTCACCTACAACCGTGCCAACTTTACCAACAATACCAGGCTTATCAATATGAGGAACCACCAGCATATGCCCTTGGGTGGCAGCGTTAATACGGAATCCATCAATGTTTACAATTCTCGGATCGTTGCCCTGGAATAATGTTCCGGACAACATTCTTCTTCCTTTATCAGTATATATATAAACAGTAATTAAGTTATGGTAATCTTCACCGTTTTCCTTTGTGGTCTGAACCACCGAAATCCCGCGGTTTCGTGCCACCAAAGTAGCATTTACAAAGTTAACATTCTCCTGTAGGATTGGATCCAGTAAACCCTTCAGCAATATGGTTGTAACGGGGTTTACATCATATTTTGCTAACTCGCCACTATAAACAACCTCAACCTTTTCAATCCGACCATCAAGCATTTGAGCCTGAAAGGTACCCAGTTTTTCTGCTAAATCCAAGAAGGGACGAATTTTAGCCAGTAATTTGGGACTCATAGATGGCATATTCACTGCGTTTTTCACTAGATCTCCCCGCAGTGCGGCCACAATTTCCTCTGCCACATCTACGGCTACGTTGATTTGCGCTTCCTGTGTGGAAGCACCCAGGTGAGGGGTGGCTATGAAGTTATCCAGTTTTAACAATGGGTTATCAGTGCAGGGCTCAGTCTCAAATACATCCAACGCTGCCCCAGCCACTTTACCGGCTTCCATAAATTTATATAAAGCTTCTTCATCCACAATACCGCCCCGGGCACAGTTTATGATGCGAACTCCATCTTTCATGAGTTCCAGTGCTTCTTCATTAATCATATGGTAAGTTTCTTTGGTCTTTGGCATATGAATCGTAATGAAATCTGCTCTTTTAAAAAGTTCCTGCAGGGTTACAATTTCCACAGCCATTTTACGGGCATGATCTTCGGAAATGTAAGGGTCATAGGCCACTATATTCATTTCCATGGCTTGAGCCCTTTTGGCAACTGCTGTTCCAATACGGCCAAGGCCAATAACACCAAGAGTTTTACCTCTTAACTCAACGCCTAAGAAGGCCTTTTTATCCCATATGCCGTTTTTCAGTTTACCGCATGCTGCAGGTACCTTACGAGCCAGACCTAACATCATGGCCATGGTATGTTCTGCAGCAGCAATGGTGTTACCATCTGGAGCATTTACCACTACAATTCCCTTGTTGGTAGCAGCATTACGGTCAATATTGTCAACACCAACGCCGGCACGACCTATTACTTTTAATTTCTTGGCGGCTTCAACTACCCTGGGAGTTACTTTGGTAGCACTGCGTACAATCATTGCATCATACTCACCAATAACTTCCACCAGTTGATCTTCTGTCATTTTTTCACCGATAACAACTTCAATATCTGTATGTTGACGTAACGGGGCTAAACCCTGTTCCGATACTCCATCCATCACTAATACTTTCATTATGCGTGATCCCCTCCTACAAATACCATTTGAGCTTCTCTTACACCAGCACCCAGTTCAGCCTTATAACCACATTTACCAAGAGCCATTTCAAGGGCAGAAATAGCAATGATAACATCCATTTTATCAGCAAAGCCCATGTGTGCAATGCGGAAAATCTTGCCCTTCATCATATCCTGACCACCTGCAAAGGTCACTCCGTAATCCCTTAAAAGTACCTTACGAAGGGTGTCAGCATCTACCACCATTGGAGCTTGAACCGCTGTAACAGCCATGGATGCACAATCTTCTGGAGCCAGCAGTTCCAATCCAAGACCCTGGATAGCTGCCCGTGTAGCTTTAGCCAGTAGCTTATGACGTGCAAAGACATTGTCTAGACCTTCTTCTAGAATCATGTCCAGGGCTGCTTCCAAACCATATACCATGGTTACTGGAGTTGTATAGGCGGTGTTCCATTTTGCAATGGATTTTTTAGCCTTTAATAAATCAAAGTAGTATTTAGGAGAGGTATTTTGTTCAATTTTTTTCCAGGCCTTATCACTTACACTTACAAATGCTAAGCCGGGCGGCAGCATAAAGGCCTTTTGAGAACCACTGACCACAACATCTACATGCCACTCATCGGTTTTAAGATCAATGGCAGCCAGACCACTTACGGCATCCACTGCAAGTACTGCCTCATATTGTGCCACCAATTTCCCCAAGCCTTCAATGTCGTTTTGTACACCAGTGGAGGTTTCGTTTTGTGTAGCCAACACCACTTTTATATCGGGGTTCTCTTCTAACTTCTTTTTTACAATATTTAGGTCTATGTCATAACCCCAGCCGAAGTCTACAAAATCAACTTCACCGCCGTATATTTTTGCTAAATCCCTAAAGCGTTCACCAAATTTACCACAGGACAAAGCCAATACTTTATCGCCAGGGTTTACTAAATTTGCCACTGCCGCTTCCAGGGCACCGGTACCCGAGCTGCCAAGTATAAAAACATGGTTCTCAGTTTGAAAGACTTTTTTTAGTTTTCCAGTAACCCTTTCTACAACACCTTGAAACTCTGCACTTCTGTGACCAATGATTGGTCTTGACATGGCTTCTACCACACGGGGGGGAACTTGTGTAGGCCCCGGAATCAAGAGATACTTTTTGTCCTTCATCATTATTAATCCCTCCAGATAAAAAATTTTTCTTACCCGTCGGGGGGGAAATACAAAAAACCTCCCGCCCCTAACGGATGATCAGTCCATTAGGGACGAGAGGTAGTTCTCCCGCGTTGCCACCCTTGTTGATCAGAATAAATCTGACCCCCTCATTTGTTATAACGGGTATCTTCCCGTATCTATCTACTAAACAGCAAAACTTCTGTTGCATCTCACCGTGTTTCGACAGATCCCCTCTGGGGAGGAATTCACTTAAACCCTCTACCGATTCACACCAACCACCGGCTCTCTGAAAGACATGGTTTAAATTACTTTTCCCCTTCTCAGGGTTTGAAGTGCTTTTTATTATGTTATGATTTTACACAGGAGACTTTTGTTTGTCAATAAGGGATATAATATTTTTTTGGAACCTTATTCTATCCTATCCTCCCTTCAAGGTCCCCGGTTGGTTGTTTTGGGCAACGAACTTAGAAGTATGGCCATACTGATGGCTGTACCAATCTTTAGAGCTTCATAAGTTTTCTCTGCTTCTTTGTAGTATGCATCAAACCTTTCTTTAATTTTATTGCCTGCCGGCAATGCAACTGCATTTACGTTTTCAACAATATTTTGTAAATTTGCCATAACCTGTAATTTGTTTTCTAGCAGGGTGCCAAACATAAATGAGAAGATTACCGCCAGTGTGACTACCCACTTTCCCAGTTTGTTCAGGTTGACAAACTTCATAACAGTTCACCTCCTGAACGCCGCCAAGTTAGCGTTATTGTTATATTACCATAAAATACCAAATGTTAATATATTCCATTTATGCTAAATAAATGATTTTGTAACGTAATTATCTCATTTTTTACTACTTTATTTAGTTATAATTAGTTTCTCTTTTATTTACTACCATTTGCTTGGTACAAACCTATCACGTTTCCATTCAGATTATTAAAGAATGTACAATGGCCGCATTTACCAGCGATTTAATTGTAAACCAATATTTAGATAGAATAAAAAACAAGAGACCTAAGCCTCTTGTTTTTACTTTATCATTTTTAAAAAATGTTGATGTAGTCTTACATCATTTGTAAGTTCCGGGTGAAATGCGGCAACCAAGTAATGATCTTGCTGAGCCAATACAATTTTTTCATTGTATTTAGCAAGCACTTTTACATTTGCAGCAACACTTTTTATATAGGGGGCTCTAATGAAAACCGCCCTAACAGGTGCTTCTCCTAGTTCTGAAATAGTTAATTCCGTTTCAAAACTTTCAACCTGGCGTCCAAAGGCATTTCTTTCTACTTCTATATCCATTAATCCCAACCGTGGTTGAGTGGATCCAGCAATATCCTTGGCTAACATAATCATACCAGCGCAAGTACCAAATAAGGGTAAACCATTGTGAGCCTTTTCAACAATGGGTTCAAATAATTCAAATTGATTCATTAGTTTTCCCATGGTTGTGCTTTCTCCGCCGGGGATAATAAGCCCTTGGATATCCTCCAGTTGATGGGGTTTGCGTACCTGTATACTATCCACTCCGCAGGCTGCTAAGGATTTTTGATGTTCAATAAATGCACCCTGTAAGGCTAAAACACCTATGACCATTATCCTTTTACCATCCTCTTTCCTGCATACGATGTTCAGTAGGAATACTTGAGATTTCCATACCAGGCATTGCTTCTCCCAAATCCTTAGATATTTCAGCTAGTATCTTAGGATCATTATAATGGGTGGTTGCTGCTACGATGGCTTTGGCTCTGGATACCGGATCATTAGATTTAAAAATACCGGAACCTACGAAGATACCATCACAGCCCAATTGCATCATTAGGGCGGCATCTGCAGGAGTTGCAATACCACCAGCTGCAAAATTAACAACCGGTAATTTACCTAATTCATGCACTTGTAATACTAGATCATAGGGAGCTCCCATTTCTTTTGCTGCTGTCATAAGTTCATCCTTTGGCATGTTATGTACCATCCGAATTTCGCTCATAACTTGTCTCATATGACGTACAGCTTCTACAACATTACCAGTACCCGGCTCACCCTTGGTGCGAATCATAGCAGCACCTTCACCGATCCTACGTAGGGCTTCACCAAGGTTTCTCGCGCCACAAACATAGGGTACTTTAAATTGGTGTTTATCAATATGGAACACTTCATCTGCTGGAGTTAAAACTTCACTCTCATCAATATAATCAGCACCAAGAGCTTCTAAAATCTGAGCTTCAACAAAATGTCCAATTCTCGCCTTTGCCATAACTGGAATGGTTACAGCATCCATAATGCGTAATATAATATTGGGGTCTGCCATCCTAGCTACTCCACCAGCAGCCCTAATATCAGCAGGTACTCTTTCTAAAGCCATTACAGCACAAGCACCAGCCTCTTCGGCAATTTTTGCTTGTTCTGGAGTGGTAACATCCATAATTACTCCGCCCTTAAGCATTTCTGCAAGGCCTTTTTTAACAGTCCATGTTCCTTTTTCAGCCACGAAACTTCCCTCCAATAAGTTTGTTTGCATTACTACGCTATTTATTTTAAATGATTATTATCTATGTAACAATATTTTAATGCAATGATTTTAATAAAATATATCTCTAATCTATATTATCATGTCATTTTATATTTATGTATATACAATTACTAATAATAAATATAATATTTAATACAATATACATAATGCAAAAATCATAAAGTTTTTATTATTTACGTATTGATCAACGTCTATTATATTATCAATCAATTACTTATTGTAATGATGTATTTTATTATTATAATTATTTCTTATCATCTTATTATTCGTTTAACATATTTATAAAACATAACTCTCCTGAAAGTATTAGGAGTAATCGTATACTTTCTTAGCTTATCTCATTTAATATATGGGCACCTTCATAATTTGCCAGCAAAAGTGAGGTTAACTCAGAATCAATGGCACCGGCCTTTACTTGATTTGATAATATGTTAATTACCTTTGCTTTTTCCATAGCCTGTCTATATGGCCTTATTTCTGTAAGAGCAGAAAAGATATCCGCCACTGCTACTATTCTGGCACCATTTTCTAAGTCAGATCCGTCTAATTTAAAGGGATAACCCCTTCCACTTAGGGTTTCATGGTGGCTAGAGGCATAATGATTGATGGTATCAAATTTATCTATCATTTTTAAAATGTGATAAGTATAGTACGTATGCCTTTTCATGATATTAAATTCACTCTTGGTAAGTTTACCTGGTTTATCCAGTACACTATCAGGTATACCTAATTTCCCTAGATCATGAAGTAATCCTGCAACCTTTATTATGTCACACTGTTCAGCCGAAAACCCTGCTTTCAGGGCTAAGAAACTGGCAACATTAGCTACCCCACTGGAATGCCTTCTTGTAAAGGGACTCTTAAAATCGATAACCTTGGACATGGTATCTGCCACTGAAAGAACCTCTGCTAGACCTAATTCTTTTGTTATTACAGGACAATGGTGTGATAATATTTCGTTAAGAAATGGCGAATGCAAGTCAAGCCAGAAACATTCTCTGTTGGATATATCATTAAAGGCTTCTACTAACTGTGGATCAAAAATTTTGTTTTTCTCTTGATTTATTTGACGACAAATATATTCTTTTTGCTCTAAAATGTATATATCTTCACGTATTAGTACATCAATTCTATCTGAAAGATGGATGATCCGACTTTCTATGGGTATTTCTTCTCTTTTAAGTCCCGATGCGTTGTTACGTCCATCCCAACGATCATGGTGATATAAAACTATATCGGCGATGGATTTAAAGAGCGAATGATTTTTAAATAGTTCATAACCTTTTTTACAATGTTTAAAGGTTCCAGTTGTAAAAAAATCAAATAACAAATCCTTTTCATTCCATGAACTCGAACCGGCATCGTGCAATATTGCTGCAGTAAATAATTTTTCCTGTTGATAAATATTAAGACCGTAAAGTTTCCCTATCTGTAAAGATATAAGTGCCACTCTCTGATGATGCCTCATTAATCCATTGGTACTAAAATCCATTGCCAGACTTAATGAACTTAACAGTTTATAATAATTAGTTAAAAAATGTTGCATTATATCCCACCTCTTTTTTACTATATCTCTTGATTATATATAATTTTATATATAATTTTCCACTGCAATAAGAATAATAATTATCCATTATAGTTTCTGTTTTATAATATAACTATTTTTTCCCATTCTTTATCCAATATAACACACATTATTTTGGTAAATAAAAAAGTTTTTATTGTTTATATCTAATTATAAAAATTAGCTTCTGCTATAAAAAAACAACACCCACAGCCTATGACTGTGGGTGTTAAAAATTACTCTGGCGACGACCTACTCTCCCAGGAGCGTGAGCTCCAAGTACCATCGGCCCTGGAGGGCTTAACTGCTGTGTTCGGGATGGGAACAGGTGTACCCCCTCCGGTATCGCCACCAGAAACTTTATGCTATTGGGTATTACTTTTAGGTCAGCCATGGGCTGTGGGCCTTGGGCCATGAGCTTTTTGGCTTTTCCTTTGAGCAAACAATTTATGTTCTCTCAAAACTGAACAGCTATTTAGTATTGCGTCATATATTTTCAACCTTAGCTCACGGCTCATGGCACATGGCCTAAGGCTTGTTTTTGGTCAAGAACTCGATCTATTAGTACCGGTCAGCTGAAAACATTGCTGCTCTTACACTCCCGGCCTATCTACCATGTAGTCTTCATGGGATCTTACCCTTCTCGAAGTTCGAAATTCGTGGTTCGAAGTTCGATCTAAGTATTTCTTTTGGGTCTTTATTTTTAACAACCCAAAATTCTTACCCAAATTCGAACATCGAATGTCGAAACTCGAACTTCGAGAAGGTGGGAAACCTCATCTTGAAGGAGGCTTCGTGCTTAGATGCTTTCAGCACTTATCCCTTCCGGACTTAGTTACCCAGCACTACCGTTGGCACGATAGCTGGTACACCAGCGGTCCGTCCATCCCGGTCCTCTCGTACTAGGGACAGCTCTTCTCAAGTTTCCTGCGCCTGCGACGGATAGGGACCGAACTGTCTCACGACGTTCTGAACCCAGCTCACGTACCGCTTTAATGGGCGAACAGCCCAACCCTTGGGACCTACTTCAGCCCCAGGATGCGATGAGCCGACATCGAGGTGCCAAACCTCCCCGTCGATGTGGACTCTTGGGGGAGATAAGCCTGTTATCCCCGGGGTAGCTTTTATCCGTTGAGCGACGGCCCTTCCACTCAGAACCGCCGGATCACTAAGCCCTACTTTCGTACCAGCTCGACTTGTTGGTCTCGCTGTCAAGCTCCCTTTTGCCTTTACACTCTAACGTGCGATTTCCTTCCGCACTGAGGGAACCTTTGGGCGCCTCCGTTACCTTTTGGGAGGCGACCGCCCCAGTCAAACTGCCCACCTGACACTGTCCTCATTCCAGCTTCATGGAATTTAGTTAGAATTTCAATATCTAAAGGGTGGTATCCCAACGCTGACTCCACCTACACTGGCGTGCAAGCTTCTAAGTCTCCCACCTATCCTGTACATCAAATACCAAAACCCAATGTCAAGCTACAGTAAAGCTCCACGGGGTCTTTCTGTCCTGTCGCAGGTAGACGGCATCTTCACCGTCATTACAATTTCACCGAGCCCCTCGTTGAGACAGTGTCCAAATCGTTACGCCTTTCGTGCGGGTCGGAACTTACCCGACAAGGAATTTCGCTACCTTAGGACCGTTATAGTTACGGCCGCCGTTTACTGGGGCTTCGGTTCTATGCTTCAGTTTCCTTAACATTTCCCCTTAACCTTCCAGCACCGGGCAGGCGTCAGCCCCTATACGTCAGCTTTCGCTTTAGCAGGGACCTGTGTTTTTGGTAAACAGTCGCTTGGACCTTTTCTCTGCGGCCTTTTCTCGCTCCAATCGTACAATTTTCACGATACCGAGGCACCCCTTCTCCCGAAGTTACGGGGTCATTTTGCCGAGTTCCTTAACGAGGGTTCTCTCGCGCGCCTTAGGATTCTCACCCCACCTACCTGTGTCGGTTTGCGGTACGGGCACCAACTAACCTCGTTAGAAGCTTTTCTTGGCAGTTTGGGATCAGTTACTTCGCTACTTGTTTTCGCTCCCCGTCACCTCTCAGGTTTTATGTAAGACGGATTTGCCTATCTTACACCCTACGGGCTTGGACCAGCTTTTCCAACCGCTGGCTTAACTTACCCTCCTGCGTCACTCCATCCTCATACGGTTTTTGGTGGTATCGGATTTTCAACCGATTGTCCATCGCCTACGCCTTGCGGCCTCGGCTTAGGTCCCGACTTACTCTGGGCGGACGAACCTTCCCCAGAAATCCTTAGGTTTTCGGCGGGCAGGATTCTCACCTGCCTTTTCGCTTACTCATACCGGCATTCTCACTTCTTACCTCTCCACAGCTCCTTTCGGTACTGCTTCAATGTGGTAAGAACGCTCCCCTACCATTCTCGAAGTTCGATATTCGAATTTCGAAATTCGATTATTTCCAAGTTTGTATCAGTTTGTTTAGTTGCCTTCCTAGATGATCGTATTCCTCTTTAAAACCTTCATACTGATCTGATATATATCCAAGGTCTTTGATCATATCTAGTAAAACTGCAACCTCATTACAGGATCCAAGTGCATTTATTAAGAACCTCTTAAAATCATCTACATAGTTCTTTCTACCGTATCCTTCGGCTATATTAAGCGGTATTGATACGGCCGCACGTCTTATTTGGCTCCCTATCTCATACAACTCATGCTGCGGAAAACCCTTTGTTGTTTTGTGTATTTGAAGAGCCAGTTTATATCCCCTCTTGTACACTTCAAGATCATGATAATCTTTTATCATGTGAGTTTTCCTTTCGAACATCGAATCTCGAATATCGAACCTCGAGAATCCAAAGCTTCGGTGATATACTTAGCCCCGTTACATTTTCGGCGCAGGGTCACTTGACCAGTGAGCTATTACGCACTCTTTAAATGGTGGCTGCTTCTAAGCCAACATCCTGGTTGTCTTAGCAACCCCACATCCTTTTCCACTTAGTATATCTTTGGGACCTTAGCTGTTGGTCTGGGCTGTTTCCCTTTTGACTACGAATCTTAGCACCCGCAGTCTGACTCCCGGTTTCTAAAATAACGGCATTCGGAGTTTGATTGGGTTCGGTAACCCGTGAAGGCCCCTAGCCCATTCAGTGCTCTACCTCCGTTATTCATCCACCGAGGCTAGCCCTAAAGCTATTTCGGGGAGAACCAGCTATCTCCTGGTTCGATTGGCATTTCACCCCTACCCACACCTCATCCGCCTCCTTTTCAACGAAGGTCGGTTCGAGCCTCCACTTTATTTTACTAAAGCTTCACTCTGGACATGGGTAGATCACCAGGTTTCGGGTCTACTCCAACGTACACTCTCGCCCTTTTAAGACTCGCTTTCGCTTTGGCTCCGGCTTTCCTGCCTTAACCTGCACGTTAGATGTAACTCGCCGGTCCGTTCTACAAAAAGTACGCCGTCACACTTCGAAGTTCGATGTTCGAAGTTCGTGGTTCGATACACGCATTCCTTTAGGGTCTTTTTTACTTGACCCGTAAGATATGACATGCATTCGAATTTCGAATCTCGAATATCGAACCTCGAATAGTGCTCCGACAGTTTGTAGGCATACGGTTTCAGGTTCTTTTTCACTCCCCTCCCGGGGTGCTTTTCACCTTTCCCTCACGGTACTGGTTCACTATCGGTCGCTATGGGTATTTAGCCTTGGGGGGTGGTCCCCCCTGATTCCCACGGGGTTTCTCGTGTCCCGCGGTACTTGGGATTTCCTCTGTAATGTTCAACCTTTCGTCTACAGGTGTTTTACCTTCTGTGCAGCACCTTTCCAGGTGTCTTCGACTAGGTCTAGTTATCACGTGATGAGGGTCCCGCAACCCCAGATTTCCGAAGAATTCTGGTTTAGGCTCGCCCCTTTTCGCTCGCCGCTACTTGGGGGTTCGATGTTTCTTTCTCTTCCTCCGGGTACTTAGATGTTTCAGTTCCCCGGGTGCCCTCCTCTATGCCTATGGATTCAGCATAGGGTGACGGAGGTTTGCTCCGCCGGGTTGCCCCATTCGGGTACCCACGAATCAATGCCTGCTTGCGGCTCCTCGTGGCTTTTCGCAGCTTACCGCGCCCTTCTTCGGCCCTTAGCGCCTAGGCATCCACCGTATGCCCTTTCTTTCTTGACCAATCTTGCTTTTCGGCTCGGTTACTTTTGGTAACCTACTGAAATTGTTTTTGTCGACGCTTTACTTGTCGCTGTTCAGTTTTCAAAGAACGTTGGATTTCAGGTTTGTTTTTAAGAGACTTAGCTTAAGCTCATGGCTCATAGCTAAATAGATAAAAATGGTGGAGACAAGCGGGATCGAACCGCTGACCCCCTGCTTGCAAGGCAGGTGCTCTCCCAGCTGAGCTATGCCCCCACGATATATCTATTTATTGGTGGGACTAGGTGGACTCGAACCACCGACCTCACGCTTATCAGGCGTGCGCTCTAACCGGCTGAGCTATAGTCCCATTTGGTCTCTCAAAACTAAACAGGTTGATGATGAATGACCGACCTTAGATAATTAGCTTTCGCTAATTTCTCCTTAGAAAGGAGGTGATCCAGCCGCACCTTCCGATACGGCTACCTTGTTACGACTTCACCCCAATCATCGGCCCCACCTTCGACGGCTGCCTCCTTGCGGTTAGCTCACCGGCTTCGGGTGTTGTCAACTTTCGTGGTGTGACGGGCGGTGTGTACAAGGCCCGGGAACGTATTCACCGCAGTATGCTGACCTGCGATTACTAGCGATTCCGACTTCATGTAGTCGAGTTGCAGACTACAATCCGAACTGGGACCGGCTTTCTCAGGTTTGCTCCACCTCACGGCTTCGCTTCCGTCTGTACCGGCCATTGTAGTACGTGTGTAGCCCAGGACATAAGGGGCATGATGATTTGACGTCATCCCCACCTTCCTCCGTTTTGTCAACGGCAGTCACATTAGAGTTCCCACCTTTACATGCTGGCAACTAATGTTAGGGGTTGCGCTCGTTGCGGGACTTAACCCAACATCTCACGACACGAGCTGACGACAACCATGCACCACCTGTCTCTACGTTATCCCGAAGGATAAGGCTCATATCTCTATGAGTTTCGTAGGATGTCAAGCCCTGGTAAGGTTCTTCGCGTTGCGTCGAATTAAACCACATACTCCACCGCTTGTGCGGGCCCCCGTCAATTCCTTTGAGTTTCAGTCTTGCGACCGTACTCCCCAGGCGGAGTGCTTATTGTGTTTACTGCGGCACTGCAGGGGTCGATACCCGCAACACCTAGCACTCATCGTTTACGGCGTGGACTACCAGGGTATCTAATCCTGTTCGCTCCCCACGCTTTCGCGCCTCAGTGTCAGTTACAGTCCAGAGAGCCGCCTTCGCCACTGGTATTCCTCCCAATATCTACGCATTTCACCGCTACACTGGGAATTCTGCTCCCCTCTCCTGCACTCAAGTCCACCAGTATCAGAGGCAATCACGGGGTTGAGCCCCGAACTTTCACCTCTAACTTAATGCACCACCTACGCGCCCTTTACGCCCAGTAAATCCGGACAACGCTCGCTCCCTACGTATTACCGCGGCTGCTGGCACGTAGTTAGCCGGAGCTTACTCTTCAGGTACCGTCATTTGTTCTTCCCTGAAAACAGAGGTTTACAACCCGAAGGCCTTCTTCCCTCACGCGGCGTTGCTCCGTCAGGCTTTCGCCCATTGCGGAAGATTCCCCACTGCTGCCTCCCGTAGGAGTCTGGGCCGTGTCTCAGTCCCAGTGTGGCCGTTCGCCCTCTCAGGCCGGCTACCCATCGTCGCCTTGGTGGTCCGTTACACCACCAACTAGCTAATGGGACGCGGATCCATCTGATAGCACAATAGCTTTCCTTGCAGAGCCATGCGACTCCGCAAGCGTATCCGGTATTAGCAGCCGTTTCCAGCTGTTATCCCGGTCTATCAGGCAGGTTATCCACGCGTTACTCACCCGTTCGCCACTATCTTCGAAGTTCGACGTTCGAAATTCGTGATTCGATCCAAGCATTTCTTTGGGGTCTTTTAAATGACCCTTAAGCTTTACTCGAACTCAAAATTCGAACCTCGAATGTCGAACCTCGAAGACCGTTCGACTTGCATGTGTTAAGCACGCCGCCAGCGTTCGTCCTGAGCCAGGATCAAACTCTCCGTAAAATATTTCGCAATATTTTAAAGAGTTTTTGGCTCTTTAGTTATCCTTGATTTACTCGCTAGCGTCTTTTATATAACGCTTGACGAGGATGTTTTTTGTGGTCATTCATAGTTTCATCTTTACGATGACTTTTGACTTGACCTTTTTCATCCATCATCTGCTGTTTAGTTTTCAAAGACCAGTTTGTTTTAGCTTGTCCCGGCCTCGCGACCGGAATTTTATTTTACCATGCTTCTCACTCAGTTTCAAGTGAAAGTTTTTGGTAATTAGTTTGTTGTTTTAACGCTTTTATATGATATCACTGTTTTATCTAAGGGTCAATATTTTTTCAACATTATTTTCTTTTATATCTATTTGATAATACAGTTCTGTCGGCGAAAATAAATATACCATAATGAAATATCCTATGTCAATGTATGTTTATAAAACATTTCGATGAATTTAACTATTTTCTTATATTAATATTTTTCATCCGGTTTAATAGTCCACTCTTAAAGTAAATACAGAACAACCACTTAAAATCAGTGGTTGTTCTATGTCTAACTCTCAAAAATATTGCCTGTACTTTACTAAATTTATGTTATACCATCTCTAGATATCTAGAATTTTTTTCTCTTCGTTTTCTTCTGTTATTACTTTTGCAATCGCAACAATATGATCATTTTCGCCTGTTCTCATTAAGGTAACTCCCTGCGTATTTCTGCCCATAGATGAAACATCTTTAACATTAATACGGATGATAATACCTTCTGCACTAATCATCATAACTTCATCTTCTTCACTTACTACAAGTACACCTGTTACTGCTCCATTTCTTTTGGTGGTTTTAATATTTATTATCCCCTTACCACCACGGGCTTGAATTCGATACTCATCCATAGGAGTTCTTTTTCCATACCCATTGGCTGTAACAGTAAGTAAACTGGCGCCCTCCTTAATTACATCCATCTTAACTACATGGTCATTTTGAGATAATGTGATCCCTTTAACACCTCTGGTAACACGTCCCATAGGCCTTACATCTTCTTCCGAAAAACGAATTGCTATCCCTTCTTGGGTACACATTATAATTTCCTCTTTACCGTGAGTAAGTTCAACCGCAACTAATTTATCCTTTTCATCCAGATTAATAGCAATTAACCCATCCCGACGTGAGGAATTATATTCTGTTAAGGCTGTCTTCTTCACGATACCATGTTTGGTAGCCATGAATAGATAGGCTGTTTCTTCAAATTCTTTAATTGGGATAACGGTTGTTACATATTCATCACTGTCAAAACTTAATAAATTAATAATAGGTGTACCCTTCGCCGTTCTGGATGCCTCTGGCACTTCGTAAACTTTTAATCTATACACTTTTCCTTTATTGGTAAAGAATAGTAAAAAGTGGTGTGTTGATGCTATAAAGAGATCTCTTACAAAATCCTCTTCTTTGGTTCCCATGGCGGTAATTCCTTTACCACCTCTTTTTTGGCTTCTATAGGTGTCCATTGAGATTCTCTTAATATATCCCTGGTTCGTAATGGTAACTACCATGTCTTCTTCATCAATAAGATCTTCAATATCAAAATCCCCGGCAGCAACATTACTAATGAGGGTACGTCGAGCATCTGCAAATTTTTCTTTAACCACCAATAGTTCATCCCGAATAATATTCAAAACCTTTTGCTCATCCGCTAAAATAGAACGCAGGTAATCAATCTTCTCCAGCAATTCTTTGTATTCTTTTTCTAATTTTTCTACTTCTAAAGCAGTTAAGCTACGTAAGCGCATTTCTACAATGGCCTCTGCTTGGATTTCGGTCAGATTAAATTTATCGACCAAACCTCGCCTAGCTTCTTCGGTGTTTTTAGATTCCCGAATTGTTTTAATAACTTCATCTAGGTTAGCCAGCGCAATACGTAACCCTTCAACGATGTGGGCCCTTGCTTCAGCTTTTTTAAGTTCATACCTTGTCCTACGGGTGATAACATCCTTTTGATGTTCAAGGTAGTGAAAAATCACCTGCGCAAGGTTTAAAACTTTGGGCTCATTATTAACCAATGCTAGCATAATAATGCCAAAGCTTTCCTGCATTTGCGTATGCTTGTAAAGAAGGTTCAAAATCACATTAGGATTGCTGTCTTTCTTTAGTTCAATAACAATTCGCATACCCCTGCGATCAGATTCGTCACGCAGGTCTGAAATGCCTTCAATTTTCTTATCTTTGACTAACTCAGCAATCTTTTCTATTAGTTTTGCTTTGTTCACCTGATAGGGTATTTCGTTAACAATGATAACCGGTCTTCCATTGGCCTTTGTCTCAATGGTGGTCTGGGCCCGCATTTTAACACTGCCCCTACCAGTTCGATAGGCTTGACGTATCCCGTCTTTGCCCATAATGGTAGCTCCGGTTGGAAAGTCAGGTCCTTTGATAACCTTCATCAAATCATCCGGTGTTACATTAGGATCTTTAATCATCATCAAGACCCCATCAATAACCTCTCCCATGTTATGCGGTGGTATGTTGGTAGCCATACCTACAGCAATACCAGAGGAACCGTTTACGAGTAAATTTGGTATTTTAGATGGCAAGATTGTGGGTTCTTCGGTTCGGTTGTCATAGTTAGGAGCAAAATCAACTGTTTCTTTGTCAATGTCCGCCAGCATTTCCAGTGTAATCTTGGCCATGCGGGCTTCAGTGTAACGCATAGCTGCCGGCGGGTCCCCATCAATGGAGCCAAAGTTACCATGACCCTGAATCAATGGATAACGGCTGGCAAAATCCTGTGCTAATCGTACCATGGCATCATAAATAGCTGAATCGCCATGGGGATGAAAATCTTGCATAACTTTACCCACAATACCTGCACTTTTTCGATACGACTTATCTGGTGTTAATCCTAATTCATGCAGGGAGTAAAGAATTCTTCGATGTACAGGTTTTAGGCCATCTCGAACATCCGGTAAAGCTCTACCTACAATTACACTCATGGCGTAATCTAAGTAGGAGTTCTTCATTTCATTGTTTATATCCAAAGGAATGACCTTACCAGTAAGGGAAGCCATTTTCATACCTCCAATAAAAACCAGGCTTGCCTACACCCAAGAGTATCCCAAGCCCAATATATTGTACATTTTAAGAGTTTTTTATAACTTATTAACTCTTATGTATTACTGCTTTATATTACAAGTTTTACCAAACAGATTATAACAAAATCAAAAATTATAGGCAAATGTCGACTTTTTACCTTTTTTCTTTAAGTTTAAGCCTAAGAGATATAATAATCTTTTTTATTCCTAAAAAAAACCGGAGCAGGATCTCTCCGGTTTAGTAATTTATATATCCAAATTTCTAACGTATTTAGCATTTTCCTGAATAAAATCTCTTCTTGGTTCCACACGGTCCCCCATAAGCATCGAGAAGGTAGCATCAGCTTCAATGGCATCTTCTAATGTAACCTGTAACATAGTCCTAGTGTCTGGATCCATCGTGGTTTCCCATAGTTGTTCCGGGTTCATCTCACCTAAACCTTTGTACCGTTGAATATTAACTCTATCATGACCAATTCTATTTAATAATTCTTCTAATTCATTGTCACTATAACAATAGCTGTCATGTTTTCCTTTACGAACTCGATATAAAGGGGGTTGTGCAACAAAAACATAACCAGCTTCAATAAGTTGTCTCATATAGCGGTAGAAAAAGGTCATTAACAAGGTTCGAATGTGGGCACCATCCACATCAGCATCTGTCATAATAACAATTTTGTGATAGCGAGCCTTAGCAATGTCAAAATCTTCGCCAATACCCGTACCCATGGCGGTGATCATGGCTCTAATTTCTTCATTGGCCAAGATCTTATCCATACGAGCCTTTTCTACATTGAGAATTTTACCCTTTAAGGGCAAGATAGCCTGAAAGCGTCTTTCCCGACCTTGTTTAGCAGAACCACCCGCCGAATCACCCTCTACCAAGTAAATCTCCGATACGCTTGGATCTTTTTCTGAGCAATCTGCCAGTTTACCTGGTAAAGACATGGTTTCTAAAGCACTTTTCCTGCGAGTAAGTTCCCGTGCTTTACGGGCTGCTTCCCTGGCCCTGGCCGCTGTGATTCCTTTTTCAATAATTTTTTTAGCCACAGAAGGATTTTCTACCAGATAGGTAGATAACTTTTCAGCAAAGATAGAATCTACAATTCCCCTTACTTCACTGTTGCCCAGTTTTGTCTTTGTTTGACCCTCAAATTGAGGCTCTGGTACTTTTACACTTATGACAATGGTAGCACCTTCCCGGATATCTTCCCCAGACAGGTTTGCATCGTTATTTTTTAAAACGCCATGCTGTCTACCATAGTCATTAATCACCCGGGTAAGGGCAGTTTTTAATCCTACTTCATGGGTCCCGCCGTCAACTGTGTGAATATTGTTAGCATAAGATAACATATTTTCGGTATAACCGTCATTGTATTGAATAGCAACTTCAACAACTATTTGTTCTTTTTCTCCGGATACATAAATAGGTTTTGTGTGTATCGTCTGCTTATTTCTGTTCAGGTGCTTAACAAAATCTTTAATTCCACCGTCATATTGAAAAATTTGTTCAGCAACCGGGTCTTTTCTTTTATCCTGAAGTATAATTTTAATCCCTTTATTTAAATACGCCAGTTCTCTGATTCTCTGAGATAAAGTTTCAAGACTAAAAACCAGTTCCTCAAATATTTCCTCATCGGGTTTAAAGGTTACTTTGGTGCCGGTTGTTTTGCTGTTTCCTACGATTTGTAGTTCTGTGGTTGGAATACCACGGGAATACTCCTGTTTGTATATCTTGCCATTTCTTTTAATTTCTACGGACAAGTATTTTGATAAAGCATTTACCACAGATACCCCTACACCGTGCAAACCGCCAGAAACCTTGTATCCACCACCCCCAAATTTACCGCCTGCGTGCAGCATCGTTAAAACTACCTCTACAGCAGGTCGACCTACTTTGGGGTGCAGATCCACAGGTATCCCCCGTCCATTGTCCTCAACAGTAATGGAATTGTCCTCTTGAATAGTTACAATAATCTTATCACAATAGCCGGCTAGGGCCTCATCAATACTATTGTCTACAACTTCGTATACCAAATGATGCAGGCCCCGAGCACTGGTACTACCAATGTACATACCCGGACGGCGTCTTACTGCCTCTAATCCTTCCAGTACTTGTATTTGGTCAGCACTGTATTTATTATTCTGCTGCTGTTGGTCCATATGAGTGACCTCCATCTATTTCACATTGAAACCATATTATACCATAACTAGTATTACCATTCAATAAAAATCTTTAACGTTTAGGTTTGTGAAATGTTTATCAAAACAAATAGTTTGTATTGCTTTGTTATTTTTTGAACAAGTAAAGCAAAAAAACCGTTTATCACGGTTTTTTATTCCTCATCCTCGTTATTTTCAAGAATGTTATCGGATCTCTTTTTTAATGTGGTGCAGGATATGGGAGAAACATAGATTTCTTTGGTAGTTATCACAAAGGATTTTTCTTTATCTTGATTGGAAATGGGTTGAATAAAACCTTCATCCTTAGCGATTTCAATAAATTCCTTGGTGATGGCCGAATTTTTCGTACGGGCATCCAGTATGGCTATAATGTCTTTTTTTAAGACTACTACATCTCCACCTAAATGCAGAAACATCAAAATTCCTCCTTTTGCGTTAAACTACCAGCATTTACTTGCCAGAGGAGTCCGGCACCCTTTATGGTTTCTTCAATACCACCTGTAAAACTAGTTGTTATAAAGGTTTGTACCTTGTTTAAAATTTTATCAATCAGCATATTCTGCCTACTTCGGTCTAATTCGAATAAGACATCGTCCAGTAGTAATACCGGATATTCGCCAAACTCATGGTACCACAAATCAAGCTGCGATAATTTTAGTGATAATGTCACGGTTCTTTGCTGCCCCTGGGAACCAAAAGTTTTTGCCTCAACGCCATTTATGGCTAGGGATAAATCATCCCGGTGAGGGCCTAAAAGGGTTTGACACCTTTTAAGTTCCATTTGGCGAATTTTTTTCGAGGATGATGAAAAAACTTGATAAATTTGTCCTTCGCTTAAACCAGGCTCTAATACCAGTGAAGACAGGTACTTAGCTTGCAGTTCTTCAGTTCCTCCAGTGAGTCCAAAATGTGTTTTTCTGGCAATGGGAATTAATTTTTTTAGGACTTGTAAGCGTAGATAAATTACTTTAGCGCCATACCTGTATAGTTGTTCATCCCAAACTTCTAATACCTCTTGCTTTGATCGATGGTCCCTGATTTCTTTCAACAGACTATTTCTTTGGCTTAAAATCTTGGCATACTGACGCCATAATTGGCTATAGCCAGGGCTTAAAGTTCCTACTTCATAGTCTAAAAAGTGCCTTCTTTCCTGGGGTGAACCTTTTATTAAAGATAAATCTTCTGGACAAAACAATACAACTCCAAAAAGATCCAACTCCGAGCGAGGTCTCTCTACTCCGTTGAGGGATAACTTTTTACTACCCTCTTGGATTTTCCATTGCAGTTTAATCAATCTAGAAGATAAATTAACTTCTGTATTGATAACAGTATGGTTACTTTCCCAGTTTGTAACATCCCTGTCTTTTTCAGCCCTGAAGGAGCAACCCCTTAAACTATAATAAATAGCTTCTAGTAAGTTTGTCTTCCCTTGGGCATTTGGACCGGTAATGATATTTATGGACGGATGAGGGATAAATTGAGCTTCTTTGTAGTTACGGAAATTCCTTAGAGATAACTTTTTTACCCTCAAAATTTCACCTTCACATCACAACCAAAAAATTTCCGGCACCATCTACTTCCACAATGTCATTGCTTTGTAATTTTTTACCTCGTCTGATTTCTGTTATTCCATTAACTTTAACATGACCGGATTGTATTAAAATTTTACTTTCTCCACCAGAGCCGGTTATATTAGCCCACTTTAAAAATTGGTCTAAACGTATGTCTTTATTTACTTTAATCGGCTGTGTCAAAAGTATCTCTCCTTAAGTTGTTCGTACTGGTAATATCAATGAGAGGTAATCATCACCCTCAACAGGTCTTAATATGCCTGGGCTGAGGGGACCCGACAGATCAAAATATATATTATCACTGCCGATTGCCCGAAGCGCATCAATTAGGTACATGGCATTAAAGGAAATTTGGAGAGATTCTCCTTGTAAATAAACAGGTACCTCTTCGTGAATCCTACCTACTTCAGTATTGGCAGTGAGAATTATTTTTTCTTCTTCAATGTTTAAACGAATAATTTGCGTGCCCACTCGGGCCAACAAAGATGCCCTTTCTGAGGCCTCTAGCAAATCCTTTGTTTTAAGTCGAATCCTTGTTTTGTGTCCCTGGGGAATAACCTGACGGTAATTAGGAAATTGACCTTCAATAAGTCTTGATATTAGTAGGGTATCCTCCATCCCAAAAATTATTTGGTTTTCACCTAGCGAAATGGTGACTTGTTGATCAGCAGCACCAATTACCCTGGTCAGTTCATTAAGAGTTTTACCAGGGATAATAATGTTTATATCATTATCAACGGATGAATCCTTTATTTCTCGCATGGCAAGACGGTGCGTATCTGTTGTCACTAATCTTAGTGTCCCATTTAAAATTTCCATCAAAACACCGGTAAATACTGGTCTGTTTTCATCTGATAAGGTGGCAAAGAGAATCTGTCGTAAGTATTCTTTTAATTCTTCTTCAGGAATGGTTAAGGAATTCTTGCTTTGTGGTTTAGGAAAAGTAGGGAATTCCTCTGCGTCAAAACCATTAATTGTAATTTCAGATTGCCCATAGCGAATTATTACGTTTGTACCTTGATTTGATTCAATTTGTATCGGAGAATCGGGTAATCTTCTTACTATTTCACTTAAATATTTGGCGGGCAATACAATAGAACCCTCTTCTTGTGTTGTGCAAGGAACAACACATTGAATACCCATTTCCAGGTCAGTTGCTTGCAGCTTAAGTTTATTATCTTTAGCTGTTAACAAAATACCAGATAGGATGGGCAGAGGGTTTTTGGCAGATACTGCCCTTTGAGCAGTAGTCACGCCTTGAATTAGATTTTGACGGGTACAGATTATTTTCATAGCCTTCCCCCGTTATGTTTATTTTTATTTTTTATATGTTTTTTAGGCTAGTAGTAGTAATAAGGGTTGTTAATTTGTGTATATCACATCTTAGGCCTTACTGTGGATGAATTTTTGCCTGTAAAGAAACTGTGGAGAAAAATCCCGAAACTTGTTCACAGGTTTTATCCACAAAAACACAACTTACTAAGGAATCCACAGTGTTAACAATACTTGTCCAAGGTTATTCACATTATTCACCGATTCGTTTTTTTAATTCTTTAATGGTTTCTTGAAGAACTGGGTCACTGGATAAATCGGTAGTGATTTTATCGCAGGCATGCAAAACAGTGGTATGGTCTCTACCACCAAACTCATCACCAATCTTAGGTAGAGAAAGGTCAGTCAGTTCCCTGGCCAAATACATAGCCACTTGTCTGGGGAAAGCAACTGAGCGTGTTCTCTTTTTTGCTTTAAGATCTTCAATTCTCAATCCATAAAAATCTGCAACAGTCTGCATTATTAAAGGAGTGGTAATAATTTTGGGTTTGCTGGGGGCTATGACATCCTTTAAAACTTCAGCAGCCAGCTGAGGTGTTGCATCTCTTTGTTCTAATGAAGAAAAGGCACTTACTCTAATTAATGCCCCTTCTAACTCACGAATATTGGATTGAATCTTATCAGCAATATAAGCAATAGTCTCATCAGGAATATTTTTAATAGCCTCCAGTTGTGCCTTTTTCCTTAAAATAGCTACTCTTGTTTCATAATCTGGAGACTGCATATCTGTTATTAATCCCCATTCAAAACGTGAACGAAGTCGGTCCTCTAGGGTGGCAATTTCTTTAGGAGGACGGTCACTGGAGATAATTATTTGCTTATTTGCTTCATACAAGGTATTAAAAGTATGGAAAAATTCTTCCTGGGTTCGTTCTTTTTTCTCTAGAAATTGAATGTCGTCAATTAATAGAATATCCATACTACGATATTTGTTACGAAACTCTACGGTTTGATCATCTCGAATTGAATTGATCAACTCGTTTGTGAATTTTTCTGAGGTAACATAGGCCACTTTAAGATTTTGATTGTTTTCAAGAATATAGTGACCAATGGCATGCATCAAGTGAGTTTTCCCTAAACCAACACCACCGTAAATAAATAATGGGTTATATGCCTTTGCTGGTGATTCCGCAACGGCTAAAGATGCAGCATGAGCAAAACGATTACTATTACCCACAACGAAAGTATCAAAGGTATATCTGGGGTTAAGTATATTAATGTAAGTTTCTTCCGAAGATCTCTCCTTTGGTTTAGGCTGATCCACCTCTTGACCGGCCAGAATAAATTGCAGAGAAATTTCCTGATGCATAATAGATTCATATGCTTGTTTAATAATAGGTGCGTATCGGTCTGCCAGCCAACTTTTAGAGAAGTGATCAGGAACTTCTATAATAATGGTATTATCATAGAAAGCGACTGGTTTGCATTTAGTGAGCCAGGTTTCAAAAGAGTGCTTATTAACCTGTTTTTCCAAGCGAATTAGCACCTGTTCCCATCTGGCCAGGACATCATTTTGCATATTTCTTGAGCAACCCTCCAAACTACTTAATGAATCCGGAAAAAAATCCCTTAATAATAAGGGAATGTGATGTCGTGAAATAATTTGATTGGGGTATAATATTTATTAATCAACAAAAGTTGTACACAGTTTTATCCACAGGCTGTGTAAAAACTGGATAACTAAAATTATCCACAGGCGTAAATCAATAATACCAAAACTAAAATAGGTTATCAACAGATAATTAGATATTCACAAGTGGTATGGATATCTATGTGAGTAAAAATATTTCTTAAATACCGTTTTTCTTGACTATGGGGCAGAAATTTAATATAATTTTCAGTGACTGTCTAGTATATCCTTTCCCATTGATATACCAATTCGT